>CAZUKP010000045.1:0-24536 GCA_964620915.1 uncultured Hyphomicrobium sp. | reverse complement strand
CCCGTGGCGTGATCGAACCGGACGACAATCCCATCGCGCCTGGCGCCACCGTAACCCTCCCTGCTCGCGCTTTGTTTCTGTTCGAAGGCAAGCGCTGATGGGCGCACGCTACGCGTTCGAGCGGAGTTGGGGTGCCGAGCTCTTACCTGACGGCGGCGCGCGTTTCCGGCTATGGGCCCCTGCCCTCGATGCGATCTCCTTGGTAGTTGCCGAGAGCGGTATGGTCGAGCCTATGACGCCCGCCGGGGATGGCTGGTTCGAGGTCTCGACCGGCCTCGTCCGGCCTGGGGCCGGGTATATGTTCCAATTGCCCGATGGCATGCGCGTGCCGGACCCCGCGGCGCGAGCTCAAGACGGCGACGTGCACGGCCCTTCCCTCTTGATCGACCCGCGCGGCTACGATTGGCGAAGCTCAAATTGGCAAGGCAGGCCTTGGGAGGAGGCCGTCATCTACGAGCTTCATCCCGGCACCTTCACCGAAGAAGGAACATTTGCCGGCATCGAAGCCAAGCTCGATGACCTCGTCGAACTCGGGGTGACCGCGATCGAGCTCATGCCTGTGGCACAGTTTTCCGGCAATCGCGGCTGGGGCTATGACGGCGTGTTGCTCTATGCGCCGCATGTCGCTTATGGCGGTCCCGAAGCGCTCAAGCGGCTGATCGACGCGTCACATGCGCGCGGGCTGATGGTCCTTCTCGATGTCGTCTACAACCATTTCGGTCCTGACGGGAATTACCTGCATCTCTATGCGCCCGAGTTCTTCCATCCCGAGGACCACACGCCGTGGGGTGCCGCGATCGCTTACGACCGCGCGCCGGTCCGCAGTTTCTTCATCGAGAACGCCCTTTATTGGCTGGAGGAATTCCGGTTCGACGGTTTACGCCTCGATGCCATCGATCAGATTCGCGATAAATCCAAGCCGTCTTTGCTTGAGGAGATCGCGGTCGCGATACGAAGCCGCATCAGGGATCGTCCGGTGCATCTGACCACCGAGGACGATCGCAACATCGTCAGTCTCCATCCACGCCAAGACGGCATGCCGACATTGTACACGGGCGAATGGAACGACGATTTCCATCATGCCGCCCATGTCATCGCGACGAGCGAGTCCGACGGGTATTACCGCGACTACACCGAGGCTCCGGTGGCGAAGCTCGCGCGCGCGCTGGCCGAGGGTTACATCTATCAGGGCGAGCCGTCGGTCTTCCGCGATGGCGCGCGCCGCGGCGAACCGAGCGCGGGTCTGCCGCCTACAGCTTTCGTGGATTTCCTGCAAAATCACGACCAGGTCGGAAACCGCGCCTTCGGCGAGCGGCTTTCGTCATTGGCCTCACCGCAAGCCATAGAGGCCCTGCTCGCAATTCTGCTCTTGAGCCCGCAGATTCCGCTGCTGTTCATGGGCGAGGAGTGGGGCGAAACCCGGCCGTTCTACTATTTCACGGATTTTCACGGCGAGCTTGGCGAACAGGTTCGCGAGGGACGCCGCAATGAGTTTCGACGTTGGCAAAGCTTTCAGGATCCTGAGACCCGAAAGCGAATCCCGGACCCGAATGCCGAAGAGACATTCCAGGCGTCGAAGATCGATTGGGACAAACAATCGGCTTCACCCTATAGCGAGCGGGCCGATCTGGTCGGGCGTTTGCTCGAAATCCGGCGGCGCGAGATTGCCCCTCGGCTTGTGAGCATCGATGGCAATGCCGGCACGACGCTTTGCGCCGACACGCAAGGGCTTGCCGTCCAGTGGCGGCTCGGCGAGGGAAGCGAGCTGGTGCTATTTGCAAATCTCAGCGGCGACATCTGGAAGCTTCCAACCTCGGTGCGGCAGGCCGCGACCGGAAAGCTGATCTACGAAACAGTCCCGGGCCTGTCGGCAGGCTTGCAATCCGGCACCCTCCCCCCCTGGTCTGTGGTCGTGCGGCTCAGCGATGTGCCGCCGCAATCCCGGCCCCGGCCATGAGCGACACTCTTGACCGGCTGGCTCAGGCTTACGGTATCGAGCCGAGTTACATCAGCGAAGCAGGCGAACACTGCATCGCCAGCGATGCAACCAAGCGCGCTCTGTTGCGCGTGTTGGGAATCGCAGCCGCGGACGAGGCCGAGATCGCCGCGAGCCTGCAATCGGCGCCGCAACGCACAGCCGACAGCACGACGGCGGCGGACGTGCGCTGCTTTATGCCCGGCTGGCTCGCGCACGGGCGCGTATGGGGAATCACCTGCCAACTTTATGGGCTTCGCTCGGACCGCAATTGGGGCATTGGCGACTTCGAAGACCTCGCCCGGCTGGCCGAGCTCGCTGCGTCTACCGGCGCCGATTTTATCGGGGTGAATCCACTCCACGCGCTGTTCCTGGCCGACCCATCGCGTATCAGCCCCTATTCGCCCTCGAGCAGACGCTTCCTCAATCCCCTCTATATCGCTCTCGATAAAACGCCATACGCAGTGCCGGCAGACCGAGAAGCGGCCGCGGCTACGCGCGCAAGCGAGTTCGTGAATTACTCCGAAGTGACACGGCTTAAGCGGCGCGCGCTGGACGAGGCCTACCGTGTGTTTAAACGGTCCGAGCCCGAAGCCATGACGCGGTTCACCGAGTTCTGCGCCGCGCGCGGAGCGCCGCTCGTCCGCTTTGCTCTCTACGAGGCGCTGTCGGAAGATCTTGTCGGCCAAGGCTATCCTGCCGGCTGGCCTGGCTGGCCTGAGGCGTACCGGAAGGCCGATGCAGATGCGGTGCGGCAGTTCGGACAAGACAATGCCGATCGCATCGCTTTCCATATGTGGTTGCAATGGCTGGCCGAGACGCAGCTTCGGCACGCTCAGGAGCGCGCTCTTGCTGCCGGCATGCGCATCGGTCTCTATCTCGATCTTGCCGTCGGCGTCGCACCGGACGGGGCCGATACCTGGTCCGAGCCGGATACGGTGCTCGGACAAGCCCGTCTCGGCGCCCCGCCTGACATGCTCCACCAAGGAGGCCAGGACTGGGGGCTCGCCCCGCTTTCTCCCACCGCGCTTACCGCGCGCCACTGCGAGCCGCTGAAGGATGTCCTCGACGAACTCATGCGCAGCGCAGGCGCTGTCCGCATCGATCATGCCATGGGTCTGAAGCGGCTTTATCTGATCCCACAGGAGATCGAGGCGAGAAACGGCGCCTATCTCACCTATCCGCTCGGCGATATGCTTCGCGTTCTTGCCGAAGTCTCCCAGGCCCGGCGCACGATCGTCATCGGCGAGGATCTTGGCACGGTGCCTGAAGGGTTTCGCGAGGTGATGCACGAAGCCGAAATTCAAGGTTACCGCGTGTTCTATTTCGAGCGCGAGGGGGACGCCCGTTTCCGCGCGCCCGCCGATTACGCTCACCGGGCCCTTGCCTGCATCTCGACGCACGATCTTCCGACGTTAAGGGGCTGGTGGGCGGGGAGCGATATCGACGAAAACGCAAGGGTGGGGATCGCCTCTCCCGCAAGCGCGGCCCAGGCGCGGGAGGCACGGGCAAACGATCGCTGCCGTCTTCTCGCGGCACTCAACGAGTGCGGTCTCTTGCCGCCGTCAATGGAGGGGGTTTTGCATGGGACCCGCCCCTGCCCCGACGATCTGCCGGAGACCGTCGTGGTGACCACCCATACCTTGCTTGCCAAGTCGGCATCACGCATGTTCGCGGTGCAGATTGAGGATTTGGCAGGCAAGCTGGAACAAGCCAATCTTCCGGGAACGGTCGACGAGCACCCGAACTGGCGCCGGAAACTGCCGATGACTCTCGACGAGATCGCCGCGACCGAGCTGTTCCGCGCGGTGACATCGGCGGTCGCGCGGGAACGGCCGCGCACGCCATGATCGTCCCGTCAGCAACCTATCGCTTGCAGTTCCGCAACAGCCTGACCTTCGAGCGGGCTGCGGGCCTTGCGCCATACCTGGCGCGCCTCGGCATCAGCCATGTTTACGGATCGCCGATCTTCAAGGCCGAGCCGGGGTCGACGCACGGCTATGACGTGGTCGACGATTGCGTCATCGACCCAGTTCTCGGCGGGGATGAGGGCTTCAAACGCATGATCGCGGCCTTCCAGGCGGAAGGGCTCGGCTTCCTCCTCGATTTCGTGCCCAACCATATGAGTGCATCGACCTATAATCCCTATTGGCGTGACGTGCTGGAGTGGGGACAGGCCAGCGACTACGCCCAGTTCTTCGACATCGATTGGGCGGCGCCCAAGCTGCTCGTGCCGGCCCTGGGGACGAGCTATGGCGAGGCTCTGGAACAAGGGAAGTTCGGGCTCAATTTCGACACGAACGATGGCGGCATCACGTTCTCCTACGGCGGCCTCAAGCTCCCGATCACGCCCCCGTCTTATGCCCATGTTCTTGCCCGCACCGAAGGCGACGAATTTGCCGAATGGGCACGGCGCTTCGCGGTCGTGACGCCGGAGACCTCGCCCGGCCTAAAGGCCGAGCTTGCCGAGGCTGCGCAGGAAAACGAAACCAGGCGGGTAATTGAAACTGCCATCGCCGCGGTTGCCGCAGACACGAACGCCCTGCATGAGCTGCATGAGATGCAGACTTGGCAGCTGACCTATTGGCGCGTTGCCCGGGAGACACTGACCTATCGCCGGTTCTTCGAGATCGCCGACCTGGTCGGGTTGAAAGTGGAAAGTCCGCGCGTGTTCGATGAGCTGCATGCAAAGGTCGGCGAACTCGTTGCATCGGGAAGCGTCAATGGCTTGCGCCTCGATCACATCGACGGCTTGGCCGACCCGAACGGCTATCTCGAACGCCTGCAAAAGACGTTCGGCGAGAGCGATCCGCTTTATCTCGTGGTGGAAAAGATTTTGGGGCCTGAGGAGGAGCTGCGCGCTGAATGGCCCGTTGCCGGCACGACCGGCTACGAGTTCATTACCAGCCTCGCCGGGCTCCTGGTCGATCCGGACGGCGAAGCCGCCATGACCGAGGCCTACGAGGGCTTTCTCGGTGAGCATGTGGATTATGCCGCGCTCGCGCTCGAGACCAAGAGGCGCACGCTTACCCGGAATCTTGCCGGCGAGCTCGATCGGCTCAAGGACATGGCGGGGGCTCTGGCCGCGCGCCACCTGGCAACACGGGATCTCGGCACCGACACGCTCCGCCGCGCCATCATCGAGCTGGTCGCGGCGCTTCCCGTCTACCGCACTTATGTCGACGTGACGGGTGCGCACGATGAGGACCGGGCCATTCTCGCCGCGGCTATCGAGAAGGCCAAGGGAACGCGTGAGGTCGAAGACGAGCACGCGATCGACTTCCTCGGCCGCGCGCTTGCCCTCGACTTCGACTCCCCCGAGGACCAGGCGTCCGCGCTCGAATTTGCCACGCGTCTCCAGCAGACCTCCGGTCCGGTCATGGCTAAAGCGCTCGAGGACACCACGTTCTACCGCTACAACCGCCTGATCGCGCTGAATGAGGTCGGCGGCGAGCCGGACCGGTTCGGCGCGCCGGCCGACGCGTTTCACGCCGCGATGATAAGGCGCTTGCGGCGTCAGGCTGCCGGACTTAGCGCGGGATCGACCCATGACACCAAGCGCGGCGAGGACGCCCGTGCCCGACTCTATGTTCTGAGCGAGATGCCTGAGTCATGGGCAAAGGCGGTTCGCCGCTGGTCGGATCTGAACAAAGATCATCGGCGGGAGGTCGAGGGCATTGCCGTGCCTGAGGCCGAGACGGAGTGGATGTTCTATCAGGCCCTCGCCGGCGTGTGGCCATCAGACCTGAAGCCCGGCGATGTTGAAGGACTTGCCACTCTGAGCGAGCGTTTAACCGGCTTCATGTTGAAATCCGTGCGCGAGGCCAAGGTTCACACGAGCTGGACCGGACAGAATGCCGCTTATGAAGAGGCGATCGAAAGCTTCACACGGAGCGTTCTCGATCCGGCCAAGTCGCGCGTATTTCTGAGCGACTTTGTGTCTGCTTGCGAACCGGTCTTCATCGCCGGCGCCCTCAACAGCTTGACGCAAAGCGCAATCAGAGTGACAGCCCCCGGCGTGCCCGACATTTACCAGGGGGCCGAGTTTTGGGACTTGAGCCTGGTCGATCCCGACAATCGCCGCCCGGTCGATTTCGATCACTGCCAAGCGACGCAAGCCAAGCTCGATGCCACCCCCGAAACGCTCCTCGCCCATTGGCGAAGCGGCGTCCCCAAAATGTTCTTGCTGCAAACGGGATTGAGGGTCCGCCTCGATCGCCAAGACCTGTTTGGCAAGGGCGATTATGTGCCCTTGCAGGTGGAGGGACCGGCGGCCAAGCATGTGCTGGCCTTCGCGCGCGTGTTTGGCGATCAGGCGGCGATCGTGATTGTGCCCCGGCTGACTCTCGATCTCCTCCACGATCAGCATACGCCGTTTGTCCCGCCGGAGCGCTGGGGACAGACTGCTGTCCGGTTGCCCGAAAATATCGGCAACCGGCCGTTCCGCGACATCCTTACAAACGGCATTGTCAAAGCTGGCTCCACACTTTCAGTGGCAGACACCCTTAGCCGGTTTCCGGCTTCCATTCTCTCGCGAGAAGGATAACCGCCGGCCCTCAAGCAGGCGGCGGTATGGATGGTCAACGCCTATTCCGAATCGGATTTGGCCGACTTGGAAGGGCGTTGGAATGTCAGGTCATCGCCAGCCAAATTTTGTGACCAAAGGATAACTGGGCCGGAAGTAACTTTACTGGGCCCTTTCCATCGAGTAATTTATCAATAATATCAATGGTAGAAGCTGGCCTTGAAGACCGGCTCACGGGAAGCGCCTAACTGAATCTTTCCTGGGACGGCTCTAGGCGCGCCAACTGTCTCTGAGGAGACAAATTGCGGTGCCGACGAGTTTCTTGATTGTCGACGACCACCCTTTGTTCATCGAAGCCTTGAAGCTTGTAGTTCAAGGCGCCTTTCCAGGCGCGAGCATCGACGAAGCGACGTCCATTCAATCGGCGCGCGCGGCCATCGATAGAAACCCGAGCTTCGATATCGCTCTGCTCGATCTAGCACTGCCCGAAACCCATGGTCTCGATGGGCTGCTGGAGCTCAGGACTTCTTATCCCAAACTGCCAATAGTGATCGTCTCCGCGATGGAAGACCCTCGAATAGTCCAGGAGGTGTTAGCCTGCGGGGCTGCCGGCTTCATACCAAAATCAACGCGGGGTTTGGATCTTGCTTCTGCCATCCGCGACGTGATGGCGGGCTCGATCACATTGCCGAAGGCATATCAGATACCGGAAGGGGATGATCGCAGGTGCGAGTCGGATCTCAGCGCCCGCCTTGCCACGCTTACTCCGCAGCAACTCCGTGTTCTGCAGATGCTGCGTCAAGGCAAGCAAAATAAAAAGATCGCGCACGAGTTTGGCGTCGGAGAGGCCACAATTAAGGCCCACGTCTCGGAAATCCTGCGCAAACTCAAAGTTACGTCCCGAACGCAAGCCGTCATAGAGGCGGCTAGGATCGATTTCGATGCCATTCTATCGCAGCGTCAGGATTCCGACGCGGAGTGAACGGCAAAACAGGTCCCGGCAAAGACCGGGGCTCCTCAACCCAACAGATGCGCCATAAGCGCACGCAGCTCCGCCGGCTTGATCGGTTTCAACAGCAGTTCGCATCCACCTCTACTGGCTTTAAGTGAGACCGCTGTTGAACGGTCAGCCGTTACCATCACGGCAGGTAGCCGCGGGTTGATGATCTGCCGCAGACGTTTGACCGCGGCTAAGCCATTCTCTCCTTGATCGAGATGATAATCGGCCAGCACGATGTCAGGCCGGAATGACTGTGACGAGGTGACAGAGTCGAGTTCGGATAAGCTGCGGAGAGCCTGTACCTCGCAAGACCATCGTTCCAAGAGTGCTTGCATTGCTTCAAGCACGTGATCGTCATTGTCGATTACCAGTACTTTGGCACCGACGAGGCCGTGGCTACGCGCGCGGTCCGCCGCTTCGGATTTCTTGGTACCGGAACAAACCTTGGCCACCGATGGCACGATGATCGAGAACCGCGTGCCATGACCAAGTTCAGACCAAAGGCTGAACGGATGACCGAGCGCTTCCGCCATGCGTTCCACAATCGAAAGACCGAGACCAAACCCGCCTATTGCCGGCTGATCGGTAGCGGGGCCCCTTTGAAATTCTTCGAATATCATCTTGCGCTCGGCCAGCGGAATGCCCGGTCCCGTGTCGGAGACCTCGATCTTGATCTTGTCGCCATGCCAACACGCAATGAGGTTGATCTCACCTTGTTGCGTGTACTGCACAGCGTTTGCCAGCAGGTTCTGTAGCATCCGCCGCAGCATTAGCGGGTCAGACGTGACCCACAGAGAATTGGACTGCCAGCTAAGCGCGAGATTCTTGGTCCTCGCTAGGGGCTCCATATCGACAGCTAAAGAGTGAAACAAACTGTCCAGGTCGATCGGTCGTAAAGTTGGCGTAATGACGCCAGCTTCCAATTTCGAGATATCAAGAATGGGTGTCAGGAGTTCCTCAATTGTTGCGAGCGCGTGATCAATCGCGTTCACCAACCTTGCCTGATACGGCGTGACTTCGGGATTGGTAAGGGCGCTAACCGATAATCGCGCCGCATGCAGCGGTTGCAGCAGGTCATGCCCGACCGCCGTAAAGAAGCGAGTCTTGAAGCGGTTGGCACGTTCGGCGGCGTCACGCGCCGTCAACAAATCTTTGTTGGCGAGTTCCAGTCGTAGCAGCGCGTTCTTCAGATCTTCGGTCCGGCCGCGCACCTGGCCCTCAAGGGCAATTGCGGTCTGAAATATGGAGTAAGCGCTGACCTGTTGATCCGTCGATTGTTGAACACGCCGCATAAGAACGGCATTGATCTTCTTGAGCTTAGCGACTTCGTGCTGAAGCCGATCGGATTCAGAGATCTCCGTGGGCGCCATATCACCAGACATACTCATGCTCGCCGCCTTCTAAACACTTTCACGCTCAATGTAAAATTGGACGCTCGACTAGGCAAATCACTTGTTCAGCAATCCTCGACGCTAGTCATCTGCGCTGCCGCCGAGGAACGATAGCAGCAGGTGCGAGACCTCATTCGGCAAATGATCCACAAAAAAATGACCGCCCTCCAACGAAGCCTCCATTACGCGGCTGCACCGTTTCCGCCACTCCTCCGGAATGTTGAACAGTTGCGCCATAACTCCGGACGCGCCGTAGAGGACGAGCGTGGGGCAGGCGACCTTCTTGTCGATGTCGGCGTCATCGTGGGCGAAATCTTGGCTAAAGGCGGCACGGTAGTCTGCGCAGGAACCGTGAATCATGCCAGGGTGCCGCCAGGCACGACGATACTCGGCTAGCATCTCCGGATCGAAGTCCGACAGCGGCGTTGCACCCCAACCAACGAGACAACTCTCGTAGAAGAAGTCCGGGTCGGCGCCAATCAGCCGCTCTGGGAGGGGCTCGGGCTGGGCGAGAAAATACCAATGCCAATAGGCTTGGGCCAGGGCCCAATTGGTTCGGGTGAACATCAAATGGGTGGGCACAATGTCCAGTAGGGCAAGGCTCAACAGGGCCTCAGGGTGATCCAGGGCAAGGCGGTGTCCGGTGCGGCCGCCACGATCATGCCCGATTAGGTGAAATCGTTCGAAACCCAGTTGGCGCATAAGGCCAAGCTGATCCGCAGCGAAGGTTCGAAAAGAATAGTTCGACCGGTCGGGCAGACATTGCGGCTTGTCCGAGTCGCCATAGCCGCGGAGATCGGAGCAGACAACGGCGTAAGACTCGGCGAGTTGCGGCGCGACCTTGGCCCACATCGCGCGGGTCTGAGGAAAACCATGCAGCAGAAGCACGGGCGGACCAGATCCGCCAATGGTGCAGGCGATGCGGATGCCATCCACATCGACCAGCTTGTGCTCAAACCCTTCGAACATCTCCGCCGGTGCGCTGGGTCTGACCCCTTGCGGCCGAGAGTGCATGTTCGCTCAGCAAGGCCGCCGCAACGCTTCTCTTCGATTAGCCGGGATTGGCAGGGAACCTCTTGGCCTTGGCGCAAGGCGACACCCATGCCTGCGAGGAGCCCGTCCAGATCTCCATATCTGGTTCCAGTTTGGATACATCGTCGAGGGTACCAGCCTTTATGAACAGAACCCCCGGAAATGCCTTGGCTTCGGTCGCGATGGCTGAACCGCACTTGCCGCAGAACATGCGCAGCACCGGTTCTCCGGAGGTTCCGACGTCTTCATACACTGACGGCTTTCCCTCCATTTGCACGCTCTCGATCGGGACTCCCAAGTTCATCGAAAAGGCCGAGCCCGTGGCTTTCTGGCAATGCGAGCAATGACATAGCGCCAACATTTGCGGTTCAGCATCAAAGTTATACGTCACGGCTCCGCATAGGCACGCTCCACTAGTTTTCGTCATCTTGCGTTCCTTTCATTCGAACGATTCCTAAATCCTGCCTGGCTCCGGTTAGTGACTATCGTGATCATGATGACCATGGCCGTCGCCATGAGCGCTGTCGTCATCGGGCTTGGCAGCGCTGGCTTTGGGCTTCAGCGGCGTGAACCTGGCCGCCTGGGCCTCGTGCTCCGGCAGCTTCACGAAGAGCACGATAACCGTGCCCTGGTCGAGAGTGAACGTGCCGTTACCCTTGAGCATGTTATTGCCGGCAGGCTTCAGCATGATCGTGACGTCGCCTTCCTTCGCCTTGACAACGACCTTGCCTTCACCGCCCGCCGTCGGGACATCCTGTTCAATGTGATTGGTCACATAGACGGTTACTTCGTCCTTACCGGGCACGAGCTCGAGGTGGTACGGGCCTGCCATGCGGGTCTGACCACCATGGGCTGAAGGTCTGCTGTCGAAAAATTCGTCACTGTGCGACCACGCTGGCGTCGTCCACAGGAGCACCGTGCCTACGAGGGCAACGATCCATTTTCCTTTCATTCGCCTTACTCTCCTTCCCTAGTTTCTTGGGCTCCCAAGCCCATGCCGCCTGCTCAATGCACGTGGTCTTCTGCAGGCGGTAAGATCTCGTCTTCGCTTCGAAGCTGGCCGAGCTGTGCAACGAGCCGGTTGGTGTCGTCCCAGCCCGTTTCGTCTTGGGCAGGGAGCCAGCGTCCGCGCAGATAGCCGAACCGGTCCACGAGTAACTCCATGCGATCTGGAACTATTCCAGCCCCGAACAGGTCCGGATGGCCGAGCGACCGACGGAAAGCTGCGTATGTCTCGCCGATTTCGCTGCTGCCCTGAGCGACGGGAAAAGGCAACTTTTCGGCCCAACTCCGATCGGGGGCGCTGCCACCCCACGGGATAGCGATGACCTCGGCTTCGTTGGACTGGATCGCTGCATATTGAGCCTGAAGCGTCTTCAGGCGCTCTTCTGCCTCCGGCCACTTGAAAAACACCAGCAGCACGGATTTCTTCTCCCGGTAGTCCTTTAGCGTGTGCGAGTTTCCATGCTGGTCGACGAACGAGAAGTCGGGCGCACCGAGATTCTCCGACGGGCTGTCCGGCACCACACGCGTGCGCAAGATTCTGCTTTCGTACCCCCTCGATACAACATGCAAGAAGTTGACGACGTCCCAGCGGTCGTCCTCGGAGAGCTTGTGACCAAAGCCGGGCATTTCGCCCGCAGGAATGCCGACCTTGATCCAGTGATAAAGGTCACCGGCCAAATGTCTTGCTGTATGCGGCTCGGTCAGCAAATCCGCCGGGCTTTTGGGAAGGCTGGTAGCGAGCGGGCCATTGCCCTTTCCCTGGGGTCCATGACACATCGTGCAGTTCTCGGCGAAGAGATGAGCGCCGCGCGCAATTGAAATAGCGTCGAAAGGAACTGCACTGCCTCGGTAGGTGTCGACGCTTGCCGCCGTGGCGATGGCATAGAGCGT
Source organism: uncultured Hyphomicrobium sp. (assembly GCA_964620915.1). GTDB lineage: Bacteria > Pseudomonadota > Alphaproteobacteria > Rhizobiales > Hyphomicrobiaceae > Hyphomicrobium_A. The sequence continues at coordinate 12,717 of CAZUKP010000045.1, read as the reverse complement.
CATGCAGGCCGAAGCGACAGTGAGAATAATGCTCGCACTGAGGGCGGCGCGGGACCAGCGCACGCGTCCGCCAACCCAAGTGACGGCCGCCGCCGCGGCTGCAAAGACCAATACGCCCGCTACGACGAGATTGGTGATCGTCTCCGGGAGTTCCAGGGTCGCTTTCAGCGAGAAGCGGAACGAATAGGGCCACTGGTCGATCACAGCATGCTTGGCTGGTATCGAACTCGCACATAGCGTCGCCGCAAGAACAAGCAAGATGGCGAGCCCGAACTCGACGCTGACGCCGGTGCGAAGCGGGCGCCATGCCGAATCGTCCGGATCTCCCTTCTCTAACGAAGGTAGCCAAGCGAACCGTGCGTAGGAGGCGATGACCAGGATGGCGCACAGCAAGCCGAGCTTGCTAACCAAGAACCAGCCATAGTCGGTGGACACGAGAGCGGCATATCGCGACTCGATCTGGTTGTTGGCGACTATCAGACCGGTTGCGACGATGCCGGCCATCACCGGTAGCGCCATCGCGGAGAAGCGCGTGATCGCAGTGGTGGCAGAATAACTCTGAGGCGATCGCGGCGATTCGCGCGGAGACGAGCCGTAGAGCACGGCGAGGAAGGCCGACAGGCCGCCAAGCCAAACAGCGGCTAGGACAATGTGAAGCGCGTATGGTCCGATAGCGAGCCACGGCGCCTCCTCGGCCGCCGCGTGGCTGGAAAAAGCTCCCGCCGCCAACACCGCCGCAGCAATTCCGGCGCAGAGCAAATAGCGCCAGCGGGCACTCGGAGCGATGCGTGTGTAGGCGGTAGCGGGCAGGAGGACAAGCAGCGTTAGACCCATGCGGGCCGTCCAAACCTTCCCGAGCCAAGTGTTCTTGAGGACACCCCACCACGCGTCAGGCTTAAACGCATTACCGGCGACGTCAGTGACCTCGGCCGCCGTAATCGCCAGAACAACGATAAGAAGAATGGCTGAGGCCACCGTCAACCCGGGCAAAGCGCGCTCCAGGCGGTCGAGCCATTGGTTGTCGACACCCGCACGGTCGTATGCCGTGATGGCGAAAAACGTAAACGCCCCAACGAGAAGCATATTGGCGACAAGCTGCAACCATTTCGCGGTCGCGCCGATGACTTCGATCATTGTTACAAACTCTGGTCAGTTGCCTTTTATTGTGAAGTCGTAAGTCGACTCCACCACGTGGCCATCGACGGAAAGAACGCGATACTTGACGACATATTTACCCCGCGGCAAAGCTGGCACTGCCAGGGTGAGAAGCTTTGGATCGTCGGCCGCAACTTCAGGGCTATTCTCCGTAATGGCTTTCTCCTTGCTGTCGAGCACCGTGAGCGTGGCGTAGGCGCCTTCGATCTCCTCGTTGAACCAGAGCTTAACTTGCTTAGGCGATTCACTAATCACGGCCCGACGCGCAGGTTCCGACTTGACCAATTGCGCGTGTGCAAAAGCATCGGGCGAACAGATGAGGTTTACGACCAGCGCCACGGCGGTACTGCCGACCAACATGGCGCGCCTTACGATCCACATTCGTTTTACCTCCGACTTTTTCGTTTTATCCGGGCAACCTTGTGGGGTTTCATTGCAGACGCGTGCGTCCTCTCTATGGCTGCTGATGGCGTGCTCATACCGGAGCGGCCGTGTACGGCGTCGAAAAAGTCGATGATCTGCGCCGACAGGCCGGGCCATTGGCTGTGCAATCGTGGGCCCTCGCAGTAAACCGTCGGGCCATCCCGAGCGCAGCCGTCATACGCGACGCATCCATCGCCGAGGGGACGCGGCGCCTCACTCATGCTGCAACCATTGCAGGATGCCCACCACTCGGCCGCCTGTTTACCCCAGCCGTAAAACGCCACATCCCAGCTGCCGTGCATCACCATGACCGGAAACGGGGCCGACGGACATTTGAAGGTCTCAAAGTCGCTCTTGCGGAATCCGGCAGCGCTCGGTGCAATCCCAGCCAAAGTGTCCCGGGTCCCGTCCAAGAGCGCGATCGCCGTGGATACGGTACCACCGTCAGAATGGCCCGTCGCGTAAACGCGACTCATGTCGATGCACCACTTCTCGCTGACTTCAGCCGGCAGCTTTGCCAAGTCACGTACAGCCTCAACGGACATGCGCTTGTGGTCAGCGTAGGCAACAATCCATCCGTTTTGTGTCGCCGCTTTGGTAAAGCCTGTGAACTCCTCACTTTCCTCCGCGGTCATTCCCGCAGCAGCGTAGACCACAAGTAGAGGATGGGCGAATGAAGGATCGTAATTTGCCGGCGCCCTGACATTGTAAGTGACGCTGCCAGTATATCCGTCGGTCGCGCCGCCTGCGCCCGGCTTCGCGCCCGTCTCGCAAGTCCCACGGCGCTCTGCCGCGGCATAATCAAAGGCGGCAACTGCTGTAGACTGATCAGAATCGGATCCGGGGAGACAACCGGCGAGCAGGACCGCTATTACCGGCCATTGGAACCAGACACGGGGATCGATGCGCAACAGCTCCGAGCACCCGTGCATGCTGTCAGCGGGCCTTCCTAAGAGCCCGCGCCGCCCTCATCTTGGGGAGATTGGTGGAGTACCAGTAAAGCCCGGCGCCCGCCAAAACGACGATTCCGATCAGAAGATACGGCGTCATCCAACTCCAACTCCTGGCTACACTAAAAGGGAATCTGGAGACATAGGTTCCGTTCGGATCGACCGCGGTGACCAATCCCACGAACTTCCCGGGCTTTGGAAATGTGTGCTCCAGCGAAACGGTCCCAGACGAGTAAACCTTGGCCGGAAGATGCATCACGGTCACGTTTTCAATGTCATCCTGCTCAGTTTCAGGCACCCCGGTATCGCGAATGATCCGCACATCGATGGGAACCTTCCTGAGCGAAGAATCGACCGCGTCGAGCACGACGACAATTTCGCCGACATTGGGGATATCCTCACAAAATTCCTGCGTGCCGGAGGTCAGGGGCTGATACCCCGTGAAATGCATGGTGTAGGGGCCAATGAACAGCTTGCACAGGTCCTTCTCCATGCTGAGGCCGCCATGTGCAAACGCCAGGTGAGGAACCAACGCGATGAATGCCGCTGAAACGATCCCGGCCGCACTCCGTACCGAGGCGGTCCGGGCTAATCGATAAGCCGTCATCTTCCAACTCCAACGGGAGAAGACCCGGAAGGAGCCTTCTCCCGCTCTGTTCTAGCTTTACTCGGCCTTAGTAAAATTCGGCACGATCGGGCCGTAGACGTTCGCTATCTTCCGATCGCCGTCTGGACCGAAGAAGAATAGCAGGCCACCGACCCGGTTATCCGGATCATTTAAGAGGCTCGTGAGACGTTCGAGCTCCCACGCTGCGTCCGTCGCATCGACGTGAAGCTTGCGCGTCTCGCCGGGTTGGATAGGGCTATCGTCATCTACCTTGAGCCCTTCAGGGGCAACAAGATCCTCCGGATAGTCCTCATCAACGCCGGCGATGGCCTCGGGAACGGCCTGGTTTACGAAACGAAGCCCCGCAGTGGTGAACTCACCGAGGCGGAGGGGCTCGGTCCCATCGTTGGTCACTTCTAAATCCAGGCGCATCGACCGTCCGGGAACGTCGTATACGGCCCGATCCACATTCACCTTGATGTTACCTGTTTCGTCCGGCAAGGGATCGACTTTGAAGACGCCTGCCTGCAGAGGGACGGTTCTGGGATAGGCCGCATTGGCCCACTGCACACCGACGATAACCGTGACAACTGCAAGAATGAGGAACCCAGCGCTCCAGATACGGTCCCAACGCGTGATGAGCGTATCCGGGTCGCCCTCCTCAATCACGAGGTAACGAGGTATGAGCATAGGCTTGGAAATGTACCAGAGCATGTACGCAAGCCCGATTACGATCCAGATCGCGTGCCATCCGAGGACGGTTCCGAGTCCCCACGTACTCAGATCCGCGATCTGGGTGCCGTCCAGCGTGGTCGCAGGAAGTACGAAGTCTGCCTGGTTTCCCGTCACCTCGACCCATTTTCCTGGGCCAAGGATCGCTCCTGCTCCATCCACATTCAGCAGCGCGTGAACGTGGTGCTTGCCGGGTTGGCGGCCCTTATAAACCACCTTGAAATCATAATCCCGGCCGAGCTCAAGCTTGCCTGATTGGATCGCCGGCTTACCATTGATGTAGCTCTCGAGCCGCGACAAAACCGGACCGGCCGTGCCGCTGCCCAGGAACGCCAAGTCAGGCAGAGGAAGGTTGTTCGGCCAATCAGGGAACAACCTGAACTTCCCAGTCAGAGTGAGAGTGTCATTAACACCTAGCTTGTCGGTACTCCATTTCACATCCCAGAACTGCGCTGTTCGCATGCGCAAGAACGGTTCTTGGTTGCGCTCACCATGCGCGTAGGCGTCCGTGCTGATGCATAGCCCGCAAAGCGTGATCGCAAGCCCGAGCCATCCGGCGAGTCCTAACAGGGTCACTCGCCGTCCGACTTTCCTGATAGTGAAAACGACTTTCTTGCCCATTTCCTGGTTCCAATCCCTAACGCCGTTGTGTCCCACCCTTGGTCGCTAGACCGCCGGCACCTCATCTGCCTTGTGGTGTTCCTTTTTGAACCCCATCGCCGTCGCAAGCTTGTTGGGTACCCAGATGAGCCTGGCGAAGAACCAGCCGATGTACCACCAGACCAGGTACATCAGGATGCAGGCAAAGCCGGCGAAGAATGCCGCGATGGAGGCTGAATGTCCGCCAAAGGTTCGCAGCGTCCCGCGTTCGATCAGCCTCACGTACTCGGGCGTGGCTGTCCGGGGGAAGGCGTAACCGATATAGTCTCCCACCGAAACCATGGTGTTCATCACCTCCATGGGGATCCGGTAGGCCGCCAGCATCGGCCAGTTGCCTGAATAGAACATCAGGCCGAATGCCATGCCGCCAAAGATGGCGGTCAGGAGGAAGTTTCCGGTCAGCAGAAGCACGCAATCAAGAACGATCGCCCCCGGAATGATCGTGGCCGGCCAGGTCAAGCTCACCGGGAAGTCGGACCAGAGATTAAATCCGCCATATCTCGAAGCCCATTCGGCCAGAACCAAGAGCGTGAGCGAAAAGGTGGCGCCGATCGGCAGCCTGAATTTCTCCCAGAATACATACTGCACAGCCGCAGGAAACGTGATGGCGACAATCGGGGTGAGTGTGGGCCACCACTGTCGGTCCTTCCAGTCAACCCAGAAATCCCAGTCGCCGGCTAGAAGCATAAAATGTAAGTGGAAGGCGGACATAATGGCCAGACCAACTATGACCGCCAGAAGAAAATCAAATCGGCGCGATAGGCTCGCAGCCCACTTAGACCACGTTACCCCATAGATTTGCACGGTCTCAGCGTCAGCCAACTTCTGCATGATTACCTTCCTCCCGGTGCTCCGCCGGACATTCCATGTCCGGCGGAGTCTTGAACGAGAATTTTTTAGTTTTTTGGTTCTAAGCTCGTGCGTGCGACTCGCCGTCCACCCGCCTCATCGCACTGAGTGTGCCCTGAACGATCTGCACCAAAAGACCGCCCAGACCGAGCACGCTCCAGCCCATTATGACAAAGCCCCAGTGTACAGGCGCCGAGAAGACCTCCTCGATCTGCCAGAACGCATGGGCCCATTCGTTGTACCCGAGGTTCGGCAGGATCAAGAAAGGGCCAACGACGGCGACCAGGAAAGGAATAGAGATATTCTTGGCAAACGCTGGAATTCTCGTCATCCCGTACAAGAAGGAGCCAACGCCGAACAACACGTAGAGCGGCATCGTTCCATAGAAGAGCACGATGTGGCTTGGAGTGAAGCTCGTATCGCGGACCACAGTCTGATGCCACGCCGCATCCTGCTCGGCGAAGAAGCTCGCCGCGAAGTAGACCGAGAAGACATAGACCAGGATGAAGAACAGTAGATTGAAGTAGCGTTTGAGCTCCTCCCGAGGCGACAGCCTATCGAGATGTCTGTCCCGGGTGAACCAGAGGTATGACCAAAGCGCGACATAGCTAGTGATGATCACTGCTAACTCGACCCTCATCGCTATTTTGCCAGCTGCATCCGTTCGCAGGAGGGCTCGCTCTCCGAACTCGACGATGACACGATCGCCTACCACTACCATGAGCCGCTCGGCGTCGTCGGCCAGATCATACCCTGGAATTTTCCTCTTCTCATGGCGGCCTGGAAACTCGCACCGGCCCTCGCGGCCGGCAATTGCGTCATCCTGAAGCCGGCTGAGCAGACGCCGATGGGTATCGTGGTTCTGGCCGATCTGATCGGCGACCTGTTGCCTCCGGGCGTTCTCAATATCGTCAACGGCTTCGGTGTCGAGGCAGGCAAGCCGCTCGCCTCCAATCGGCGTATTGCCAAGGTTGCGTTCACCGGCGAGACGACAACTGGCCGACTCATCATGCAATACGCGGCAGAGAATATCATACCGGTGACGCTCGAGCTCGGTGGAAAGTCGCCCAACATATTCTTTGCCGACGTCATGGAGAAGGACGACGACTTCTTTGACAAGGCGCTTGAGGGCTTCACCATGTTCGCCCTGAATCAGGGCGAGGTGTGCACCTGCCCGTCGCGCGCACTAATCCAGGAGTCGATCTACGATGCCTTCATGGAGCGCGCTCTTGAACGGGTCGGAAAGATCACGCAAGGCAATCCGCTCGATCCCCATACGATGATTGGCGCGCAAGCCTCGTCCGACCAGCTTGAGAAGATCATGTCCTATATCGACATTGGGCGGGACGAAGGTGCCGAAGTGCTGACCGGCGGCAAGAAAGCCGATATCGGAGATGGCTTTGAAAAGGGATATTACGTTGAGCCCACCGTTTTCAAAGGTCATAACCGCATGCGCATCTTCCAGGAAGAGATCTTCGGCCCGGTCGTTTCCGTGGCGACGTTTAAGACCGAGGACGAAGCGCTATCGATGGCCAACGACACGCTTTACGGCCTGGGAGCAGGCGTGTGGACTCGCAATATCAACACGGCCTACCGCATGGGTCGCGGCATTAAGGCGGGGCGCGTGTGGACTAATTGCTACCACCTCTACCCGGCCCATGCCGCCTTCGGAGGATACAAGCAGTCAGGTGTTGGGCGCGAGACACACAAGATGATGCTCGACCACTACCAGCAGACTAAGAACGTTTTGGTCAGTTATAGTCCAAAGGCGCTGGGATTCTTTTAAGCGCCACTCCGGCGGGGTGAAAGATCGGCAATCGCTAGATCTTTTTACCCCGCCCTCCCGGCGGAGCTGACGATGGCTGTTGAGCGAGTTACCAACACGGCGCAAGCCGCAGCATTGATCAAAAGGCTGCGCGGGGCGCATGGTGACATCATGTTCCATCAGTCAGGCGGTTGCTGCGACGGAAGCGCCCCCATGTGTTATCCTCTTGGCGATTTCAAAATCGGTCAAGGCGACGTCTATCTTGGTGAAATTGAGGGCTGCCCTTTCTTCATGTCGGGACCGCAATTCGAGTACTGGCAGCACACCCAGCTGATTATCGACGCTGTCCCAGGCCGAGGCGCGGGCTTCTCGTTGGAAGCGCCAGAAGGTGTGCGCTTCTTGACGCGCTCGCGTGTGTTCACCGACGAGGAGGTCGAGGAACTCAATCGTTCGGGGCCTCCGCCAAGGGGAGGCCCGAGTTGAATGTGGCTGTGGCTGTAAGCTGGAACCATTAACGGGACACGAACTATGCCTGCGGCGTCGGCGCACAGGATGGAACTTCGACTTTTGAGTGATTGAAGCTTTCCTTTGGTTCTGCAGATGAGCCCGCGTGCTCTTCTGCAAAATGGGCCCTTGTCTGTCGTCCCTGCCTCGACAGCAAAGGCGCCACAGTCGCGGAGCGGGAGGGAGGAACGAACCACCTTCTCATTCCCCCGCTCCGCGACTATCTTCGGCACCTTAGACCTGTACACCCGACACATCAGACCTGCTGCAACCAGAACGCTATGAGGGCAACGCATAGGATTCTCATCGCTGATCCCATCCATGACGAAGGGCGGCGATTGCTCGCGGCAAACAAATCGATCCGCATCGACATTGCACAGAACCTCGATGCCGCCGCGCTAATCGATCGTATACCGGACTATCAGGCCCTTATCGTACGCTCAAAAACACGCGTTACTCGTGACGTCATCTTCGCGGGGCGCAATTTGAAGGCGATCGGTCGTGCGGGCATTGGGATCGATAACATCGACGTCGCAGCCGCGACGGAGCAAGGCATCGTCGTGTTTAACACGCCCGATGCGAATGCCACGACCACCGCCGAATTGACCTTGGCTCACCTGCTGTCAATGAGCAGAAATCTTCCTCGAGCGGATCAATCCCTGCGACGGAATGAGTGGCGCCCTGCCCAATATGTCGGCACTGAGGTCGCCGGCAAGGTTATTGGCATCATTGGTTTCGGAGTAATCGGTCGCTTGGTGGCGGAGCGGTGCCGAGGCTTGAAAATGAATGTTTTGGCCTATGACCCCTTCGTGACAAAGGAAACTTTGGAAGAAGCCGACGTGGAACCGGTCGAACTGAACGAGCTTCTTGCGCGCGCGGATTTTGTGACGCTGCACTGCCCTCTGACGGAAAAAACGCACTCTCTCATAAATAGCGAACGGCTCTCCCTGATGAAGCCGACGGCACGGCTTATCAACTGCGCGCGTGGCGGTCTCGTCGATGAAGAAGCTCTCTATTGGGCGCTGAGCGAAGGCCGGCTGGCGGGAGCTGCACTCGACGTCTACGGACATGAGCCTCCAACGGATTCTGCGCTGCTCAAACTCGATAACGTGGTGCTAACGCCGCATCTCGGCGCCTCAACGGAAGAAGCACAGCGAGCGGTAAGCGTACGAATTGCCGAAGAGATAGCGAACTTTCTTGAAACTGGTGCGGCGCAGTCTGCGGTCAATCTCCCACGCATCGCGGGCGAGCAGTTTCGGCGCTCGCAACCCTATCAGAAGCTCGCGAATTCTCTTGGCAAACTCATCGCGGCTCTCGCCGAGGAACCAATCGACAAGCTCGTCGTGCGCCTTTTTGGCCGGGTGGCAGAACTCGACCCGCGTCCCATCACCAGCGAGGCCTTGGTCGGACTGCTGAGCAAGCGCTTCACTTGTCCCGTAAATCGCGTCAATGCGGCTCATCTTGCCCGCCTTCAGGGCATGTCGATACGGGAGTCTCGATCGGAAGATGTGAGCGACTATCTTTCACTCGTCGAGGTCACTGCATCATCGGCAGGTAGTAGCATCAGCGTTGCCGGGGCGCTCTTGGGCGGTTCCAATCCTCGTCTCGTGCGCATCGATGGCTATGACATTGAAGCCGTTCTGGAAGGCCCACTGCTTTTCACCCGCCACGAGGATCGTCCCGGCGTTATCGGCGCTCTTGGTGGGATTCTAGGCCGGGAGAGCATCAACATCAGCCGTATGCAGGTTGGGGTTGTCGATGGGAACTCGCTGGCGATCGGTCTCTTGGGCATCTCCGCACCCTTGTTGCCCGCTACCTTGTCGGAAATCCGGGCATTGCCATCGATCAAACAAGCCATCGAGATTGACCTATGAAACCCCGCTAGAACAGCAATGAAGCCCGGCGCTTCCGCGTAATCATCTTCTTTTGCCGCTGAAGTAGTGGCCGGCGTTTAGGCGCAGCAGCGCGTTGAATTCGGCCTGAACGGCCTCGTCTTGGACGAAGGTCTAGTTGAAAGGCACTACCGGTCGGCCAATAATGTTCCCTCGCAACGCTTGTCGCGGACTAGCAAAAATGTTTCTGGAGGAGTTCGCATGAAAACCGGTTTTCTGCTTGCACTGATTATCCTTTTCCTCGGCCTGCCAGAAGCACGAGCGGAGCAACCGAGCGCGAGCGTCGATGAAGTCATGGCGGCAATAAAAGGTGCTGCTCCCGCCACCGTACTCGACGATGCGACCATAATGAAGGTCGGGCCTGACAAGGGTATGGAGATCGTCAAGGAGGGCAGCAATGGCTGGACTTGCATGGGTGGCCCATCACCGATGTGTGCTGACGAGGCAGCGATGGAGTGGGTACGTGCACTGAAGGCTAAGTCGGCCCCGCCGAAGAAGGTTGGTGTAATCTATATGCTCAAGGGCGATGCCGGCGCGAGCAACACCGACCCCTTTGCCACTGAGAAGACGGCAGACAATTATTGGGTTCAGACGGGCCCGCATATGATGGTTGTAGGTGAGGTCGCAGGGTTGACGAAAGGCTACCCGAACGACCCAAAAGCGGACCCAGCGAAACCTTTCGTCATGTGGCGGGGCACACCGTACGAGCACCTGATGCTTCCGGTGCCATAGCGAGGGCGGTGCAATCCGCGGCTGAGATCGCTTTCTTACCCCAGCAGAGGGTCGAGAACCGCGGTCAGTTCAGGACCAGCCACGAAAACGTCGGCACCCTCAACCATTATTTCACGACGCGCGACCCCGCCGAATCCGACAACGAAAATGCCAGCCTTGCGCGCCGCGAGATCACTAGCGCCATCACCGACCAGCGCGATTGACTGGCGGGAGGCCGCGAGCGAACGGCAAACGACTGCCTTACCGTCAGCATGAATCAGCGGCGATCCGCGATCAAAGTCTCTGTAGGTCCCGTCGTCTGCAAAGATGACCTCGACAGCGTGGACCTGAGTATTCGGAATACCTAGGACCCGGGCGAGCGGTTCCAAGCCAGGCCGCAACCCACCGCTCACGATATGCACAGATTTGCCGGCGTGCGTGAGGGCCACGATCGTCTCCCGGGCACCCGGGACCATCTCCTCGACATAGCGCTGGCCAAGCCATTCGATAGCAGCGCAGTCGGGACGAACCAACGAAAGGCGCCGCGCGTAAACAGCATCGAGGGAAAGCGATCCCGCCATGGCGGCCGCGGTGAGCGGTGCAACCTCCGCCTCAACGCCGGCGCGTCTTGCCAGCTCGTCGATCCCCTCGATGCGGCTCAACGTGCTGTCGCAGTCGAAGCAGACAATGTCGTAGCCTCGTTTCCGGTCCGTCATAGCTCAGAGTTTCCGGGCGCGTGAAGTTGTCGCGCTTGAGCGCTCGCCCAAAGTAGAACGAGTCATTGTCCGCCCCCTTTTCTTGTTACGCTGATCTCGCAATTACGTAATCCTCTACCTTGGTCCAATTGACGCCCCGGCGCAGGCGTATTTTGATGCATTGAGCGTTTTTGCTGCGGATGCTCTTGCCACGGAGCGGGAGATCGTCCTTCCTCCCCGATCTCCCGCTCCAGGCACTGCCAGGGACATCCCACCTATCGATTAGGAATTCAAACTGGGCTTTGGCCCATCCCCAATGCTGCTTGGCAGCTCGAAGCGAAGAAAGGGCTGTAGACGTTGACGTCCAATCCAAAACCGACACAGCGCCCCGCCAGACCCTTGTTCTCATCAGGACCTTGCGCCAAGCGCCCCGGCTGGACGCCGGATGTCCTCGCGGATGCTCGGCTGGGGCGATCTCATCGCTCACCGGAATGCATGTCCCAACTCAAGCTCGCGTTTAATTGGACGCGTGAAATGCTCAGACTTCCAGCGGGGCACCAGATCGTCCTCACGCCAGGCTCTGACACTGGCGCTTTTGAAATGGCGATGTGGTCGCTACTGGGAGAACGGGGCGTCGACGTTCTTGTTTGGGATAGCTTCGGCTCTGAATGGGAGCTGGACATCAGGCGGCAGCTCAAGCTGAGCGACGTGCGCACGCTCGATGCGCCCTATGGGCGTTTGCCAGACCTCGCGAAGGTCGATTTTTCCAGGGACGTGGTCTTTGTTTGGAATGGCACCACATCCGGCGTTCGCGTCCCCAATGCCGAGTGGATCTCAACTGATCGCGACGGTCTCACTTTATGCGATGCAACCTCGGCTGTATTTGCCCAAGAGATTGATTGGACAAAAATCGATGTCGCTACCTTCTCTTGGCAAAAAGTCCTGGGGGGAGAGGCGGCCCACGGGATGCTCGTTCTAGGTCCCCGCGCCTCGAAGCGACTTGAGCGCTACAAGCCTGCTTGGCCCGTACCTAAGCTTTTCCGTCTGACGAAAGGCGACAAAGTCGATCCTGCCTTGCTGGGTGGCCAGACGATCAACACACCGTCGATGCTTTGTCTTGAAGATTATATCGATGCACTCCGGTGGGCAGAGAGCGTCGGCGGACTTGACGGCCTGCGTGCGCGCGCAACAAGAAATGCAAATATTTTGTTTTCGTGGATAGACCGAACCGCGTGGGTCGCCAACCTCGCAGAGGATTCGGCCACGCGTTCGAATACCTCGGTGTGCCTGAAGATCGTTGCACCAGATGTTGCTGGTATGTCAGCTGAATCACAACGACGGTTCGTAAAAATAATGACCAGTCTACTCGACCGGGAGGGCGTCGCTCGAGACATTGAATCTTACCGCGCCGCGCCTGCAGGGTTGCGTGTCTGGGCCGGCGCCACAGTTGAAGCAGCGGATATAGACGCTCTGACACATTGGCTTGATTGGGCTTTTTTGGAAGCCGCACAGGTCATGACTGTGGGTACCAAAAACTAGACTCGCAATCAGAGATCGACCCGTAAAATTGGTTGCGGGGGCCCGCAACCAGCGTTATTTGCACCTCGACTATGCCATCCTCTGAGGCGGTTTTCTGGCACCCAACGCGAGAAAGATCTGGGCAACATGTCCGCTCTTGGGGGTAAAGCGGACATCCCAGAACGAAGCGCTCATATCCGCTAATGACCCAAAGCGGTCCTTCTGCATCTAAGCTACGCAAGTCCACTTTCGGGGC
>CAZUKP010000044.1:1640-25205 GCA_964620915.1 uncultured Hyphomicrobium sp. | reverse complement strand
CGCTACTTCCAGATCGCGCCGTGCTTCCGCGACGAGGACGCGCGTGCCGACCGCTCGCCCGGCGAGTTCTACCAGCTCGATGTGGAGATGAGCTTCGTCACGCAGGACGATGTGTTCGCGGCGATCGAACCGGTGCTCGCCGGCGTCTTTGAGGAGTTCGGCAAGGGCAAGCCTGTCAACAGCCCGTTCCCGCGCATTCCATATGACGAGGCGATCGCCAAGTATGGCACCGACAAGCCCGATCTGCGCAATCCGATCGAGATGCAGGATGTGACCGAACACTTCCGTGGCTCGGGCTTTAAGATTTTTGCCGGCATGATCGAGAAAGACCCGAAGGTCCGCGTGTGGGCGATCCCCGCACCGGGCGGCGGATCGCGCGCCTTTTGTGATCGCATGAACTCGTGGGCGCAGGGCGAAGGCCAGCCGGGCCTTGCCTATATCTTCTATCGCGAGGGTGAGGGGGCAGGACCGGTTGGCAAGAACATCGGACCCGAACGCGCGACAGCGATCAAGGACCAGCTCGAACTCAACGATGGTGACTCCGTCTTCTTTGCCGCCGGTAACCCGGCAAAGTTCCACCGGTTCGCCGGAGAAGCGCGCACCAAGATCGGGCATGAGCTCAAGCTACTTGACGAGGATCGCTTCGCGTTCTGCTGGATCGTCGACTTCCCGATGTACGAGTGGAATGAGGACGAGAAGAAAATCCAGTTTTCGCACAATCCATTCTCCGCGCCGCAGGGCGGCATGGAGGCGCTGGAGGCTGCCAAGACGGATGAGGAGAAGCTCGCACTCAAGGCCTGGCAGTACGACATCGTGTGTAACGGCGTGGAGTTGTCGTCCGGTGCCCTGCGGAACCACTTGCCGGACGTCATGTACAAGACCTTTGCCATCGCCGGTCACTCGCCGGAGATGCTGGAGCAAGAGTTTGGCGGCATGCTCATGGCGCTGCAGTACGGCGCGCCGCCGCACGGTGGCATCGCGCCCGGTATCGACCGCATCGTTATGCTGCTCGCTGGCGCCCACAACCTGCGCGACGTCATCATGTTCCCGATGAACCAGCAGGCCGAAGACTTGCTGATGGGCGCACCGTCCGAGGTCTCCAACAAGCACCTGCGCGAGCTGAACATCCGCGTTGTCGCTCCACCGGAGAAGAAGGGCTAAATCCCCGCCTGTCGTTTTGCGCAATAGACTGAGCCGCTCAATATGGCCGGCGCAGCGAGCGGACAATGACGACGGCAAGCTCGACGAAAACCCAACCGGCAAAAACGTAGGTGCCCAGGCCAAACGTGAGCGCGCCGAAGACGCCATACTGCACGAGGATGTCCAACAGTCCCCCGATGTTCATCGACGCGAAGGTGCAGACGTGGCGTTCTTTGAACTCGAGCGGGCATCCGTTCACCGCCGACAGCAGCCAAGCCAACCCGAAGAGCACGATCGGAACCGCGCAAGCGGCAAGGAGTGCGGCAACGATGATACGGAACGCGCGCATGTCGCCAGTATGGGCGCGAAATTCTGTTCCCAAGCAGGCGCTACGATGGATAGTGTCGCGCGGTTACTAGCAACGGGGCGTGGGCATGAACTGGGACCAGAAGATCTTTCGCTACTGTGAGCGCGGGCATGATCCCGCCTTCTGGGCCGAGCCGGTCAATGCCATCTCGAACGGGGCGTTTCTGATTGCCGCCCTATTGGCGGCGATCGCGTATTTCCGGCTGCCGAGGCAAGAGCGCAGCTGCATCGAAGGCGTTCTCATTGCCCTCGTCGCGATCATCGGCACTGGTAGCTTCCTGTTTCACACGTTCGCAACCGCTTGGGCCTCAAAAGCCGACACCATTCCGATCGGCATCTTCATGGTGGCCTATCTCGGTTACGCGCTGCGCCGCTTTCTGTCGTTGCCCTGGCTTGCCGTCGCGATCGGGCTCGGTCTTTTCGTCTGGGCATTGCAGGCCGTGGGCAACATTCAGTGCACTGAACCGCTGGCGATGACGGAAACCCCGAGCGGGCCCTGCTTCAACGGATCGCTCGGGTATGTGCCGGCTCTAGTTGCGATGCTGGGTATCGGCGCAGTGCTGGCCATTCAGCGCAGCCCTGCGTGGCCGTACGTCTTAATCGCCGGCATCGTGTTTGCGTTCTCGCTGACTTTCCGGTCGCTTGATTGGGACCTGTGCAACACGGTACGGGTGGACGGCCATCGCCTCGGCACCCATTTCATGTGGCACATTCTCAACGCGGTGACGCTCTATCTCTTGCTGATGGGGGCGATCCGCTTCGGCTGGCGCGAAGCCTCTTAGGCCGCTTTGCCTATCGTGGCGCCAATGCGTATCGCGTTCGCGAGAGTTTGCGGCTGGGCTTTTCCCCGCTTCAATTCATCAGCTCTGCTCATCGCTGTCATGAGAAATCTTCGATAGCCCTCGGTAGCGAGGATGGACTATGTGATCAGCAAATTGATCTGCACCAGGTCGGGGGGCCATGCGTATTGCAATTGGCGTTTGCAGTAATTTGCGGGTGGGCTGTCGGAACGACCCTACGAGAAAAGAAACAACGAACAATGAGAAGCGTAGTGGGCGCCGCGCTCCCGCAATCTTCCAGCCAACGGCGCAACCGGTCCGGAACCGGCAATCGCTCCCGACGCTAGCCTGGGCCGGCCGCGGCCGCACCATGGCAGCTCCTCCACACAGGCAAGCGAAGGAAGCTCATTCATGGTCATAGGCAAAACAGCCCGAATTAGAAGGCGTTTTGCGGACCGAATGCCGGCTCAAGTCTCCGGACCATCCCTTTCCGGTCGCGGGTTGAAGTTGGGGCCACCGACTCGCGAAGTGCTATTTCGCGTTCTTGTTTCGGTATTGGTGGTGTCTGTTGCCGTTCCGGCTCGGGCGGCTGCCGCAAATGTTTTGCCGATGGCTGGTGAAGTGCGGATCAGAACCGGCCAAGGTTTTCAAGAAATTGTCCGGCCGACCGAAGTTGCGGCCGGCGCGCAGGTTATGGTTAGCCCAGGGGGCTTGGCGACAATCACGTATTCCGACAGCTGCGTCGTGCGGGTGGCTCCGGCGAGAATTACCGTTGTCGAAAATCGGTCACCCTGCAGCGATCATCCTGAGCCATCCTATCTTGGGTTTACGCAGAGCAACAAGGAAGGCATCAGCATCTCTGCAGACGGACTCGCTTTTACGCCAATGGTAGACGATCCAGAGCCGAGCGGCGGTGTGAGCGAGACCAAGCCGGTCACCAGCCCGACACCGGAGATGCCAATGCCGCCCGAAACCGCCGCCGCCGAGGAGGAGAAAGACTCCTGGAACTATAGTTTGTTGGCTGTCGGCGCAGTTGTTGTTGGCGCGGGGGCACTGGCGGCAATTCTAGTCAGCAGCGGCGATGACCCGGCGAGTCCATAACGATTCAAGATTGCCACATCGATGGATGTGGTGGGGCAGGCGATCTTCTTGTCGCTCGTAGGAGCTTGTTGATGGCTAGCGACAAGCATCTCGCCAAGCTTAGAGAAGGTGTGCAAGCGTGGAACGATTGGCGTCAGTCGGAGCCGCACACGCGTCCGGAGCTGCAAGGTCTTTCCCTGACGCTTGCCCAAAAACAATGGGGTGAGATCAACGGTGGCCCGATCAATCTCGCACAGGCGTCGCTGCGCGACGCGGACCTGCGTCATGCAACCCTGATCCGTGCTGATCTCGGCGGCGCCTCGCTGTGCGGCGCCGATCTTTCCTGCGCGCGGCTGCAAGAGGCCGACTTGCGTAATGCCGATCTGTCGCGCGCCAGTTTCGATGATGCCGATCTGACGGGCGCACTGTTCGCCGGGGCGAACATCGGGGGCGCCGACCTGAGCCGGGCACGCAATCTGGACCCCGGCCAGCTGGAGGCGGCCAGGGGCGACAGCGGAACGTTGCTGCCGCTGCAGTTCGCTGTGCCCAATACGTGGCGCAACGGCGTGGCTGTCGCCGCCACGCCTCCAGCTGTTGCACCCGTCGCGGCCAAGGCGGGTGATTCGTCGGACAAAACGCTCGACCGGACCGGCGACGTGGCGGTCGAAGCGGCGGCCCTTGTGCCAGGATCATTTCGCCTGAGCTGCATGTCTCAGCCCATCATGCTTCTGGCAATCGCAGTCGGCGCGTTGGTCGTGTCGTTCGGCATTGAGCGTCACTTGTCATTGCGCGTCAGCGATGTCGCCGCGGGTAAGGAGCCATCCACGCATGTCACGGTGGAGCCGCGGACGGCGGCCAATGACAACGGCGATGGAAATAAGGAGCAGGGCGCCGGCGGTGCGGATGTGGAGCCGGCGCAGCGTGTCGCGGTGACGGCATCGGACAGCACGGTGCCCTTGGAAGACGTGAGCGGTCGCGGCCAAGAGATGGCGGCGCCCCTGGCGCTCGAGGTAGAGACAGCGGCACACGTCATATCCGTCGAGGAGAAAGAGACCGAGCCCGTCCGTCCGCCGGAGGACACGGCCGGGACCGTGCAGGTATTGGGCGCCGAGCCGACTGAGTCGGCGGCTGACCGGAAGACCCGCATGACCTTCGCCTTGGGTGGCGATGACGCCTCGCGGGTGCAGAATGGTTCAGATCCTTCGCAGCCGATCGTCGGCGGAGGGGCCAAGGCCTATGTCGGGTCTTTTGTGGGCAAGCCGGTCGAGTTGCAGAAAGCCTCCGAGATGATGCAGCGGACCGACCTCCCGCCGCAGGAAACCGGCACGGTGACCCGGGACCCCGCCCCGGCGAAGAAACCCGAGCCCGCCGCCGAGCCGGAGCCTGCGTCCGAACCGTTGGCTCCCACAAAAGCGGCAGCGCCGACGCCGCCTGTCCCGGAACAGAAGCCGTCGCATATTACATTGGCCGGATATTTGAGCACGCCGAACAAGTCCTCCGATTGGATCAAGGTATTCATCAAGGACTACTACCTGTCGGGTGCGGAGCTCGACGGGCGCGATCTGCGCAGGATCTACGCCTCCAACATCGAGTATTTCGGCAAGCGCAATGTCAGCCTGTCGAAAGTCGCGCGCGAAAAGGTGCAGTACTATCGCGATTGGCCGAAGCGAAATTACAGCCTCGTCCCTGGGTCCATTGCGATCACCTGGAATTCTGACAAGGTCGCCGATGTGACCTTCCTCTATGATTTCGAGGTGTCGTCCGAGAAAAAGGGCACGACTATCGGCCGCGGCTGGGCGCGCATGACCATGGATCTCAGCAGAACATCCGGGCTCGTCATGCGCGAGGACGGCGAGGTCATCCGCAACGACCGACCGGCGGTGCAGCCGCCCTTGCCTCATCGCTGATAGGGTGATGGGGGCGATCCGCAACGGCCGGCGCTCAGCCGCATAGGCCGGATTGCCTATCGTGGCGCGACAGCCCATAACGCCTTATCCGCGGACGTGGTGGAACTGGTAGACACACAGGACTTAAAATCCTGAGGCGGTATACGCCGTGCGGGTTCGACTCCCGCCGTCCGCACCAAAAATTTTTACCAAATATGTTCTTGACGGCATATGCTCTCAAAGTCATAATTAAAAATGAGTTGGGAAGTCCTCTTCCATATCGATTTCGAGCCCGAGTTCGACGCGCTGGCACAGGCTGTACAGGATGAACTCCTATCGCAAGCGCTCCTTCTGGAACAGTTTGGCCCAACACTTGGGCGGCCACGTGTGGATACTCTGAACGGTTCGCGCCACGCCAATATGAAGGAGCTGCGCTTCAACGCCGCTGATGGTGTCTGGCGTGTAGCTTTTGCCTTCGACCGGAAGCGCAAGGCATACCTTCTTGTAGCCGGTGATAAGTCCGGCGGCAGTGAGAAGACGTTTTACAAGCGGCTGATTGCTACGGCAGATGATCGCTTCGATAGCCACCTGAAGCGACTCAAGAAAATGGAACAAGAGTCGCAGAAGGGGAAAAGGAAGTAGAAATGGCAACGACACTGAAAGGCAAGATGCGTACCCTGGACGCGAAGCGCCGCAAGAAGGTTGAGGCGCGCGCAGCCGAGCTTATCGCAGAGGAAATGTCTCTGCGCGACCTGCGCAAGGCCATGGACAAAACTCAGGTCAAGCTCGCCAAGGCTCTCGGCATCAAGCAAGAAGGCGTCTCGCGCATTGAAAAGCGAAGCGACCTTTTGCTTTCGACACTGCGCGGTTATGTGGAGGCGATGGGCGGAAAACTTGATCTGATTGCCAGGTTTCCCGATCGGCCACCCGTCGCTTTGTCGGGCGTCGTAGACCTTGAAGCGCAGACCGCACCGAAGACCTCCAGGCAGGGTGGCAAGGAGAAGCATCCAGGCTAAGTTGCGAGCCTGCCGTGGCAGCTTAGCAGCGTCAGATCTCCACATGCACCGCCGGCCAAATCGCGACGCTGTCACGCACCGTCGGCGCGCAGGTGCCAAAGCAGCCAGGGCGCGCCACTTTGGCTCCCACCCGCTCCTGCATCGGCTAACTCGTAAAGAAACTCGATGCGGAAACCCGCTTCGGTGAGCTGCCGGCACATGGCCTGCAAATTCCAGTGATAGTCTTCGAACGTGACATGCGCGTCCCCGTCAAACACCGTTGCCTGGAAGGGCAGTCCATCGATCAGGTAGTCGTCCATGGAAAAATCGGTGTGAAACGTGCTGTGGCGCCGATCGCGGAAGCAGGGATGTGTGACGGCGGCAATCAAGTGTCCGCCCGGTACAAGTGCCCTCTTAATCGCTGCGAGGTTTTCGATCGCTGACGTGTGCGATGGAAACTCCATCCAGGCCGCAATCAGAAGGACAGCATCGAAACGCTTCACCTCGATATCTCCGCGCTGGGAATAGAAGGCAACGTTCTTGCTTCCCAGACGCGCTTCGGCTTTTGCCCGCATTGCCTCAGACACGTCATAGTAGGCAGAAGAGCGCACGCATCCGGGCAGGTGCTGATCGAGGAAGGTTCCGTCGCCGCCGCCGTAGTCGAGCACGCTTGCGGCATTCGCAGCCTCAAGGATCTCCGCGGCTTTGTGAAAGACGGTCGTTTGGCGGCTTTCGTGTATGCGGGAATAAGTCTCGATACCCTCCCGGCTGGTAATCCTCGCCACTGCGAATTCACTCCTTGTGGTTCTGCAGACGTCGAAGCGCCGAGGCGCACGCTTGTATCGGGACCTTAGTATATTTGCGGGACTTTCATCTCGTCGGGCACGGGATGGCGGTGATAGTCGGGGTTGTGCACCCTGGCCGGCAATTCGATCTCCGGGTGCGAAATTTCCTTGTAATCGACGCAGCTCAGCAGGTG
Organism: uncultured Hyphomicrobium sp.; assembly: GCA_964620915.1. Classification (GTDB taxonomy): domain Bacteria; phylum Pseudomonadota; class Alphaproteobacteria; order Rhizobiales; family Hyphomicrobiaceae; genus Hyphomicrobium_A. Next base: position 17,980 of record CAZUKP010000044.1, on the reverse strand, counting down.
ATGAATGCAGTTGAGGCGCGCGCGTTTCTTGTCATCGGCATCGACGACCCACCAACGCGCCTCGGGCTGGTTCGTGCGCTCCAGCATGATCTCTTTGGCTTTGGTATACTGCTCCCAGCGGCGCCGCGATTCCAAATCCATGGGGCTCAGCTTCCACTGCTTGAGCGGATCGTGAATACGCATCAAGAAGCGATAGTGCTGCTCGTCATCCGAGATGGAGAACCAGTACTTGATGAGGATGATGCCGGAGTGCACGAGCATCTTTTCGAACTGCGGGGCGGTGCGGAGAAACTCCTCGTATTCGTCCTCTGTACAAAAGCCCATCACGCGCTCGACGCCCGCGCGATTGTACCAGCTGCGATCAAACAGAACGATTTCCCCGCCCGCGGGTAGATGCGGCACATAGCGTTGGAAATACCATTGTGTGCGCTCGCGCTCGGTCGGCGCGGGAAGTGCCGTCACACGGCAGACGCGAGGATTGAGACGTTGCGTAATGCGCTTGATGATGCCGCCCTTGCCGGCCGCATCGCGCCCCTCAAAGACCACAACAATCTTGAGTTTCTGATCGACGACCCAGTCCTGGAGCTTGACTAACTCGCCTTGCAATCGCAGCAGCTCGGTGAAATACATCCTGCGATCGAACACGGGCCGCCCAGATTTGTAGGCTTCGTATTCTTTCAGATCAGCCAGGCGCTGATCATCGAGCTCCAGTTCCAGCTCTTCGTCGATGCTGTCGGCAAGCTCGCGCCGCAGAAAGGCATCAATGTCGTGTGTGGATTCGTCTTTGCTCATGTGGCTGTTCCCGTCTCCCATCAAGCCGTCGTTGCCGACCGATCGTGTCGACGCGGTGTGACAGATTCACGACACTTTGCGGAGTTTGGCCGCTGCATATCGCCAGAATGCAATCGCACGCCGCGAGCGATGCGGCAATTGTCCGTTGGCAAGCCGAATTGGCGCATTGCGGTGGTGGACGACCACGGCCATAGTCGCGCCCTTCCAAACAATCAAAAAATGAGAGGTAGGACAGGACTATGAGTGATCGCATCGTCTTGCGCGTGGGTGAGAGCCTTGTCGCCGGTGGACCGCCCGGCACGGCAGCCGAGCCGGAAGTCGCCATCGGAGAGATGGACGGACCGTTTGGTACGGCCTTCGCCAATCTTCTTGGGGATCAAGTTGCCGGACACTCTCGCGTGCTGGCCATTCTCAACACCGACGTGATGGTGCGCCCACCTACGATCTGCGTCAGCAAGGTGACGGTCGACAATGCGCGCTACACCAACATCCTGATGGGTACCGTCCAATACGCGACCGCGATGGGCGTGCTCGACAGCGTCCGCTCCGGCGACATTCCTAAGGAGAAGGTCAACGACGTTGGCATCATTGTCTCGGTGTGGCTGAACCCGAGCGTTGCCGACATCGACAATCTCGATCATCAGATCTTGTTCGACATCCATCGCAAGGCGACGGCGCAGGCGATTCACAAGGCGATGACGTTTGAGCCCTCGATCGACTGGTTGTTGGAGAACCAGGACAAGATCGTGCACAAGTACTTTGAGAAGGGCCTCAAGGGCGAAATCTAACAGACGTTGCGAAAGTCAAAGTGCTGGCGGGGGCCGTCTCATTGCGAGGCGGCAGCCCGCCGCTCAGGCTTTTTGTTGCTGAAGAATTTTAAGCAATCGCTTCGTTCGCGCCCAAGCGATCATGTGAGCGATCTTGAGGCCCGTCAGGCCGCCCGTGAAATTGCAGCGCAGAACGTAGTAGCGGAAGAACAGGAACGGGTATTCAAACGGCAACCGTAGTAGGATTTGCCAGCGCGGCTTCTTGAGTTCCTTGGCCTGGAGATCGGTGTACTTGTCCAACTTTGCGCGCACGTGATCGAGTGAACGCCACGAGTAGTGCAGCGCAATTCCGTTGAGCTGACCGACGAGATAGTCCGCAGTGTCGACCGTGTCGTGCACGCGGCTTTCCCTGAAGCGCACCTTGCGGCGGTCATACAGGCGGACGTAGTTGTGGTAGTCGGCCCATAGGCGGGGCGTGTCGCGGCCAGGATACACAGTGACTTGGCGGAAGCGGTAGGCGGGCAGTGGCGGCTCGCCTGCGCGCATGAGAGTGGTAATCTCCTGAGCGAGTTCCGGCGTGACGATCTCGTCGGCATCTAGGTTCAGGATCCAGTCGTGCGATGCGCAGTCTTCCGCGTATCGTTTTTGCGGTCCGTAGCCGTCCCAGGCATGTTCGAAAATCTTTGCCCCCAGAGCTTTGGCTTTGGCCAACGTATCGTCCGTTGAGCCCGAGTCGACGACGACGATCTCATCGACAACATCTCGCGCTGCCAAAATGCATCGCTCGATGCGGTCGCCTTCGTTGTGGGTAATGATGCAGCAGCTTAAGGGCACCCAAATTGCTCACTTGTTCGTTAGTTTGTGCCAGCGCTTTGCGAGCGATCTCTTCAGGCGGGCGAACAATGTCTTTGCACGTGGCGGCTGGAAGGGGTCAGGCGCGTGGCGATCATCACCGATGTGATCGGCGATGCCGGGGACAACCATCGCGATACGCATGCCGCGCTTCTTGCAGAAATCGCTGAGGTTTTCCTCCGTAACGTAGCGCACAAACGGACCAAACTCTTTCCAGAATGCCAGGCGGACCACCGAAGGGTTGAAGGAATAAGAAAACCATTTGGGGTGCGCATCGAGATCCCAGACGAGATAGTCGATGCCTTTGTATTGTGTCTTGCGCGCGCCTTTCTCGTAACGCGGATCGTAGATCCGATGTGCGATGCACACGACGGAAATGTCGGGGCGCGCCTCAAGAAAGTTGACTACATTGTCGAGGTCGAGGCTGCGGGTGAAGCCCCAATCGTCTTCCAGGTGCACGACATACGGTGTAGAAAGGGTCGCGTAGAGCTTGTCGATTGAGCGCAACTGGCCGAGTTTGGGCATGTTGACGCGCACGTCGGTTGAGGGAAATTTCTCTTGGAACGTGGCCGCCTCATCAGGTTGCTCGGCGTCTTCCGCAACGATGATCTTGTCTGACCCAAAGTGCTTGTGAAACGAGGTGACCGTCTCCCCGAGCAGATCAAAGCGCCCGCAGCTCGTCAGCACGGTTGTGAATTTTGCGGGGTCGATCGTGTACTTTTGGTCCATACAACGAAACCTCGTGGCCGGCCTTTGTGGGCCAGGGCTTGTACGACCTAGGCACCTAGAGGTTCAACTGGGCGAGCGCAAGCACAACAAGGCTTAGGGCACCAATCCACAGAGCAATACGGCCCCATCGCGTGCGGCGGGCTTCCTCCGCAGCCAGCTGGCGCACCGTCTCTTCATCGAGTTTGAAGCCCGTCTTCGATGCTTCTGCCAGCGCGATTGCGGTCGTTTGGGCTTGGATGAGAAGTGACGGCAGGTCAGCCAGCACCTTGCCGATGGTTGTTGCTCCTTCGCCGGCTTCGCGCAGGCGGCCGATTGGGCCCAGGTTCTCTTCAATCCATTTGCGTGCGATTGGTTCGGCGGCAGTCCACATGTTGAGGCTGGGATCCAGTCCACGCGCCACGCCTTCGACCACAACCATAGTTTTCTGTAAGAGGATCAATTCAGGCCGGGTCTGCATGTCAAAGACGTCTGTGTAGGCAAAGAGCTGCCCAAGCAGGTCTGCCATCGAGATTTCTTCGGCGGTGCGGCCATGTATGGGTTCGCCGATGGCGCGCAATGCCTGCGCGAAGACTTCGACTGGATGATGCGGCGGCACATAACCTGCCCAAAAGTGCACTTCCGCAGCACGGCGGTAGTCTCGCGTGATGAGACCATGAAGAATCTCGGCGAGAAAGCGTCGCTCCTTATGGCCGAGCCGGCCCATGATCCCAAAGTCGACGGCGACCACTTTCCCGTCCGCGTCGACGAAAAGATTGCCCTGGTGCATGTCTGCATGGAAGAAGCCATCTCGCAGAGCATGCTTCAGGAACGAGCGCATGACCGTGAGACCGAGCGCCCTCCGATCGAGCCCGGCGGCATCGAGACGGGCGAAGTCTGCGATGGGGATGCCATCAATCCACTGGGCGGTGAGCACGCGCCGCGCCGTGCGCTTCCAATCGACGACTGGAACGCGAAAATCATCATCACCCGCGATGTTCTCGGCCATCTCGGAAATGGCCGCCGCCTCAAGGCGCAGGTCCATCTCGATTTCGGTCGTATGCTTTAGGGAATCCACGACCGCGACGGGCTTCAGGCGTCGGGAAGGAGGATGCAGGCGCTCTATCTGGCGAGCCGCAAAGTAGTAGCTGTCGAGATCTCGGCGAAAGCGCTTCTCTATCCCGGGTCGCAGTATCTTGACGGCGACTTCGCGCTGGTCATCCTGATCTGAGACGCGAGCCTTGTGCACCTGCGCGATCGAAGCGGCGGCAATGGAAGGACCGAATTCCGCGAAATGATCTTCGAGCCGGCCACCGAGCGCTTGTTCGACGGCTCGGCGTGCTTCGGCCATCGGGAAGGGTGGCAGCTTGTCCTGCAGGTGGGAAAGATCTTGCGCCAATTCGGGGCCAATCACGTCGGCGCGCGTCGCCAGGAATTGTCCAAGCTTGACGTAGCTTGGCCCCAAGCTGGTCAGAGCCGCCGTGACCCTCGTTTCTCTCGGCTCCCGGGGTCGGAATGCGGATGCAACAAACCGAATGGGTGCCGTAAGGGCACGCGCTATTTTGAGCGCCGGAGGGACATCGACGCCCTTTGGAACGAAACTCACGCCGTGCTGAGCGAGCACGAGGCCGGCACGGGCGAGCCGCAAGCAGTTGGTGAACGCTCCGGCCATCCGCGCAAAGTTGTCCTTATCCTAGAAACGGGGCTAGCAGATCGCGTGCACATTGCTTAGTGGGTGACCTGCGTCAAGCGTACTGCTCAAGGCGTCAATGTGCATGCCCTGTCGGAGAGACACTGAGAAGGACCCATCGCCGGGTGATCCCTATCTCCAACCAATGCGTAACGCTTTCATAACTGCTCCGTCATTCAAAGCGACTTCGCCAAGTTTGAGTGAGGATAACAAGCAGATCCATAAGCATTTCTTAGCGTGTTGCAGGACAGCATGCGCTGCAGATAGGGCCGGGTGGTTTCCGGTCTTAAGGAGGAAGGCCGCCCCGTATTAAGGTTGCTTTGACCAGCTGGGTCTGGGACATTGGTGTCCAGGAGGCAGGTGGCCATGCGGCTCTTCTCGGCGGAAAACAACTGTGGTGTCACCTCGGTTTTTGGTCGTTGACGACCATCCTCTGTTTCTTGAGGCCCTGAAGCATGTGATTCACGGGGCGTATCCAGCTGCCTTCACTGTGGAGGCGGCCTCGCTCGACGCTGCGAGAGAGGCTCTGAAGGACGAGGGTCAGTTTGACGTCGTTCTTCTCGATCTTTCAATGCCCGGGACGAGCGGCCTTGATGGAGTCTTGGAGTTCAGGGCTCGATATCCGAAGCTGCCGATTGTGATTGTCTCGGCGCTGGAGGATCCGCGGATCATTCATGAGGTCATGTCGCTTGGAGCGGCAGGCTTCATTTCGAAATCTACACGCGGCGCGGATCTGGCGCACGCGATCCGGAATGTCTTGGCCGGATCAGTGGTGCTACCCATTGGCTACCGGCCGCCGCAAGAGTCCGGCACCGGCGAAAGCCCATCTGATCTGAATTCACGCCTGACTTTGCTTACGCCGCAACAGGTTCGCGTGCTGCAAATGCTGCGTCACGGAATGCTCAACAAGCAGATCGCTCATGAGCTGGGCGTTGGCGAAACCACGGTCAAAGCGCATGTTTCAGAGATCTTGCGCAAACTGAAAGTTTCGTCGCGGACGCAAGCTGTGATCGAGGTCGCGAGAATCGACTTCGACTCTATTGTGGCGGAAGTCCATGGTGATGAAAGCGGCCGGGCGTAGGCCTTCAAATCCGAAGCTGAGTGCGGCCCTCACATTTGCGATGCATTTGCCTGGGACAGAAGGTGGCGCATGAGGGCGCGAAGCTCGGCGGGCTTGACAGGCTTGCGCAGGACTTCGCACCCCTTCGAGCGTGCTTCTCGCTCTATGACCGGACTGTGGTCTGCGGTCACCACTACCGCAGGCAGATCGTGGCGGACCCTGCTGCGAAGCGTGTCGACAACGTCGAGCCCGCAGCTGCCGTGATCCAGATGATAATCCGCAAGCACGATGTTGGGGCGACAGTCTGGCTTGCCAAGAACGTGGTCGAGATCCGCAAGGTCTTTGACGAGAAGTGGTTCACATGACCACCGCTCAAGCAACGCCCGCATGGCCTCTAGTACCGCAGGATCGTTTTCAATAACCAAGACCTTGGTGCCAGTGATCCCATAGGGCTCCCAGGCGGCTGTGTTGACGCTGCGTTGTTCTCCGCCAAGTGCATCTGTTCCCGCCAGTGGAGCGCTTATGGAGAATCTTGTGCCGTGTCCAACACGCGAGCAGATCCCGACGCGATGGCTGAGGGCTCGCGCCATGAGTTGAACGATCGACAGGCCCAGTCCAAATCCTCCAACGACAGGGCGATCATTTGTCGGGCCGCGTTGAAATTCTTCGAAGATGCGGTCAAGGTGGCCGGGCGGTATGCCTGGTCCTGTATCCCAAACCTCGATGCGCACTTCGTCCTGACGCCGGCGCGCGGTCAGTTTTACGCCTCCCCTTGACGTGTACTGAACCGCATTGGTCAATAGATTTTGCAAAATCCGCTGCAGCATCAATATATCTGATGTCACCGTGTAGGGTGTGCGGCGCCATGTAAAGTTGAGTTCTTTTGAGCGCGCCATCGGCCCAAGATTGGCGGCAAGAGATTCAAAGAGTTCATCGAGTTGTATCGTTTGCAGCGACGGGGTCATAACGCCCGCCTCGAGTTTGGAGATGTCGAGGATGGATTTCAGCAGGTCCTCAATCGTCGTCAGCGCGTTTTCCACGCCAAGTGCAAGTCTGAGCTTGCGAGGCGTGCCATCGATCTCTGCAAGTGCCGTTACGGAAAGGCGCGCGGCGTGGAGTGGCTGCAGGAGATCGTGACCAACAGCAGTGAAGAAACGCGTTTTGAAGCGGCTGGCACGCTCAGAGACGTCCCGGGCAGTCATGAGAGCGTCGTTCGTCTTCTCGAGGTTCGATAATGCCTTCTGAAGCTCTTCCGTTCTAGCGCGGACCTGTTCTTCCAGGGCGATAGCTGTCTGGAACAGCGAATAGGCATTCGCTTGTTGGTCCATAGACTTCTCAACGCGTTGCATGAGGGCGGCGTTGATCTTCGAGAGCTTGGCGATCTGTCGTTCGAGCTGCTCGACTGAAGTGGGCAGGTATGGACTGGGAAGGCTCTGCATCATGCCGCTCCGGTCGTGCGACGTCCGAAGGCAATGCCTGTCAGAGTCTGATTGAGATGCATCGCATTGAACTGTTCACCATATGTGTGAAAGCCAATAACAGAGTGGCGGCGATACAGCTCGTCGAGCTTGTGGCGGATTTGGCGTGTCTCGGCGTCAAGCCGGCGTAAGACGCAGTCAAAGCCAATAGCCAAATCGATCCCACCAAGTGATGAGTCGAGATCTTGGAGGACGGTTTCGGTCGAGCTGAGCATGTCTCGCGGGCGAGCGACGGTGAATACGAGGCCCTCGTCAATGGCGCAGAAGAAGGACAGACTTCCGTCTGGGTTCACGTTGCGGATCGAGCGGCAGTAGTAGTCGCCCCCAACTTTCACGACCAAGGGATGGGAAGCAAAGCTAAATGGGCCTAATGCGTCCGGCATCAGTCCGATTGCGGAAGCGTACTCCCTGGCGGCAGGTTCCGCATTTAGCTCGTAAACGATCCGATTTTCGGTATCCGCCGATGTAACAACGAGTTTGATTGGCGTAGGTTCGAAGTTCTGCGTCTTGAAGACACGAAACTCAAAGTCGCTTTCGACCAACATCAAGACAGCGCCCTGTTCCAAAACGTGGCCGTCGTGAATGATCGCTGCTCGCTGAAAATCGAGACTGTCAGCCGCCGAGCCACCGATGAGCGGGATGTCGTCTATTGCCCAATGAACTGCGGCGACGATCGTCTCTTCCGCGTTGGAGAGCCCATCAATGAGTAAGAGCGCGAAGATGTTCTCCTTGCGCGGGTGAGACCCAACCCAGGACGATTGCGCCTTAAGGCGCCTCACGGCCTCGGTTGCCCGCTCGACTCCACCTTGATCGATATCGGTGATGAGTTCGCTGTGGACTTTGAAACCGGCAAGCGGAAAAGCGATCAGCAGCAGACCACCCTGGATCATGCCTATCGGGGTGATCTCTCCGGCCGTAGAGCAGCCTGAAATGGGGGCACCTGGAAACGCGGCCTCGAGTGCCCTGACGAGTTCGTCCGCGTCATGGTCCATTGAGAAGAAAACAACTATGTGCTGGAAAATCTGAGTTCCAAGTTGGGCTCGGAGCTCGTCAACGGCCGACTTTGTCGATGTCAACGCACTCGCCGCTACGCTAACCCCGCAATCAGCTTCCCATGCGCTCTCTCGAGACACGGTCGTTTCCTCGTGTTTTAGGCCCATGATTGCCCCACGCGGGATTCAGACCTATTTCCGTTAACTGAAGGCTGCCACAGCTCGTACACCGGGGCAATTGCCCGGCCAATACCATTGAACAATATAGCCTAATGGTGGAAGTAGAAGCGATCCAACCAGGGGCAATTGTAAGATTGGCTCGTGGGAATGGGTTGAGCGGTCGTCCGCGGCCGTCAGCGGACAGTCTGAAGTCTGGTCCTATCCCCGATCAGGGTCCCGAGGCGGAATGTCCTTAACAAACTTTTGGCCCTGGTTCACATGCAGGGTTAGCGAGCCGACCGTTGCGTTAGTTGCACAACGCTCTGCCAGCTCAAATCAAACGGGCTCGATCGCTAGCGAGTCAACACGATGAAGTCGGTGTAATCGCCCATTTCGTGACTGCGCCCGTGATCAGAGACGATTAGCGATGCACCCGTCCAAAGCAGCTTCTCAATACGCTCGCGTGCTTCGGGTGGTAGCTCGATCCGCCCGAGTGCCCCTGCGGCGGTCTCGGCTTGCGTGCTGGAGACGGCGGACTGCTCAACCTTGTCTTTCTTCTTGCTGTTCTTTGTTTTTTTGGTTCGCGTGCTATTGGACGTGGACTTCTCCGGCATCGTGATAGCGGACCAACGCATTGCCGTTTGATCCGGTTGGGGCGCAACGGCAATGTAGACATGAGTACCGAGTGGCCGGTCTGGATAGCGAATGGTCACGGGCGCCTCGTAGACCTCTTTCCAATCCTGCCGGATAAAGATGCGCCCTTCTTTCTTGCTGACGAAGATGGAGACAGGCTCCTGCCGGCGCTCGGCCTCTTTGAGCAGCTTCGCGGCATCCTTGGAACGGGTGACGGCCTTCTTCCAATCCTCGACAGCGGCAAAGGCGGCGGGTGTCTTTACGGCTTCACGGGCGCGGGCCTCATCGAGGTCCGAGCGCGCCTGTTTAAGTTCGGCCTCTGCGGCGCTTTTCGCGGCTTCGGCAGCTTCGAGTGTTTCGTTTGCTTCCTCATCTGACGTCTTCACGACCGTAGGCGTTGCTTCAAGCTTATCTAATTTTGCTTCGGCGTCCTCATAATTGGCTTCTGCCTTCTTTAGGTCCTCGACCGACTTACGCGCCTCCGCTGCAGCCTCATTTGCGTTCTTGAGGGCCTCTTTGGCCGCTTGCTCGGCCATTGCCTTTTCGGCTGTCGCACGCTGCTGCAGGTAAGCAGCATACTCAATGGGATTCAGAGTGTCGCTTGAGCTGGTGTTCTCAGTCGCGTCAGGCTGGCCGGTTTCAGCCATCAAGGCGATGCTGGATTCTTCGTCAGCACTGGCGAGTTGGACAGGCGAAGTGTTTGCAACGGCTTCGCGGCGGGGGACAGGCAGGGGTGGCGGCGGCGGAGCCGGATAACGTGTGGTCGTGGGAAGGAGACTATGGGTGATTTCGCTCGGCGTGGTGTCGCTCGGGGAGACGATGACGCGCGATCCCATTTCGGTTAGTCCCCACATGCGACTTGCGAATGACGGAACGAGGCGGATGCAACCATGTGAGGCTGGGTAACCGGGGACATGGCCCGCATGCATTGCAACGCCGGACCAGGTGATGCGTTGCATGTAGGGCATTGCCGCCCCACCGTAGAGATTGGAATAGTGATGCCTATGTCGCTGGATGACGCTGAAAACGCCCTCCGGCGTCCGTAGGCCCCTCATGCCTGTTGATACACGAGACTGGGCGATGCGGCCGTTGGCGTCATATACGGTGATGTGCTGGCTGCCGAGGGAGATGACGGCATAAACGGGACCTGCCGTCTTTTTCTCTGCTTGTTTGGTGTCCTCGCTTGCCGCCTTTCGACTGCGCGAACGGCGTACGCGCCGACTACGGGCGCGGCGCTTGGTGGCGCTTTGGGTGCTGTAGCCGAAGAAGTTGCCGAATCCCTGCTGTGCCGAGGCCGGCTGGGCAGAGCCAAAAAGCGTTGCCACTAAGAAGAGCGCTGCACCCAAGAGCGTGACACTCACGGTCGAAGGACGTCGGCAAAACGATTTTGGGAGGAAATCGTAGACCACTTTCAAGCTCCTGTACCCTAATGGTGCCCCGTACTGTTCTTTATAGCGCAGAGCGCGTGACAAGACTGCGCCAAATTAGGGCAAAGTCCCTTATGCCAGATAACTGTTGCAGCCGGGCGCCCGTTCCCAAGGGCTCACGGACTGCGTGGCATATCCGCAACCCGCCCGTGACACTGCTTGGTCAACTTAGTCCGGATTTGTTGAAAACTCCGTTTCTCTTTGAGGATTCTCTGGGTCGAGGGCCCAATTGGTGACTTCCTCTGCTATGGAGTGGGAAGTCGGTTTGGGCAGCCGAGCCCTCGCTTTGGGGGAGCGCAGCAGTACAGCCGGAAAGGGCCCTCAACAGTCCCTTCGAACGAGCCTGAGCCCAATTTCCTAGGGCATTGACGGCTTTGGTACGACGAGAATTGTAGGTGCCACGGGTCCGTCTCTCTGGCACAGTTATCTTTCTTAGACGGGGACGGGATCAGTTGTGGAGCGATGAACAATGGTCGGAGGCGACGAGTGAGCCTACCTCGGACGCTTTCTGCCTGACTGAAATCTCATCAAGCAACAGGAGTAATCATGCAGCTTACACTTGGGCGATCTGCTTGCGCCACGGTGGCCGCGTTCGTGGTCAGCCTGACGGCCTTCTCACCGAGTGCTCTCGCGAAATTCGAGGTCGGCAAGTTGACGTGTGACGTCAAGGGCGGCGGGTCCTTTATTATCGGGTCGACTAAGGACCTTCATTGCACCTTTCGGCGAAAGAAGGGGCCATCTGAGGCTTACGTCGGAGAGATTCAGAAACTTGGTCTTGATCTTGGTCCGACAGGCAAGAGCACCCTCGTTTGGGGTGTTCTGGCGGCAACCAAAGACATACCGCCAGGCGAACTTGCAGGCAGCTATGGTGGTGTAAGTGCTGGCGCGGCTGTTGGCATCGGAGGTAACGTCAACGTTCTCGTCGGCGGCAGCAACAAGACCATCACGCTCCAGCCGATCAGCGTCGTCGGTGAAAAAGGGCTCAATGTGACGGCTGCTATCGCTGGTATGGAGCTCAAGGCCCTCATGTTCCCTCCCCCTCCGCCTCCGCCGCCGCCAGGTGAGACGATCCAGGTGACTGCGGTCATTACCGACTACGGATGCGGTGGCTTCGTCGTCGTGCATCAAGGCGAGACGCTTTCGAGCATTTCCAAGAGATGCGGAGTGACCGTTGAAGCACTTCTTCGGGTGAATCCTGAGATCAAGAATGTTCGCGAGCTTCAGGTTGGCGAGAAGGTCGTCATTCCGATCTTCAGCGGAAAGTTCAACACATCGCCCTGCGGTACCAAAGCCATTCTGCAGCCGGGCGAAACTGTCCCGCAGCTCGCTGCCCGGTGTGGTGTGACGGTGCACGCTCTTGCAGTAGCGAATATCACCACGCGGAATCTCAGCGACATCAAATCCGGCGTCGTGCTGGCGATCCCGCCATATAGCTTCTAACAAATGCCGGAGCTCCCCGGCGCATGCCGGGGAGAATGCGGACAAGCCTAGCGACGTACGGCGGCCACATTGGCCGCCGTATTCGTTTGGGCGCAGCTCAGCGATGAGCCGCTATGGACTGCCGTCAACTAAAAGTCAGTCGCGTTGGCATCGACGTCGGCGGGGTTAAACGGTGTTGGGTCTTCGTTGACCCCAACGTCCGGCGAGGACGCATAGGGATCGGCCCAGGGTGGAACATACTGGCCACCGGATCGATCGCCGACATCGGGCAGAAGCTTGTCCGAATCTTCAGGTGGCAGATTCTCATACTGGGCGGCGGCCGGCATCACCGCAAATGCCACCAATCCGAGGGCCACTGCCCAGACGGAAACGCGAAGCTGTCTCATGGCTATCTCTGCCCCTTTGTTGTGTGCATCGCCTCGCGATCCGTCGCGAGTGTGCGGTTGCGATGCTGCGCTGTTCAAATCTCAATTGTGATCGTCCGCGCAATGTCGTGGCCTCAATGTTGATAGTACATCAACAAAACTGACGAGCGATAGCATCAATTGTGCCGCGCGCCGGCCTCTGCCCGCCAGCATTGGTGTGGTGCCTAAGCCGGTGGAGACGAGGGCCCGCGCGTGCACCTGCCGTGCCTGGACAAATCCCTCAATGCGGCCTTTCGGCCATGTGCTTGAGATAAGCAACGAGCGCGTCGAGATCGTCGTCTGAAAGCATAGCCTTATCGAATCCGCTCATGCGCATTTCGGGCCACGTTCGCACTGCTTTCGGATTGCGGATCAGCATTCGCAGGCCCTTGGGTGTCAAATACGCGACCGGATTCATGGGCTGGCCGAGGTCGGGCCCGACGTCGGAAGCGCCTGCGCCGAGCATGCGGTGGCAAGGCAGGCACTGGACCGTGAAGACGGCTTGCCCGCGACGCGCTGGGGCGTTGGCCGGTAGGTCCGGGTCGACCGCCATCTGTGGCCATCGGTGCGCTGGGGACTCGGTCGCGGTTAGGGACGCGAGTTGATAGGGCCACTGCTCGGTGCCGACCTTCGATCGTTCGGGATGTTCCCAGACGAGATAGAAGGGACCGGCGCTCACGTTTTTACCCGGCAAGTTTGGCCAGGGGGATGCGGGATCTTCCACCGCGACCCAGGGTGTACTCCAATCCTTCTCAGCCTCTTTCACGAGCGCAATTGGGATTTGTGAAACGAACCCGTCGGTGGCGCTCGCCTCAAGTGTATCAAGCGTTCCCAGTTGCGCGCCCTTGAGAAGACCAAGCAGAGGTACGGCCCGATAGGTCATTGCGTGCCCGTATGACACGTCATTGGGAATGGTGATGTCTGCCGCATCGGACCGTGCCAGGAGTTCGGCTCTGCTGAAGCGATGCGTTTTGGTGTCGATGGTAACCGTAAGCTGGGCATCCGCCGCATGCGCGATGCTGGAGCAATGCATTACCACCATTGCGAAGAAGAAAGTTAACGCGTTCCGCACAGTAGGACTCCTCGATTGTGCCCATGAGCGTGGTCCGGAGAGCCGAGCGCTTGGCTCAATTGTTCAACATCGCGTGCTGTCGCGAAAGTCCAAATACAAATGAGAAACCGGTTTGTTTTATGATGGTTGACCTCGCATGGTCAGATGGCATCCTTCGCTCTTGTTTCTTGCGAAGTCACATTGATGAGCTCGGAGGCACACAGCGATGGCAGATGGTGGCGCGAAGAAGCCTGAGCGTGCGGTTTCACCGAAAAGGCTAACAGAGCCTGCAAATTCCGGAGGTCTCAATCGCCGCCAAGTCATTATCGCGGGGACCGGCGCGGCAACACTTGGATTGAGTGGTGCTGCTAAGGCGGAGCCGCAGGTGGGGTGGCATCAAAAGCCGATTACCGACATCACGGATGGCCCGCTGCCCGCGGCACGGCCCAAACCTCTGAACAAACCTTACAACATCATACTCTTTATTTCCGACGAGGAGACGTACCGGCTCCGCCCCGCAGAGGGCTACACGCTGCCGGCGCGTGCAGAGCTGCGCCGCCGCGGCACGACTTTCCACAATCACTACATTGGCGCGGCAATGTGCACGCCTTCGCGCGGGGTAATGTTCTCCGGCCAACCGCCACAGATCAATGGCGTCTATGATCAAATGGAGCTCGGTTACGTTCCCAGCTTGCGCAAGGACAAGCCGAGTATGGGAACAATCTTCAAGGAGCTCGGCTACGCGACGGCTTACTTCGGAAAATTCGAGCTTAGAAAAGACATCATCACGCCGAGCGACAAGATCAACTATACGGATGCGCTAAAGGAGTACGGATTCGATACGTTTGCTCCCGACGGAGATAAAGTCGGCTCGCCCGATCAGGCCTACGATACGGACAACTATACTGGCGCCGAAGCGGTCCGATGGCTCAGGACGAATGCGCACGATCTCAACGACAAAGGCATACCTTGGCTGTTGATCGTGAGTTTCGTATCTCCGCACGACATCATGTACGCCGACTGCAACAGGTGGGGCGGTAAGCAGCAGGTATCGGAAGTGGGCATGAGGCTCACGCCTCCACCGGAGAACGCACACTTTGCGAAAAAGTGGACCTTCCCGGAGTCGCCGAGCCACTTCCAGCCAATGGATACCCCAGGCCGTCCGCGGGCTCAGCTTTCTTACTTGGTTGGGTGGTCGGCGTTCTTAGGTGATATCCCAATCAGCGAAGCCGAGATGTGGAACACCTACTACAACTATTATCTGAACCTCATTGCCGACAATGACCGCAACATGAAACGGGTTGTCGAAAGCATTGAAGACCTTGGTTTGTGGGATAACACGGTGGTCATGCAGACAGCCGACCATGGCGAACTTGGGGGATCGCACGGGGGGCTGCGCGGCAAAGGACCGCTGCCCTATGAACAGGAAACCCACGTCCCCGCTGTCATCGTGCATCCCGAACAGCCCGGCGGGCGCAATTGCAAGGCGCTCACCAGTCATATCGATCTCGTTCCGACGTTGGCAGGCCTGACGGGTTCAATCAAAGCCGAGGCGCTTCAATCACTGAAATCACTTCCGGGCCGCGACTTTTCCTCGTTGCTCAAGGACCCTGAGGCGGCTGCCGTTGCTTCGACGCGAGAGGCGGTCTTGTTCAATTACGTTGGCCTGCAAACGGTGGACTCGCTCTACATGATCCGTGTGTGCCGCGACATCGCTCAAGGCAAGTTTGCGCCGCCCTTTACCGAAGTGAGGCCCGATTTGAGCCGGCGAGGGTTCATCAGTTTCGTCTTTGACGGGCATTACAAGTATGCGCGGTATTATGCACCCGACGATTTTAATGCGCCCTCGACGCTGGAAGACATTTTGGCGAACAACGAGCTGGAGTTGTTCGATCTCAAAACCGATCCCGACGAGGTCGACAACCTTGCCGTTGAACCTGAGAAGCATGCAGACTTGATCCTGCGGATGAACGACCTGATAAATAAGATGATCGCTCGGGAGGTGGGCGTGAACGACGGCAGTTTTTTGCCCGAGACGTTGCGTATGGTGCCAAAGCCGCCTCATCAGGATACCCTGCGCAAGCCAAAGGACTAGCTGGGCGACGTGGACGCTTTGTCGGCAAGGAGCTGGGCGACGGCGTTTCAACAACTGTCACCGTCTAGCATTCGTCGGCGATCGCGACTAAGTGAGTGCTCCTGTTTCGCTGCCATAGGTCGCCAGAGCGCAGGTTTCCTCGCCGATCGTTAGGTAAGAACTCGTGACTATTTCAGTAACCGAAAAAATTTGCGTCCCCGCCGAGTGGGCCCCGCAGAAGGCCATTTGGACGGCCTGGCCTGCCGACCCAAAGGAGTGGAATGGCGATCTTGAGACGCCGCGCCGCGATGTGGCGGCGATGGTGAACGCGCTGCGCGAGGCGAACCGCGTTCGCGTGCTCGTGAATGGGGCCGAGGCCGAGGCTTCTGCCCGAAACATGTTGGGCGCTGGTGCTGATCTCGTTTCTGCAAAATACGGGGATATCTGGCTGCGCGATACGGGCCCAATCTTTGCGCGCGGTCCCGACGGGACTGTCGCCTTGCGCTTTAGGGTCAATAGTTGGGGGGGCAAGTACGACCTGCCCGACGATGCGACGGTCGGTGACGACATGGCGCGCATTTCCGGAGCGGAGGTTCGCCGGTTCGAGTTTGTCCTTGAGGGCGGCGCTGTCGATCACGACGGCGAGGGAACGTTCCTGACAACGCGTCAAACCCTCTTGAATCCCAACCGCAATGGATGGAGCAAGGAAGCAGCCGAAACGGCGCTGCGTGAGACGTTCGATGCACAAAAGGTTATCTGGATCGACGAAGGCCTGATCAACGATCATACAGACGGCCACGTGGACAACATTGCTCG
>CAZUKP010000044.1:0-1540 GCA_964620915.1 uncultured Hyphomicrobium sp. | reverse complement strand
TTCCACTGCATCACCCAGCAGGAACCACTTTAGATGACGAAACGCACGATGAGCGTCGGCACCATTCAAGCGGCCTTTGGCACCGACATGGCGGCCAACATCGCTAAGACGGAGGCCCTCGTCCGTGAGGCGGCAAAGCAGGGTGCCCAAGTGATCCTGCCTCCTGAATTGTTTCAGGGCATCTATTTTTGCACGAAGCAGGACCCCAAATGGTTCGAGACGGCTTTCCCAACCGCTGAGCATCCGTGTGTGCTCGCACTGAGCGAGTTGGCCAAGAAGCTTGGTGTTGTCATCCCCATTTCATTCTTCGAGAAAGACGGGCCGCGGTACTACAACAGCGTAGCCGTCGCTGATGCTGACGGCGACATTCTGGGGGTCTATCGCAAGAGCCACATTCCCGATGGACCAGGCTACCAGGAAAAGTATTACTTTAGGCCAGGTGATACCGGGTTCAAGTCTTGGCAGACGAAAGCTGGCTCGGTCGGTGTCGGCATTTGCTGGGACCAATGGTATCCCGAAACCGCGCGCGCCATGGTGCTTGCCGGCGCAGAGGTGCTTTTTTATCCGACGGCTATCGGCTCGGAGCCCTACGACGCAACGCTCGATACACGCGAGCAATGGCAGCGCGCGATGCAGGGGCATGCGGTCTCGAATGCTGTGCCCATCGTTGCCGCGAACCGTATCGGTCTTGAGGAAAACGGTGACGTCAAGCAGATGTATTACGGGCACTCATTCATCGCCGACCATCGCGGCGAATTGGTCGAAAGCCTGGGTGCGGAGGAGGAGGGGGTGTTGGTGCACACGTTCGATCTGGCAGAGATCGAGGCCTACCGCGCCGACTGGGGCTTCTTTCGTGACCGCCGCCCGGATCTCTATGCAAAGGGACTTCTTTGACAGGCAAGGTTGCCGCCGCCCATAATTTGGTGATTGGCAGTTTCGGGCACTTGCACAGCCGTACGACTATCCTGAATAATCGCAACTCTCCCCCGGAAGACAAAGGCGCAAGCTGTGGCTCCTCTTGATGATAGCTCGGCAACGACCCTAACTGCTGGCGACCTAGAAGCAGTTTTCCTGCCCGGAGATGGCATGCTCGGGGCCTCGCTTCGCTTGCAAGGTGTTGAGATTCTAAGGCGCGTCGACGAGTTGAAAGCGGCCGCAGTCAAGGGCGGCACGGTCGGCATTCCGTTCCTCTATCCCTGGGCCAACCGGCTCGCGGGCTTGCGCTATCGCGTGCTGGGCAAGTCTGTCGCTCTCGACCCAAACTCACCGCTGCTCCACTTCGATGGCAACGGCCTTCCGATGCATGGCGTTCCATGGGCGCACTTGTCGTGGGATGTGGTTGGCGCCCAGGAAGACAGTGTGACGGCCGAGCTTGACTGGTCCAGCCCTGCGCAATTGTCCGTGTTTCCGTTTCGCCACCTTCTAACGATGAAGGCATCGTTGCGCGCTGATGGACTAACCATTGAGACGGGGCTTCTTGCCGGCGATGATGGTCCGGTTCCAGTCAGCTTCGGTTTTCATCCTTATGTTGGCGTACCCG
>CAZUKP010000043.1:0-25532 GCA_964620915.1 uncultured Hyphomicrobium sp. | reverse complement strand
TCCTCATTCAAAAGAAGTTTCAGCCAGTCCAACAGTTCGGATGTCGACGGCTTCTTCTTCACACCTGGCACATCACGGATGTCATAAAAGATGCGCAGAGCCTCATTGACGAGCCGGCCCTTCAGGCCTGGGAAATGAACCTCGACGATTTGGCGCATCGTCTCGTCGTCCGGGAACTTGATGTAGTGGAAGAAGCAGCGCCTTAGAAAGGCGTCAGGCAGCTCCTTCTCGTTGTTGGAGGTGATGATCACGATCGGGCGGATGCGAGCCTTGATCGTCTCTCCGGTCTCGTAGACGAAGAACTCCATCCGATCGAGCTCTTGCAGCAGATCGTTTGGGAACTCGATGTCTGCCTTGTCGATCTCGTCGATCAGCAGCACAGGCCGCGTCTGCGATTCGAACGCCTCCCACAGCTTGCCGCGCTTAATGTAGTTCTTGATCTCGTGCACGCGCTCGTCGCCCAACTGGCTGTCGCGCAGGCGCGAGACTGCGTCATATTCATAGAGACCCTGCTGGGCTTTGGTGGTGGATTTGATGTGCCACTCAATGATGGGCACTTCGAGGGCTTGGGCGACCTCCAGGGCAAGCGCAGTCTTTCCGGTTCCCGGCTCGCCCTTAATGAGAAGGGGACGTGAGAGCGTGATCGCCGCGTTGACGGCCACCTTCAGATCGTCGGTCGCAACATAGCTGGGGGTACCATCGAATTTCATGAGATCGAATTCACTCCTCGAGTGCGGCCAAGGACTATCGAATAAGGGTGGGCGCGTCCCTATGACAAGGAGCCGCCGGGTAGCTCCACCTGGCAAATTTGTTGTCCCGCGGGGGTTCGAGTGTCGTGTTGATGGACGAGATGGCCAAGTTGGACGCCCGCGGGTGATGGGTTGGGGTTCTGTCAATCATTTTTTCTTTTGTCCTCGGGGCTTATGCCCACCGATCGAACGCCTTGACAGAAGCGCGCACTCACTTCAATAGGTGGCGCCAAGTTTGACTTGTCATCGTCGGCTGAGGGCCCGGGCGCCGTCTCACATGCCTCATGGAGGCCACAATGAGCAAGCGAAACGGCAAGAGGAAGCCGGCCGCAAAGGCCAAGGCCAAGGCCCCATCCAAGAAAACGAAGTCTGTTGCGCGGACCGCTAAACCAAAGACGGCGCCGCCTCGTAAAGGGGTAGCGTCTGCAAAGACTAACGCGGCGGGCAAGCGTACGGCGGCAAAGGTAACGAAGGCAGCTGAGAGCAAGAAGCCGGTGGCGGAAAAGAAGGCAGTTGCAGCAAAAGTTGCTGGGAAGCAAAAGGCTGAGGGGAAGAAGATGACGGCGCGCGCCAAGGCGTCCTCCATTGTGCTCCCAGCCGGCTATCGTCCTTCTGAGGACGAGCCGTTCATGAATGCGCGCCAACGGGTCTACTTCAAGAACAAGCTCCTCGACTGGAAGGAGGAAATCCTCCGCCAGACGCGAGAGACGCTCGCTGGGCTGCACGAGGAGCCCATGCAGCACGCAGATCTTGCAGATCGCGCGACATCGGAGACGGATAGGGCGCTGGAGCTGAGGGCGCGCGATCGTCAGCGCAAGCTAGTGGCGAAAATCGACGCTGCGCTGGCACGCATCGAAGACGGCACATACGGCTATTGCGAAGAAACCGGTGAACCGATCGGTCTGAGGCGTCTCGATGCTCGTCCGATCGCAACCCTTTCGCTTGAGGCGCAAGAGCGCCATGAGCGCCGCGAGCGCGTTTACCGGGAAGACTAGAACGGTACGTACATCGAGGCACTATTTGGGCCCACGGCGAGGACCATACTTGGCCGGCCGACTCCCCAAAACGCCTGCCGCGCGCTTCATGTGATCTTAACCTTAATGATTGAACTGTTTACGCGCCGGAGGGCGGCTGGATCATTTGGCCGTGGCGGAGCCGGGGAAGACTTTCCCCCAATTTCTGCCCCTCCGGTGTGGGTTGCCAGCACGTGCGGCCCGACCAGTGTGTAATGCGTACCAGAGTGTTATCCGCCTATGCCGGCGCCACAATCCGTTTCCAGTCAGAATCAGCTAGCTTCCCTGCGTATGCGCGAGCAACAGGCAGCGGGACTGCGGACACATCCGTTCGACGCCTTCGGCGCGGCTCAGGCTTTGGGTGGCATGTTCACGCCCATTGCTGCGGTCGTTATCGGCGGTGTGTTGCTTTTTGCGCTCTTGGCCAGCGGCGGTGGCGAGCCTTTGCTTTTGGCTCTGATTTCCCTGTTGGCGATGGTGGGTGCATTCTTTTTGTTGGCGGTCGCGGGCGGTCATATCCGGCTGAGCGAGCGCGCACCGATTGCTGAGATTATTAAGACTGCAACCGATGGTCTGGAGTCAGGGTTTCTGATTGCCAAGCGCGACGGTGAAACAGTTTACACGAACGACAGATTCGAAAAGCTCATCCCGCCGACGGACGCCGAACATCTCGATCGCTTTGAAGCCCTCTTCACCGGGGAGCCGCAGGCGACCGCCGCGCTCTTCCGGCTCACGCGCGCAGCTGAGCGCGGGGAGGGGTTGACTGAAGAGTTTGCGCTGAGGCACGGAGCTTTCGCTCCCGACGGCACGATCATGCGCCTCTCGGTCCAACCCTTTGCGCCAACGTTCGCCAAGCGGCACGAGGATCCACTGGTTCTCTGGCAGGTCGATGACGTGACGGCGGAGCGGGACAGGGAGACCGCCCGGATCACGGCCGTGGAAGCCCAGCTCTTTCAGTTTGATTCCGCGCCGGTCGGCCTCGCGTCGGTCAGCGCGGATGGTATGTTCCTCTATGTCAACGCCACTCTTGCGCACTGGATTGGCCGTACACCGCGCGCCCTTGTCGATGAAGGCTTCAGACTCGCCGATATCATTTCCGGTGATGGGTCCGGGCTTGTCGGCTACTTGGGCAGCCACGCGGGCGATGGGCGTTCGAGCCTCGATGTGGATCTTGTGCGCGACGATGGGCGCATCTTCCCTGTTCGCTTATTTGCGCACGCCCTCGCTGGCGCGAACGGGTTCACCATAGCCGCGGTCAATTTGACCGCCGAAAAGACAGTTGAGTCTGAGGGCGAGGCCGTTGAGGCACGGTTTGCCCGCTTCTTCCAGTCTGCGCCGTTCGGAATCGCGGTTCTCGACCCGGAGGGACGTATCACGAGATCCAACGCCGCCTTCTCGCGGATGGTGCTCGATGGTGCAAGTGCGGTAGGAGCACCGGCATCAAAAATCCTGTGCCAGGCGGCTGAGCCTGAGACGTGCGTGGCGGTGGAAGGGGGGCTGAAACGCGTGCTTTCAGGACGCACCAATGACGCACCGATCGAGATCACCGTTGGCGCCAACCAGGATCACGTCACCCGCGTATATATGAGCCCATTCGTCACGGCGCCCGACGCGCCGGAGGTCGCCGTCCTTTACGTGGTCGATGCGACGGAGCAAAAGGCGTTGGAGCTGAAATATGCCCAGAGCCAGAAGATGGAGGTTGTTGGCAAGCTCGCCGGTTTCGTGGCGCACGACTTCAACAACATGCTCACGGCGATCATCGGCTTCTCGGACATGCTTCTGACGATGCATCGTCCAAAGGACATTGCTTACAAGGACATCCTGAACATCAAGTCCAGCGCCAATCGTGCCGCCGGCTTGGTGAGCAAGTTGCTGGCCCTGGCTCGCCAGCAGACATTGCAAAACGAAGTCTTGCACATGGGCGAGGCGTTAACTGACCTGGCTGCTCTTCTGAAACGCTCCATCGGCGAGAAGATCGAGCTCAAGCTCTTGACCGGCCGCGATCTTTGGTTCGTCAAGACCGACAAGCTTCAGCTCGAACAAGCCATCATCAACCTCGGCGTCAATGCGCGCGATGCCATGCCTGATGGCGGAACGCTTTCGATCCGCACTCGCAACATTAATGAGCGCGAGTCCAACAAACAGAGCGCTGAAGGTCTGCCGACCGGTGAGTATGTTCTGATCGAAGTGGAAGACACCGGTCATGGCATGAGCCCGGACGTTCTGAACAAGATTTTCGAGCCGTTTTTCACGACCAAGGCGGTCGGTAAGGGTACAGGTCTTGGGCTTGCCACCGTCTACGGAATCGTCAAGCAGTCGGGTGGCTACATCTTTCCCGAGAGTGAGGTGGGTAAGGGAACGACCTTTGCTATCTACCTGCCGCGCCACTTCGTAGAGCCGGAGGACGAAGCCCTCGCCGCCAAAGACAAGAAAAAAAGGAAGGAACACCGTGCGGCCGATCTCACCGGTTCCGGTCGCGTTCTTCTGGTCGAGGACGAGGACGTGGTGCGTAGCTTCGCTGTGCGTGCCTTGAAGCGGCAGGGCTATGAGGTGCTCGAAGCATCTTCCGGTGTCGAGGCCCTGGAAGTCATGGAGGCGCAAGAGGGCAAGATCGACATCGTCGTCAGCGATGTGGTGATGCCGGAAATGGATGGCCCCACGCTCCTCAAGGAGCTGCGCAAGAAGAATCCGGACCTGAAGATTATCTTCGTGTCCGGCTATCCCAACGATGCCTTCAAGGAGAGCCTCGGCGAGGACGAATTCGCCTTCCTGCCCAAGCCGTTCTCACTTTCTCAGCTTGCTGCAAAGGTGAAAGAGGAATTGACTCGCTGATCGGGTGAGTTGCTCGATGGTGCATGCTCAAGGTCGGAGTGTTAAACAAAATGTCGGATCTGGCGCGTAGAAGGTCCATCGGTAACGC
The DNA here is from genome assembly GCA_964620915.1 of uncultured Hyphomicrobium sp. Taxonomy (GTDB): domain Bacteria; phylum Pseudomonadota; class Alphaproteobacteria; order Rhizobiales; family Hyphomicrobiaceae; genus Hyphomicrobium_A. The sequence goes on along the minus strand of CAZUKP010000043.1, from coordinate 20,850 downwards.
CGGAAACGGAGGCTCTCATGGCCGGTCGACACTCCAAGCCGATCCAGAGTTCCAACAAAAGTGCTGCCGCCTCGCCTCCCGAGCCTGACACAGATCTGACACATGGCCTGTCCTCCGCTGAGGCCGCCAAGAGACTTGCCCAGTACGGTCCCAATGCGCTCGAAGAGAAGCACAAGACGCTTCTCCAACGTCTGACCCGCTATTTCTGGGGGCCGATCCCCTGGATGATTGAGGCCGCCGCGATCCTATCGCTGGTGCTGCGCGACTGGAGCGACTTTGCCATCATCACCTTGATGCTGCTGGTCAACGCCGGCGTCTCTTTCTGGCAAGAGAGCAAGGCCGAGGATGCCATCAAGGTGCTCAAGAAGCAGCTTGCGCCCCTCGCGCGTGTTCTGCGCGATGGCACGTGGCGGACGATTGCCGCGCGCGAGCTCGTTCCCGGCGATGTCATCTCCCTGAAGATTGGCGACATAACACCGGCCGACGTCAAACTTGCCAGCGGCGACTATCTGAGCACCGACGAGTCAGCGCTGACGGGCGAATCTCTTCCAGTTGACAAGAAAGTCGGCGATGCGGCCTATTCCGGGTCGATCATCAAGCTGGGCGCCATGAACGGCATTGTCACCGAGACGGGGACAAAGACCTACTTCGGGCGCACGGCTGAGCTCGTTCAGTCCGCCGAAACCCGGTCGCATTTTCAGCGCGCGGTCTTGCGTATCGGCAACTTTTTGATCTTGAGCACGGTCGCGCTGATCGCTCTCATCCTCATCGTATCGATCTATCGAGAAGAGCCGTTTCTCGAAACGTTGCAGTTCTGTCTCATATTGACGGTCGCCGCCATTCCCGTGGCCCTTCCCGCCGTACTGTCGGTTACGATGGCGATAGGCGCGGAACGAATTGCGCGCATGAAGGCGGTGGTCTCGCGACTTGTGGCGATTGAAGAGTTGGCGGGTATCGACGTCCTATGCGCGGACAAGACCGGCACACTGACAAAAAACCAGCTCACGCTTGGCGATCCGATGCCGTCAAAGGGCAAGACGGCTGTTGACCTGCTTCAAGCCGCAGCGCTGGCGTCCGATCGCGACAACCCGGATGCGATCGACAACGCTGTGCTTAAAGGATGGGAAAAGGATGGCGGCAAGGCTCTGCCCGAGCTTGCTAAATTCACGCCCTTCGATCCTGTCAGCAAACGTACCGAAGCCGAGGTCGCAAGCGAGGGCAAGACGTACCGCTACAGCAAGGGTGCGGCTCAGGTCATCCTCGATTTGTGCAAGCTGAGCGATGACGAGCGCGCGCCTTACAACAAAAAGGTCGATGCGCTGGGCAGCGAAGGGTATCGCGCGCTTGCCGTTGCCGCCACTGACGACGGCGGGACATGGCGCATGCTCGGCCTGCTCCCGCTCTTTGATCCCCCACGCGACGATGCGGCAGAAACGCTTGCCACGACTCGCAAGATGGGTGTCGACGTGAAGATGGTCACTGGGGACCATGAAGCGATCGCCAGGCAAATTGCGGCCAAGCTCGGCTTTATTGGCCCCATGCTTTCCGCCGACAAGCTCTTTGGACCCGGGGCGACGGAAGCGACGGTTCGCGAAAAGATCGAGCACGCCGCCGGCGTGGCCCGCGTCTTCCCCGAACACAAGTTCAAGATCGTGAAAGCGCTACAGGGTGGGACCGATCATATCGTCGGCATGACGGGAGACGGCGTCAACGATGCACCCGCCCTCAAACAGGCCGATGTGGGGATTGCCGTCAGTGGTGCAACGGATGCGGCGCGCGCGGCCGCCGATCTTGTGCTCACGGCCGAAGGCATCGGCGTCATCACGCACGCCATTGCGGAAGCGCGGCGCATCTTCGAACGTATGTCGTCTTATGCAACTTTCCGTATTGCAGAGACGATCCGCGTTCTCTTGTTCATGACGGGGTCGATCCTTGTCTTCAACTTCTATCCCGTCACGGCCATCATGATCGTTTTGCTGGCGATGCTGAATGATCTGCCGATCATGATGATCGCATTTGACAACGCACCAACCGCTGAAAAGCCCGTCCGCTGGAACATGTCGCGCGTATTGACCGTTGCGACCTCACTCGGTGTCTTGGGCCTCATCGCAAGCTTCTTATTGTTCTGGTATGCCGATCGCGTCCTCCATATAGATCGATCGTTGATCCAAACGATCATCTTCCTCAAGTTGCTTGTGGCCGGACACCTGACGCTCTACGTCACACGCAACCAGCACTGGTTCTGGTCGAAGCCGTGGCCCAGCTGGAAGATGTTCGTGGTTCTCGAGGCAACGCAAGTGGTCGGTACGCTGTTTGCCGTCTATGGAATTTTCGTCACGCCGATCGGGTGGACTTACGCACTGTGGATTTGGGCCTACGCGCTGGCTTGGCTCCCCATTTCCAGTGCGGTTGCGATCATTGTGCGAAAGCTTTTCGACATGGAACATGGCTATCACGCTCGCCATCTGAACAAGGTCGAGAGCAACCTGCAAACGACCTGAAGCTTTCGTGCTTTGCGCCTACTGGGCCTGCAACAAACCTTTGAAGTCCTGAAGCCCCAGCGTGGCGAGGGTGTTCAAGTTTTCGTCGAGGATCTCGTAGATCACACCGTCTTGCCCGCGGTTTGAAAAGTAGACGATCGCGTCCTCGCTTCCCCCGCCCTCGGTGTGCGGTTCTCCCCCGGCCGCCGTCGCTACGTAGCTGCCCACCGGCCGGACTTCTTTCAATTCGCCACTGGCACGGTAGATGCGCAACTCGCCTTGGATGACGACCGTCACGTAGTCGGCATGATGCCTGTGCAGCACAACTTTGCTGTTGGCATCGAATTTGAAAATGATGTCGACGATCTTGCGTTGCTCATCGACGTCATAGACGTGGTACTGAAGGTGTTCGATGCCTTCGAGTCTGTGCCAGGCAATGTTGCTGTCATCGAACTTCTGCTTGGTCATAAGCATGAGCGTTTCCCTTCAGTTGGCTTGAGCTAGCGATCGGACGAAGTTGCCGGCGGCGTGCCGCCAGGCCCTTTCGTTGTCTCCGCGAAAATCAAATGCGCGCGCAAAGACGATCTTGCCAGTCACGGTGTCTTTCACGACGATGTGCAGCGTGAGAACGAGCGAGCTCATCTTGAAAATCCAGCCAATGAGAACTCTGTCGGCACCAGCAATCTTTGCGATGTCGATCTCGCAACCATTGCAGGCGTGCAGATATGTGCCCGGGTTTACGGTATCGATTGCCTCGGTGACGCGTTTCTCGCGCTGCGTCTCAAAATCGTTGATCCGAGCAAGCTATAGCAAGTCCAAAGCGCCACGCGTTGTGCGCGACGTTCCGGGGCGTTGAGAGTGCCGACGAGTCGCTGCCAGCCCTCGTGCGCGTGCTCTTGCACGCGCACCATGGAGAGCTTGTAGGGGAAATAGGCGCGTTAGGGCGGTTTTCATGCCGACGTGAGCGATTTGGCCTGCTAGCTTGGCGCAAAACGGCGGGTCCAACCGCCCACCGCTAAGAGGGGCCGCATGCTCGAAAGCATTATGATGATCTGGTTCACGTTGACGGCGGTTTCGCTCGTCTTCGTGGCGCTCGACATTTACCACACACCCGAGAACCCTGTCCTCAAATGGGGGTTCTTGCTGCTCACTGCTTACGGCGGCCCGCTTGCTCTGATCCTTTATTGGTTTAGCTGCCGCAGACGCACGCCGGAGGACCATGAGCGGTTCATCTCCGCAAAGTGGCGCCAAGTTGTGGGCTCGACGATGCATTGCGTTGCGGGCGACGGCGTCGGCATCCTTGTGGGCGCGGTTATCGGGGCGCTCTTCGCATTGGCGTTCTTTGCTGAGATAGCACTTGAGTATGTCTTGGGCTTTGGCTTCGGCTGGACAATCTTCCAGGCGCTGTTCATGCGCGACATGGCTGGTGGCTCGTACCGGCGCTCGCTGGAGAGCACCTTCATTCCCGAGCTGCTCTCCATGAACTGCCTGATGGCCGGGATGGTCCCCGTCTCAACGCTTGCTTGGCGCGCTGTGCCGGATGCGCACGATCCCTCTCACGGACTGTTCTGGTTCCGTATGTCGATCGCGCTTATCGTCGGGTTTATTTGCGCCTATCCGATGAATTGGTGGCTGGTCTCGAAGCATCTCAAGCACGGCATGATGACGGTAAAGTCGCCGAATGCCGAGCCGAGAAAAGAACAGGATCAAGCGTCCAAGATGACTGAAGCGAAGCCGGGTCAGGCGAAGTCGAGTGGATCTCAAATGAGCGGCATGAAGATGGGTCCTGCGGCCACAAGTCGAGAGATCGCAACGATGACCGCGATTTCGTTTGCGGCGCTGGCCGTTGGGATACTGATCGCCTATGCCGTGCGGGGCTAACTAGGCAGCACGATATCGAACGTGCCGACCAGTGCGTCGGCTTCCATGCGCTCGCCCGGCTCCAAATTGACGATCACGCCGGCCCGTTGGCGCGCGTCTTTGATGTTGTTCAATATGAAATCGCGCTCGTTTTGCGGCTCGCCCGCGACGTACATTTGCGTGATGAGGGCCGGCCGACCTGGCACCTCGATCGCAAAGTGAATATGGGGCGTTCGCCCAGGATAGGCGACAGGCCGAATGGTGCGAAACGCATAGGCCCCATTCTCCGGCGTCAGCACGCGCCCGCGTCCCTGAAACCCCGGATCACGCGTGCGCAGCCAAGACGTGTCGGCGGGATGCCGATAGACGCCTGAGGCATCGCATTGCCAGATCTCGACTCGAGCACCAGCGATTGAAGCACCCGAAGTATCTAGGACCCGGCCCATCACGTGCGTGACCTTGCCGAGCGCCTGAGCCGCTTCACCGTGCACACGCACCAGATCGTTGTCGATATCTCCGGCCCAATCCTTGGGATAGAACGGGCCTTCGGTTTGTTGCGGTGTCGTTACGAGGTCTGGCGCTGCCAGTGCTCGGCCGGCGCCGGGCACGACGGCGACCGCCGCTGCGGCGGCGAGGCCGCGCAAAACTCGGCGGCGCCCAATTTGAGGTGTGACTAGAAAAGGCATCGTGGCAGGTTTCCCGGTTGGCCAATCATTGGCTAACGCCCTGCAGTGAGCAAATCCGTCGTCCAGTGCTCTTGGAGACCAAGTACTGTCTGCAACTATGCCATCTGGCGCGAATTTGTGTACGACTATGCTGCGCGCAGCGTCACTGCGAGGAAAAAGCTATGGCGGAACAGCGGGTCGCTCTTGTGACGGGTGCCAACCGCGGCATCGGACTGGAAATCGCCCGCCAGCTATCTCGCGCCGGATTTGTCCTGGTGCTGGGGTCACGCGACTTGGAGAAGGGTCGCCAGGCCGCCGCCCGGCTTGCCGACCACGGAAGCGCGCCTCATGTAGTTACTCTCGATGTCACCGACTCGCAAAGTATTGAGGCGGCCGTCAGTGAGGTCTTGCGCACCTTCGGGCACATCGATGTGCTCGTGAACAACGCTGCGATATTGCACGAAGGGTTCTCGCCCGAAGATTCGAGCGTCCTCGATGTGTCCAGCGAACTCGTGGATCTGACGTTTCGGACAAACACACTGGGGCCGTTGCTTCTCATGCAGGCCGTCCTGCCGGCAATGAAAGCGCGCGGCTACGGGCGGATCGTCAACGTGTCCTCGCGTGCAGGCCAACTTGAAGGAATGGGGGCTGGATTTCCTGCCTATAGGATCTCCAAGGTCGCACTCAATGCGTTGACGCGGATTACTGCCGGTGAGCTTGGTCCAGGCAATATCAAGGTCAACGCGATGTGTCCCGGCTGGGTGCGGACTGATATGGGCGGCCCCAACGCAACGCGATCAGTCGAGGAAGCCGCGCAAACAGTCGTCTGGCTTGCAACGCTGCCAGAGGATGGCCCCACGGGCGGATTCTTCAAAGATAAGAAGCAGATCCCCTGGTAGGCATGGTGCTCGTGGTTCAAAGACCACGCACAACGACGCCAACCATCAGCGTGATGTAGGCGGTAATGGCGAGCCAGAACTCCTGGTGGGGCAAATACCGGGGCACGCCGATGAAACCAATCTTCGTGACGAGGGCAAGCAAAGCCAAAGTCAGCGAAATCAAGAAAATCAGAATGGTCGGTGGGTTGAGCCGCATTAGGTAGTTCTCCCCCCAAGGGTTGCTCGGCAATACCGTTGCGCTGTGCGATCGTTCGCGAAGAGCAACATATCACGGGAGAGCGCGGGAAGTGCAACACGCAACACGGCCTGCTAAGCCATATCCTAGCGCGAACCGAGAGATTTCCTCGGAATGATTAGGCCGGAGCCGTTAGAGCCGCGCTCAGAGGGTACGGGGCACCTTCACCTTGGTGAGGCCGGGAAGTGTGTCGTCGGCCTCGATTACGAACCGCACGGGACGTGAGTCCGGACGACCTGGTTCCCGACACGTGACGAGCAGCATGCGTGCGGGCGCCTCGGTCTGGGCGACGGGGATTATCTTGCTATCTACCTCGCGGACGTCGACCACACTGAGAACACGCGCGCCATCGCCGGAACCGATCGTGACGCGGTCGCCGACGGTGACGTACTGCTGAACAACCGGCGCCGGCTCATGGACGACGTTGGTCAGCCAGAACTGCTCGGTTCCCGCGACCGTGAGGGCGCGTCTGCGGTCGCCGTCTGGATTATCGGCCATCGCAGCCAATGCGCGTTCAAATCCTCTTTCGACAACGGCATCACCGGTTCCCAACGTCAGCGTAGCACCGCCGAGGCCCACAAGAGCAAGTACCAGAGCTGCGAGCGGAAGGTAGGTCAGCCGTAGAGTGTGTCGTCTGGCCATTGTCTGCTCCAGGTTAGCCGCCAACCACCTTGGGGGCTGGAGGCCGGGTTGACGCGCAGGGTGCGAATCCAATCCAAACATTACCAACTGTAAAGGTAAGTGTGGAGGAGAGTCCGTCAAGGGCCCCCATCAGGGCCCATGTTCTCTCCTCCACGCACCTCACCGCGGGGAGGCGTACACGCGGCGAAGGTGTCTAAAAAACGCAAGATTCAGCGCAACGAGCGCCGAAAAGACGCAGGCGAAAAGGATGAGCGCCTGATCTGGCGTCGTTCGCTCAAATCCCGGAGGCATACGCGAGGGCGGCGCAGGAATCACCGCAGCCACAGTGGCGGCAATCAGCGGGTTTTCGCCGTGCGATAAGCTGTGGCCACCAAGCATACCGGAGCCTATGGACATGATCTCGCTCAGCTGATGCGTGGTTAGCGCCGTGTGATCTTGGCCGCTGATCGCAGCCGACACCGCCAGGAAGAGGATGAGACCAAAACAGGCATCAGCCATCGTCCGCAAAACGACCTTCGAACTCTTCGTGCGCAACATTCGAATGACCCTCATGCTGACTCGCGCGGAATCGCGACAGTGCATATGGGGAAAGCTTCACTCCGGTCTGTGGCACGGTTGGGCCGACATTGTGGCGCCTGCGGCGTATTCTCTTGACGAAGGCGGGAAGCCGTAAACCTGTTGCAGTGCGGTAACTTTGGAGCTGTCTGCCTCATTAACCGTCGTTCCGGTCCACTTTTGGGCAGCTCGGACGGCAACGGGGCATATTGAAGTCGTTACTTTGCAAGGGTAGTGTCCGCGCCGTATTGCGCACTGCAGCAAGCATCAAGTCGAACGAAAGGCCAACGTTCATGGGCTTTATTGCCGACAGCCTCAATCGCATTCAACCGTCAGCGACCATTGCGGTCTCCAGCAAGGCCCGTCAACTCAAGGCTGCTGGAAGGGACGTCATATCTTTGTCGGCGGGTGAGCCGGATTTCGATACGCCTGAGAACATCAAAGAGGCGGCGGTCCGCGCCATGGCGGCAGGCAAGACAAAGTATACCGACGTTGACGGCATTCCCGAGCTGAAGGAAGCCATCGTCGCGAAGTTCTCCCGCGACAACGGCCTCCAATTCAAGACGAGTCAGATCACTGTCGGCACTGGCGGCAAGCAGGTCATTTACAATGCGCTGCTGGCAACGCTCAATCCTGGCGATGAGGTCGTACTCGCGTCACCGTGTTGGGTGTCTTACGCCGACATCGTGCTGCTCGCAGGTGCCAAGCCGGTCTTTGCCGAGGCGCGCATTGAGGACGGCTATAAGCTAAAGCCCGAGGCTCTCGAGCAGGCAGTCACGCCCAAGACCAAGTGGTTTATTTTCAACTCACCGTCCAACCCGACAGGTGCCGCTTACACCAACGAAGAAATCAAGGCGCTCACGGATGTCTTGCTTCGCCACGAGCAAGTCTGGATCCTGAGCGACGACATCTACGAGCATCTTTTGTACGACGGCTTGACCTTTCACACGCCTGCCGCCGTCGAGCCAAAGCTCCTCGAACGTAGCCTGACAATGAATGGGCTTTCCAAAGCCTACTGCATGACGGGGTGGCGCCTGGGGTATGGTGCTGCGCCTGAGATGCTCATCAATGCAATACGCAAGCTGCAATCTCAGTCGACATCCAATCCGTGCTCGATCACGCAATGGGCCGCTGTCGAGGCATTAAACGGGCCGCAGGATTTCATTGCTCAAAATAACGAGAAGTTCGTCGAGCGCCGTGACATTGTCGTGAGCATGCTCAACCAGGCGAGTGGTCTGCAATGTCCGAAGCCGGAAGGGGCGTTCTATGTATACCCCAGCTGTGCTGGCGCCATCGGCAAGACCAGTGCATCCGGCGTGAAGATCGATACGGACGAAGCTTTCGTCACAGCGCTCCTTGAGGAAGAGGGCGTTGCAGCGGTCCATGGCGCGGCCTTTGCTTTCTCGCCTGCGTTCCGCGTGTCCTATGCCACGTCCAACGAGCTGTTGGAGGAAGCATGCCGGCGCATTCAACGTTTCTGCGGCAACCTGAACTGACGGCAAAAGCTGCAGTACACCGCTGCGATGGAAGCGTTGGCTGTTGGCAAACGACAGTGCCGTACCGGTGAGGCTAAGTCTGTTGATGCAAGCGAATCAGAGCACAAAAGCCCCATGCAACACGTGCCGCATCTGGCGTGTGGGACTCGCCTTGGCCACAGCAGCCTTTTTGGCCACGTGGCTCCTCAACTGACAAGCGAAGTTCAGGCGGTCGCGCGGCCCGTACCGTATCCTGCAAACCAATCGCGCAACCAAAGGCGGCGAAGCCTAATCCGCGCCTTGATCAGTCCAACAGAAACCGGCTGTCGCGACCGAACGGGCACAGGAAGAGTGTTGGGGTTCGCCTTAACAACAGGCCGAACCAAAGAGGGTTCTTGCAGATCCTCGGCGGCCATTGCATAGCCTGCTGCATGGGCGGCCGACATTAGGGTCTTGATCTTCATCACGCGCCTCAATCGTTCAGGTCAAAACCCCCAACCGACCCCTGATAGCTGGCTCGTCTCCCTCAGAATCCCAGACGGCTAGCAGGACTCCATAATGCGAGAACTTTGGTTACGATCAAGTATTATTCGCTGATCGCAATCAATTTCACGTCCGCCTCATCTTCGATCTTATTGTGCAATGCAGTGTAAGTGGTGCACTAGACTTGATCGTCGGCTCGCGTCCGCAAAAAAACATGCTTCATCGATTGCTTGAGGGTTGCTTTGCACCATTGGCGGCGCGAACATGAAGTGTCGCGCTCCTTCAGAGGCGCGGAGGTGTGCGGCCTTAGCGCCCGCGCGCCTCCAGCCAGGGGAGGAGACAAAAATGGGCCAATCAAGCAGCCCCAAATCCGGAGCCAATGGGAGCGCCCGCTCCCGCTGTATCGCACTCGTCGGGCCATACCTAAGCGGCAAGACAAGTCTTCTCGAAGCTATTCTCGCACGCACCGGTGCCATCAATCGCGCCGGAACAATCGCGGAAAAGTCCACAGTCGGTGATGCCAGTCCCGAGGCCCGCGATCACGGGATGAGCGTTTCGCTCAATATGGCGGATGCAGAGTTTCTCGGCGAAACCTTCACCTTCGTCGACTGTCCAGGCTCCATTGAATTTCAAAACGAAGGTGCGCTCGCTCTAACGGCGTGTGACGCGGCGGTTGTCGTGTGTGAGCCTGATGCCAAGCGCATTCCAGCGCTCCAGTTAATCCTCAAGCAGCTCGAAGACCGCGGCATCCCCCACTTTCTTTTTCTCAATAAGATGGACGCTGCGGAAACGCCGCTGCGTGAGTTGATTCCCGTCCTTCAGCCAGCGAGTAGCAGGCCGCTGGTCCTGCGGCAGATCCCCATCTGGGAAAATGGTGCTGCGACAGGGTTTATAGATCTGGCTTCCGAGCGTGCGTACGTCTATCGCACACAGGCCCCTTCCGAAGTGATCGAGCTCCCCACAGATGTATCGGAGCGCAAGGAAGAAGCGCGTTTCCAAATGCTTGAACAGCTCGCCGACTACGACGACGACCTTATGGAGCAGTTATTGTCGGACGTGCAGCCCGCAACCGACAAAGTCTTCGCCGATTTGTCGAGTGATCTGCGTGAAGGCTTGATCGTTCCGGTGCTCTTGGGTTCGGCTCAGAACGGCAACGGTATTTTGCGGCTGTTGAAAGCTCTTCGGCATGAGGCACCAACCGTTGAAAGCACAGCACGGCGCCTGAAACTGGAGAATGCGGCGTCGGCCGGGTACGTCTTCAAGACGATGCATACGTCACATGGAGGAAAGCTCTCGCTTGTGCGTGTTCTAAAGGGAGAGTTCCCTGATAGTGGCACTATTGTCGGCAAAGACGGCTCTGATGAAAGGATCGCCGGTGTCTTCTCTGTGCTCGGTGAGGAGCCAACCAAGCGTGACACTGCAAGGCCGGGTGACACGGTTGCACTTGGACGGTTGGAAGGGATCAATTCCGGCGAGACGATCACTGCGGAAAAAGGCGGCATCGTCCAGGTTGAAGGACCTCCGGTACCCCAGCCGGTGCTTGGCAATGGTCTGGGCCTCAAAGACCGCAAGGACGAAGTCAAGCTGACCACTGCACTTCACAAACTGATGGAAGAGGATCCATCGCTGCAACTGGAGATGAATCAGGACACCCATCAGATGCTTTTGCTTGGACAGGGCGAAATGCACTTGCGTGTCGCCGGCGAGCGGTTGCAGCGAAAGTACGGCGTCGTGGTCGAACGCCAGCCACGTCTCATTCCTTACAAGGAGACGATCCGTAAAGGCATCGAGGTGCGCGGCCGCCACAAGAAGCAGTCGGGTGGTCACGGCCAGTTCGGCGATGCCGTCCTGGACATTCAGCCACTGCCGCGCGGTTCCGGCTTCTTGTTTAGCGAGAAGATCACCGGTGGAGTGGTGCCACGTCAATTCATTCCGTCTGTTGAAATCGGCGTGAAGGACTACTTACAGGAAGGTCCGCTGGGATTCCCGGTCGTCGATGTGGCAGTCACGCTGACGGACGGTTCCTATCATTCTGTCGATTCCTCCGACATGGCGTTCCGTCAAGCTGGGCGTATAGGCATGGTGGAAGGCATGCCCAAATGCGCGCCGGTGCTATTGGAGCCCATCATGGCGGTGGAAATTTCCGTTCCCAGCGAGGCCACGGCGCGCATCAACGCCATCATCTCGCAGCGCCGCGGCCACATCCTTGGCTTCGATGGGCGCGAGGGATGGGAAGGTTGGGATACCGTCCAAGCACAGATTCCGGCCTCGGAAATGGATAACTTGATCGTGGACGTGCGCTCGGCAACGTCGGGCGTCGGGACCTATACGGCCGAGTTTGACCATCTCTCCGAGCTGACGGGGCGCTTGGCCGATCAGGTGCTCGCTTCGCACAAACAAGCGGCGGAGTGACCCAAGACACGTGAGAATTGGGCGTCGGATCGTGGATGGTCTGACGCCCATTTGCTGCGTTGACGCTTGTCATTGACGTCGTGCAGGCACATTGCATTGGCAACGTGGTCTGAAGCGTCGAGGCAGAGACGCGCTACAAACGCTTGAGCCGGGAGAGGATGCTCTGGACGTGCCGCTCCACGGACGGCCGAGAAGACTGTGACGAAGGAGGCAGCGATGATCGAGCTACTTAAGGATTTTCCAAACAACGTCGTTGCTGTCACGTGCGAAGGCAATGTGACGGCTGAGGACTACAACACGATCCTGATTCCGGCCATTGAGCAGGCGCTCGCTCAGAATGAAAAGGTCCGCCTCTACTACGAAATCGGGGCCGATTTCACCGGCGTGGAGCCCGGAGCGATGTGGGCGGACACGAAAGTTGGCATGGAGCATTTTCTGCGCTGGGAGCGCATTGCCGTGGTGACAGACGTCGAATGGATACGAATGTCGGTCAGAGGCTTTGGGTTCTTGATGCCCGCGAAAGTCGAGGTGTTTTCCCTTGCCGAGGCGCCAAAAGCCCGCGAGTGGATTCTCGCAGCCTAGCCGCGGACGGGTGCGCTTCAGTGCGTCGCTTCTTCGCCCCAAAGCTGGCGCAGGCGCGCATCACGCCCACAGCCGTAGCGGTAGTAGCGGTACTTGAGCGGGTGCGTCTCATGGTAGTTCTGATGATAATCTTCGGCAGGCGTGAATACGCTCGCCTCGACAATCTCTACCGCAATCGGCTTATCAAAGCGCCCGCTCTTTTCCAGCGCCGCTTTGCTCGTTTCGGCAGTCTCTTTCTGCTCGGGGGTGTGCGTGAAGATAACGGGCCGATACTGGCTGCCACGGTCGCAGAATTGCCCACCGCCGTCGACGAGATCGACGTGACGCCAATAGTATTCGACAAGCTCTTTGTAGCTGACGACTTTGGGATCGTATTTCAGCTGAAGGGCCTCGGCGTGACCCGTATTTCCCATTGAGACCTGCGCATAGGTGGGGTTCTTTGTCTTGCCACCCATGAAGCCAGAAATTGTTTCCTTCACGCCTTCAACTTTGTCGAAGTCGGACTCGGTGCACCAGAAGCAGCCGCTAGCAAAAGTCGCGACCGCAAGCTCCTCGTTCTGCGCCAGCGCGCCTGTGGTTGGGCCCTGCGCGGGTGTCGGCTGCGCAACGAAAAAGAGTGCGACTCCGGCAATGAGAACCAGGGCAATGAGGGCTGCGGTCAGGCGTGTCATGGGGCATTCTCGTCCTTAGAGTAGGTCTGTTCCAAAGTAGCGCAGGGCGGCCCCCGCAACGATGAGGGTCAATCCGATCCAGATCGCGACGATGACCATCGCAGCCGCGCGGCTCGCCGGGCGCTTGTTCAAATGACTGGCGCTGGCACGATGCTCTGCAAGGATGTCCGAAGGTATGAGGCGCACCGCCAGCAGAATGCCCAGCGGGACGATAATCACATCGTCGAGATAGCCGATTACCGGAATGAAATCCGGAATCAGATCGATGGGCGAGAGCGCATAGGCCGCGACAGTAAGCGCCACGGCCTTTGCATACCAAGGCACGCGCGGATCACGCGCGGCAAGATAAAGCGCGGTGACGTCGCGCTTTATCGCTCGCGCCCAATCGTTGAGCCGGCCTGTTATGGTGGAGATTTTGACTGCGCTTGACATCTTAGTCGCCGTTTAGCCTGTCGACTTGTCAGTCTTGGGCACAAACTTCATGGCGACGCCGTTCATGCAATAGCGCAGACCGGTGGGCGGGGGGCCGTCATTGAACACGTGCCCGAGGTGTCCACCGCAACGGCGACAATGTATTTCTGTGCGCACCATGAAGAAGCTGCGATCTTTCGTTGATCCGATCGCGTTCTCCAACGGCTCATAGAAGCTCGGCCAACCGGTGCCGCTGTTGAACTTCGCCTCCGAAGCAAACACCGGTAGGTCGCAGCCCGCGCAGTGGTAGGTGCCTGGGTCATAGATCTTGTCCAGTGGGCTTGATCCGGCGTACTCGGTTCCGTGCTTACGCAACACGCGGAACTGCTCGGGCGTCAGGATCTTGCGCCACTCCTCCTCAGTCTTGGTGATCTCGAAGGTCGTCTCGGTCGATGCGGTCATGGTCTCCTCGTCTGCGTGAGAGTTCGCCGCGCGCAAACCTGAAGCGGCGGCTAGAAGGCCGATGCTGGCGAGGCCGAAATCTCGACGGGTAAACATAGTCGTTTCTCCCAGAGCTAGAGCTAGAACCGCTATGGCTTAGCAGCGGTGTCGCTGCGGTCGCGGCCGGTCTACTCCAGGATACGCAGCGGCCGGGCATTCGTTACAGGATAGCGGTGCGTCGCACTTCACAATCCCGTGGGTTTGCTACCGCTTCGGAGCCAAGATCCGGACCGGCGCATCGAGTGCGATCTCATCGGGGCTTATATGGCAACGGTAGGCGAAGGCCTCAACTCCTGCGGCTTTGGCCTCCCGGAAAGCCTCCGCGTACGTGGGATCGATGTCGTGGGCAAGTGTGAACCTTGCTGCGTCGGCGCGCTGTATGAGAAAGAGCATTACCGCTCGGTGGCCCTGGGTCACCATGGCGCTGAGCTCCTTGAGATGCTTGACGCCACGTGCCGTGACGCTGTCTGGAAACTCGGCAAGCCCGGACGCGCGCATCAGGTGTACGTTCTTGATTTCAACGTAGCAGAGCCCCTTTTTGGCGTCCTCCAACAGAAGATCTATCCGGCTATTTTCCCCGTACTTCACCTCGCGTCGCAAAGCGCCATAGCCGGTGAGCTTTCTGATCTGTCGGCCTTCGATGGCCTCGGCGACAATCTTGTTGGGATGACCTGTGTTGATGCCAACAAGGTGAGGGCCATTGCCGAGATCCGTCTCGATCAGCTCCCAAGTGTGGCGATACTTGCGTGTCGGGCTATCACTCTCTGATAGCCATACGATCGATCCTGGTGTCGTAAGCCCACGCATGGATCCGGTGTTGGGGCACGTAGCCGTGATCGTCTCGCCGGTGTCGAGAACAACGTCGGCGAGGAACCGCTTGTAGCGCTTTATGAGGCGGCCCCGTTTTAGGGCAGATGGGAATCGCATGGGCCAAAGCTAAGGGCGAGCCCCAGGTGTTCGCAATGCAAAATCGTTCACGCACGAGCCAACGTCTCGTCTGTGGTGCCGCAGAGTGCTAGATCTGGCCCTGCGTACAATCTGAATGGACGGAGACTGATGTGAGCGGCGAATCGGACATCACAGCCGCGGTCCTGGTTATCGGCGATGAGATCCTGTCGGGGCGTACTAAGGATCGAAACATTGGCTACATCGCCGATCACCTCGCTCGCGTCGGCATCTGCTTGAAGGAGGTGCGCGTCGTCGGCGATAACGAGCAGGCGATAATCGAAGCGGTCAACGCACTTCGCGCACGCTACACATATGTCATCACAACGGGCGGTATCGGCCCGACCCATGACGACATCACCGCGGACTGCATCGCCAAGGCGCTCGGCGTTTCGAATGACATTGATCCGCGAGCGCTCTCACTATTGGAAGCATACTTTGCAAAACGAGGCGTCGAGGCGACGCCGGCACGTCTACGCATGGCGCGCATTCCGAAGGGTGCGAAGCTCATTAAGAATGCCATATCTGTTGCGCCAGGCTTCATGATCGAGAATGTTATTGTGCTCGCAGGCATCCCGGAAGTTATGCAGGTGATGCTTGATGATGTGACGCCACATCTTGCGACGGGAAAGAAAATGCAGACTGCGACGATCCGGCTTGAGAAGGCGGAAGGTGATGTCGCAGACATTTTCGCCGCACATCAAGTAACGTATCCGAATGTTACAATGGGGAGTTACCCGTCGTTTGTTGACGGCCGTGTATCAACGCAACTTGTGCTGCGTTCTACCGATTCTTCCTTGCTGACGGTCGCGACGGAAACGCTAACGCTTAAGCTTAAGCAGAGCGGACTTCTTTGAATCGTT
This sequence comes from uncultured Hyphomicrobium sp., assembly GCA_964620915.1. Taxonomy (GTDB): domain Bacteria; phylum Pseudomonadota; class Alphaproteobacteria; order Rhizobiales; family Hyphomicrobiaceae; genus Hyphomicrobium_A. The sequence goes on along the minus strand of CAZUKP010000043.1, from coordinate 5,171 downwards.
GGCGGCGTGCCGTCGCTGCGACGCATTCACGCATCGCTATGCCATCTAAAATTCGCTTGTAGCTGATCCTTAACAGCTCAAACGGGGACTGCCCGCGTGGGGATCAATCTGCGCACGTGGCATTCACTCCCAACATAAATCAGAAACAACGCGTGGGGTTAGTAATGGTGTTGAGCAAAGCGCACCGGGCGAACTACGTCCGATGGCAAAGTATTATGTCGAGTGCAGTGGCACTTTCAGTAGTTGTGGTGAGCGTAAAAACAATAACACCGGCCGAAGCAAAAACGCCCGGTAAGACCTATTGCTATCATGGTGTTTGCCACCGTGTGAAAACGCTCGCTGAGACGGAGGCCATGATAGGCGAGGAAGAGACGGTCATCGCTTCCCACTACGACGACTGCTCGAAGGATCGGTTTAATCCTTGCGGGCTGACGTCATCCGGCGAGGTGTTTCGTCCGAACACTCCTGACAACACAGCAAGCCCAATCTATCCCGACGGTACCAAGCTGCTCGTTTGGAATCCGAAGACACAGCAAGCACTCGTTGTTCGCGTCAACAACGCGGGTCCCTATCATCGCAACCGCAGGCTCGATCTTTCGCGCGCTGCGGCGGCCAAGTTAGGCTTTGAAGGTCAAGGCGTTGCAGAGGTTCGCGTAAGGGTCGTAGAAGCGCCGACTCCTGAAGAGGCGAAATATTCCGAGAAACGCAACTACGCACCTGTCCCGGGTGACATCGGCACGTTCGCGAGTTTCGAAGAGGCGAACACCGGCATGCGCGTTGCGCTCGCAGCACTTGAGAACAATGACGTCGAGCCGAGCGTGTCCAGCAGCCCGACCGTGGTTGCCTCATTGGACGACGACCTTGGTTTCGATGAGGCCCCGCAGGTCTTTGGCCGGTCTGGTTTTGGTGATTATCCTGTGACCACACACAGAAGGGTCGCCAGATTTGATCTCGATCACCTATTTGAACAGACTCCGATCGGCGAGGATCACCTGGCACAGACGAAAACGAGCGTGGCTTCACTCGGGATCGGTTCGCCACTCTATCAAAGTCTAAAGGGCGATCCGCCCGCCGGCGCGCCTACGCCACCTTCTGACACGATTGCAGCAGGCCACGTCGTTAACGAGCCGAGCGCAGCCGATACGACCAAAGTGACAACAACCACCTCGCAACCACAAAGCGCTGCTAAGGCCAGCGAGGAAGATGCACCGGCCGCAGTGCAAGCTGCCAGCGAAGCGAAGGAAAAGCAGGCCGTGAAAAAGCCTAAGGCGCGTAAGCGCGTCGCCTCTCGCAAGTCCACTTCGCGCAAGTCGTCGTCGAGTGGCGGGCAACGTGCACGATCGACTAAGGCGTCATCCCGGTCCGGGCGCAGTGCGGGTCAGGCGAGGAAAACGGCTGCGGTCGCAAAGGCACCACCGCGCAAGACGCGTTCCACTGAAGAAATCATGGCAAATGCCATTGCCGATAGGCACCGGCACGCGCTCTGAGGTTGAGGCTATAAACTCTTAGGCCGGCGGCGCTATCGCAGGCTCTTTAAGGTCAGCTTCGTGGTTGCCGCCGTCCTCGACGAAAAGGTCGAATTCGATCTCAAGCGCGTCGAGGAACGTGGAAACCAGGTTGAGCAGTGCGCCAAGCGTTACGCGGCCTGCGACCCGGAACGTGTCGTCGACCGCAATAGGCGTCATATCGTCGAGGGCCGCTGCGTCCTCGGCGATCAGTCCTCGGCTTCGAAGGTAAGCCGTGGGGTCCTTGCCCGTTTCAAAATCGTTGGCGGATGCGTTTCCATAGTCTGCCGCGGCCTCGGCAAGATCCGCTGTCACGGCCACATAGAGGCGCGCGACGTGACTGAAGCTATGTTCGCGGGCGCCTAAGTCACTCGCCCAATCGCGTGCCTTGAGTGTGCGAGACAGAAGAGCGAACTCAAGCGTGCGCATTTTCTCGGTAGCTTTGCGTTGACCAGAACGGATGCCCGCAATTTGCTCGGCCTCGCGCGGCGGCGAACCCGACCAAGCGTAGTAGACATCTGCCAAGTCTTCGCCTGCAGCAAGCGCGGCATCGAGGTTCTCAGCCAGCAGATAGACGCTTGCCGGTGCACGGCGCAATTTTGTCGTCGAAGAATACGACGCGTCGGACATGGAGCCTCCAGGACAGGGTCGCCAAGAGACGCGGCGCAACAGAACACCCAAGCAGACTACGCAACTTCGTGCATAAGCCGATTCGACATGCAAGGTATATGGAGTTTGTGCACGCACCGTCCCCAGGCTTATGCACACATGCCGGGTAGGCGCGTAGAGGCGGCGCCGATCAGACACCGCCCCATTTACCTGCGCTAGCGCACAATAAGGCTCAGCTGCAGCCGCTTGTGGAGCCACACGTGTCGCACTTCAGGCACGTGCCGTTGCGTACGAGCGTAAAGTTGCCGCAATCGCCGCACGCTTCGCCTTCGTAGCCACGAATACGCGCTTCGGCCCGGCGATCGGCTTCGCGGTTCTTTACCGAGACCTCGGCGTGCGTGACGGTCGTGCGCGCGTACATCACGTCGGCTTCGGGCTTCAGGGCCGTTGCGCCCTCGGTCTGCGGAAAGGCTGAGGCCAGCTCGCCTTGAAGATCCGCGACCGCCGTCACTTCCTCGGTTGTCTCTTCACGGCTTGCGAGGCGAACGACGCCACCGCGAATGAGGCCACGCGACACGAACTTCTGCGCCGGCGCATCGAGCGCGAGCTCATCATCAGTATCCTCGTCGGAGGATCCAAGGCCGGTGCCGCCTACGATCTCGCTCGGATCGACGTGGGCAAGGTCGTGACGGCCGAGGTACGAAACGGCGAGTTCCCGGAAGATGTAGTCGAGTACAGAGGTCGCGTTCTTGATCGTCTCGTTGCCGGTAACGAGGCCGGCCGGTTCAAACCGCGTGAAGGTAAAAGCCTCGACGAACTCCTCGAGCGGCACGCCGTACTGTAGGCCTAACGAGATTGCGATCGCGAAGTTGTTCATCAGCGATCGGAAGGCGGCGCCTTCCTTGTGCATGTCGATGAAAATCTCGCCGAGACGGCCGTCCTCATATTCGCCGGTGTGCAGATAGACCTTGTGCCCGCCGACCGTTGCCTTTTGCGTGTAGCTCTTGCGGCGGTTGGGCAGCTTATCGCGCTCTTGGGCGCGAACACGCTCAACGACACGCTCCACGATGCGTTCGGCAGCCACCTGGGCCCGCTCGACGGCCGGCTTATCCGCGAGGATCTGCTCGGCGGTTTCTTCCTGTTCGTCGCTATCCTCGCCGAGGATCTGGGAGTTGAGCGGCTGTGAAAGCTTAGAGCCATCACGATAAAGCGCGTTGGCCTTCAGCGCGAGCCGCCAAGAAAGCATGTAGCTTGCCTTGCAGTCCTCGACGGTCGCGTCGTTTGGCATGTTGATGGTCTTGGAGATGGCGCCAGAGATAAAGGGCTGTGACGCAGCCATCATGCGGATGTGGCTCTCGACCGAAAGATATCGCCTGCCCTTGCGGCCGCAGGGATTGGCGCAATCGAAGACCGGCAAGTGCTCCTCTTTGAGATGTGGCGCGCCCTCAAGGGTCATCGCTCCGCAAACGTGTTCGTTGGCGACCTCGATGTCCTTCTTGGTGAAGCCGAGGTGGGTGAGGAGATCGAACGATGGGTCCAGCAAGCTCTCGGGCGGTACCCCAAGCTTCTCGGTCAAGAAATCTTCGCCCAGTGTCCACCGGTTGAACACGAACTTGATATCGAAGGCGGTTGCAAGGCAGCTCTCGACCTTGGCAAGCGCGTCCTCATCGAAGCCCTTGGCTTCAAGTGTTCTAGAATTGATTGCGGGGGCTTGGCGCAATGTGCCGTGGCCAACGGCGTAAGCCTCCATTTCTGCGATTTCGCTTTCTTTGTAGCCCAGCGTGCGCAAGGCCTCCGGAACGCCCCTGTTGATGATCTTGAAGTATCCGCCGCCAGCCAGCTTCTTGAATTTGACGAGTGCGAAATCGGGCTCGATGCCTGTGGTGTCGCAGTCCATGACGAGACCGATCGTTCCCGTCGGGGCAATCACGGTCGCCTGAGCGTTGCGGAACCCATGGTTCTGTCCAAGTTCGATTGCCTGATCCCAGGCGCGTTCGGCCGCTTGAACGAGCGTCTTGTCCGTGCAGGATTCATGGTCGAGCGGCACAGGGCTCGTAGCGAGCTTTTCGTATCCTTCGGTTTGACCGTAGGCCGCACGCCGGTGATTACGAACCACTCGCAGCATGTCGGTGCTGTTTTCATCATAGCCGGCGAATGGTCCCAATTCGCGCGCCATTTCTGCAGACGTCGCATAGGAGACGCCCGTCATGATGGCTGAGATGGCACCGCAGATCGCGCGCCCGGCCTTGGAATCGTATGGTGTGCCCGAAGACATCAGCAGGCCACCGATGTTGGCAAAGCCGAGTCCGAGCGTGCGGTAGCGATAGGACAACTCAGCAATATTGCGCGAGGGGAACTGCGCCATCATCACCGAGATCTCCAGCACGATGGTCCACAGCCGGCAGGCGTGCTCAAACGCTTCCACGTCGAACGAATTGTCGGATTTGCGGAATACGATGAGATTGAGCGAGGCGAGATTGCAAGCTGTGTCGTCGAGGAACATGTACTCCGAACATGGATTGGACGCCCGGATCGGTCCGCTCTTAGGGCAGGTGTGCCAGTCGTTGATGGTGGTGTGGAACTGAACGCCGGGATCGGCCGAAGCCCAAGCCGCATAGCCCACTTGATCCCACAAGCCGCGCGCTTTCAACGTAATGACGGGCTCGTTCTTCAAGCGAGAAGTGAGCGCCCAATCCTTGTCTTCTTCGACGGCTCTCAAGAAGTCGTCCGTGACGCGCACCGAATTGTTGGAGTTCTGTCCCGAAACGGTGAGATAGGCTTCAGAGTCCCAATCCGTGTCGTAGGTTGAGAACTCAATCTCTTTGTAGCCCTGCTTGGCGAATTGGATGACACGCAGGATGTAGTTGTTGGGGACCTCGTCGCGGCGCGCCTCTTTAATCGCACGCTTCAGCGCGGGGTTTTTGGTGGCATCGAAACAGTCGTCGCCATCGGCCTCGCAGTTGACGCAGGCCTTCATGACGGCCTTCAGGCGCTTCTGGCAAATCTTGGACCCGGTGACGAGGGCGGCGACCTTCTGCTCCTCTTTCACCTTCCAGT
>CAZUKP010000042.1:0-25571 GCA_964620915.1 uncultured Hyphomicrobium sp. | reverse complement strand
ATCTGCGCTTAGATTTTGAACCTCGTCGAAACGGATGGGCTTGCTCACATGGGCAAGCCTTTTCCTTTGGTGCTTCCCAACGGCGCAATCGGCGTCACTTGTGCTCAAGATCAACGCAACATTATTCCGATGCGAGAAAGCGTGAGGGCGCTTGGCGGCTAGGGAAACTGAGGTCTCACCAATTGGTGAGACCTGTTTCCGATGCTGGTTGTCACCAGCCTTCTTATTCGCGATTTTCCTAGCCACCATCGCCCGCTGGGTTTCCTTCAAGTTGCTGGCGTTCGACGATCCGAGGCGTGGCCTTGTCGCGCTTAATCAGCTTGATCATTGCCTCGCACAGAGCGATTTCGGATTCGATCCTTCGCACGGCTTCTGCATGGTTTGGCCGCATCTTGTGCTTGGGCGGCCTGTCGCCCTTGGGTGGCTCAACGGGCTCACACTGATCAAGCCAACGCTTGGCGTCATCCCGCAAGCCGGAGTACCTCGCCAGCTCTGCTCGAGCGACTTCGTTGAAGGTGCGCATCAAGGTACTCCATCAGATTCGCGACCTCAGCGGCGACACTTGTTGATCGCGCTCATGTCCGAAATTCAGACCTCAATGTTGACATAGCGTAGACACGGAAACGCCCCGCGTCTTTCGACGAGACAGATACCTCAATAATAAATTGGTTCCATTTGGAAAATTGGTGAGCCCGGATGGGATCGAACCATCGACACCCCGATTAAAAGTTAGCTTGGGTCAGTCTAACTCTTTGATATTCGGAATAATTGGTTTTGCAAGGGTCTCCCGAACAGGCCCTAGCAGTCCTGTTTTCAGGTACGAATTTGCAAAACGGTTAGGGAGACACTATCAGGCGCGACCGCTGTCCCTTGAGAAGCCTCGTGCCGCAGGCTAACGAGTATCCCATGCTACCTGCAAAGAGCCTGAATATGATGGCGGCAAGATTCTTTCTGTTAATGGCATTGTGGTACGCAGCTGCTGCCCGAGTTGCGTCCGCGGAGGACTGCGATGCTGCCGTTCAGAGAGTCATCCAGGCGACCGGTGCCACTCTCAAACGCAAGACCGAACTCGGCAACTACCACTTGTGGCATCCTCTCGCGTCGAGCTTTGTCGTCTCCTGCGGGATCTTGCCATTTGGTGTGAGTGTCGCTTTTGATGGTCCGAAGCCCCCAAACGGCTTGTTCGACTTAGTGGGGCGAGCGGGCAGCGCACTCATTGGTGAAACGCAAGCGAATGTGACCCGATCCGCACAAGAATGTCATCAAGAGGCCACCATGACGGATCCGGACGGCCTTGGCTGCGCCACATCTCCAAAGGCCGAAATTGAATGCGGAGAAGGAGTTATCAACGTCTTTCGTCCGCAGCACCGGTGCCGGCCATGATATCTGCCTCCGTGTCACTAGGGCCCGGCATGTCACCGCAAAAGCGCCCGAGATAGATGCTTGGCACCGTTGGTTTTGCAGTGGCCTCCCGTATTATCTCCGATGGCATTGTTTCCCGGCACGAGTTTGCACGACCCTACATCCGGTCATGGCTCGACGGCGACGTTTCGAGCTCGGGCCGCTCTGCAAGCAGTTCCATACTCCCTTGGTAAGGGAGAGGCCGTCAGTTCAATCCTGACCGGCAGCACCATGCATTCCCCAGAAACAAGGGTTCTGACCTGAGGCCGCCGACGCACAGGCGACTCCCAAAGTGCAGAACAGTGCAGAAACATGCAGCTCAGTTGACACGCGGAGTTCCGCCGCTGTTCACGCCATACCCTCGCGAGCTTACGATCTCGGAAGAGCTCAAAATGACCACGCCATTGCTGGCGATCGCGCGCCGGCTGCGCTGTACAAAATGCGGATCCTACAAAGCGATCTGTTGTCCTGAAGCCTATGCGATTGCGCGGCAATAGCGAGAATGGGGTAAATGGCACTCGCACATCACTGACGCGCGGTTCGAATAGACAGACCGTGCGACTGAGGACGCAGACTGTGCGGCCCAGATCGTAGCCAATCTCGACGACTGAGCCTGTAGGGAAAGGGGCGACCAAGACGAACAAAACGAACGACCGCACGACCGAGACGAACGATACGAACGACCGCGCGAACGAGACGAACGACTGCACGAGCGAGACGAAAGCCGAGAACTGGGGAACGCGGATGCGTTCTCGACCATATTTTCGGATACTGTGGGTTGGTGCGAGACAATACCGATAGCAAAACTCTTAGCCGCGGCACGACTCAACTTCCACGAACCACTAGAAATCATTGGTGAGCCCGGATGGGATCGAACCATCGACACCCTGATTAAAAGTCAGGTGCTCTACCACTGAGCTACGGGCCCCAATGAGCCGAGCTTGTAGGCGGCACGCGGGGGGGTGGTCAAGCCGCGCGGGCCGCGAAATGGACCGGGCCAAGCGCCGCACGCCATTTACCTGTGCGAAATGAGACTTCTGTACCTATCGCGCGTTGCGCTATGAGTTTTCCACCATGACCAACCAAACATCCGATGGGGACGAAGGCGCACCACAGTCGCGCCGTTCGCCATCGAAATTGCCCGCGCGCGACCCTCAAGCTCTCAACCGGCTCAAAGCTATCGGGCTGATGTTTTTGGCGCTCACGCTGTTCTCAGGGCTCGACAGCTCGGCCAAGTACCTCGCCACCGAAACTAACCTGCCCATCGCTCAGATCGTGTGGGCACGTTTCGTCGGCCAATTCCTGCTGATGTTGTCGATCTTGAGTGCGGTACCCCTCTCGACACTGTTTGCCACGCAGAAACTCGGCTGGGAGCTGACGCGATCGCTGCTTATGGCGGCAACGACCATATTCAATTTCCTTGCCTTGCAGCACCTGCGGCTCGACCAAACCGTGACGGTGATGTTCTTGGGCCCATTGCTCGTCGCGCTGTTAGCTGGGCCACTTCTCGGCGAGTGGGTCGGCTGGCGCCGCCTTATGGCGATCATGGTCGGGTTTGGCGGCATTCTAATCGCGATGCGCCCCGGAATGAACTTGCACCCGGCGTTTGGTTACGCGTTCGGTGCCGTGTTGGCGTTCTCCGGTTTTGCGCTTCTCACCCGCTACCTGGCGCTCTACGACCGGCCGCTTGCGATGCTGTTCTATTCGATTTTGGTCGGCGCATTCGGCATGGCCCCATTGGCCTTGTGGGAATGGGTTTGGCCCGCATCCTTCATGCACTGGCTGTTGCTTCTGGCACTCGGAGCGCTTGGCGGGCTCGGACACTACCTCTTCATCCACGCTTACCGGCTGGCGCCAGCGTCCGTCGTGTCGCCGTTCCTCTATATGCAGCTCTTGACGATGACGGCCTTCGGCTACGTCGTCTTCGACGACCTGCCAGATGCATGGACGATCGCAGGCTCGGTCGTGATTATCGGCTCTGGGATCTATCTCCTCCATCGCGATCGGGTCAGACGGACGGAGGCCGAACTCGTCGATCCCGTCTAATGTTCAGGATCGGGCGCGAGACGCGCTTTCGTTTCCTGCGCCCAAGTGGCAAACCGGCCCTCACCGATTGCATCGCGCATGGCTGCCATCAGCTCCTGATAAAACGCCGTATTCGCCCAGGAGACGAGCATAGCCCCCAGATACTCACCCGACTTGATGAGATGATGCAGGTACGCACGTGAATAGTCGCGCGCGGCCGGGCACGCACTTTCGGGATCGAGCGGCGCAGGGTCATCGGCGTGGCATGCGTTCCTGAGGTTGACGCGCCCGTTCCAGGTAAAGGCCAAGCCGTGCCGGCCGTTGCGGGTCGGCAGCACGCAATCGAACATATCAACCCCACGCGCCACGGACTCGATCAAATCCAATGGCGTGCCGACTCCCATCAGGTAGCGCGGCCGGTCTGCGGGCAACAGCGGCACCACGCTTTCCAAGGTCTGCAACATCACCTCGTGGCTCTCGCCAACGGCAAGACCGCCAACCGCATACCCGGGAAAGTCCATCGCTACCAACGCTTCGGCCGAATGCCGGCGCAGCTCCGTATCCGTGCCGCCCTGTACGATGGCGAACAACGCCTGGCCGGGCCGGGCCATCGAAGTGAATGCCTCGCGTGACCTCTCCGCCCAACGCAACGACAGTTCCATGGCGCGTTCGACCTCGCACCGCTCGGCTGGCAGTTCGATACACTCATCGAGTTGCATCTGAATGTCCGCACCGAGCAGGCACTGAATCTCGATCGCCCGCTCGGGCGAAAGCATGTGGCTCGTCCCATCGATGTGCGATTGGAATTGAACGCCCTCCTCGGTCAGCTTGCGCAATTTGCCAAGCGACATGACTTGGAAGCCACCGGAGTCGGTTAGGATCGGGCCGTCCCAGCGCATAAATGTGTGCAGCCCGCCAAGCCGCGCAATGCGCTCCGCGCCCGGCCGCAGCATCAGATGGTAGGTGTTGCCAAGCACGATATCGGCGCCGGCTGCCTTGACTTGCTCAGGATAGAGCGCCTTGACCGTCGCCGCCGTACCGACAGGCATGAAGGCGGGCGTGCGCACGACACCATGCGGTGTCATGATCTCACCGCGCCGTGCTGCGCCATCCTGCGCGATCAATCGGTAGCCGAACTGGGGCGTCATCTTCTGCACGTTTCGTCAGCCTTCATGCCCATCCCCCACCCGGAAACAACAAGCACGCATCTCCGTAGGAGTAGAAGCGGTAGCCTGAATTAAGGGCATGGGTATAGGCCTGCTTCATCGTCTCAAGCCCACAGAACGCGGCAACCAGCATAAAAAGCGTGGAGCGGGGCAGATGGAAGTTGGTCATCATGACGTCGACAGCGCGGAAGCGGTACCCCGGCGTTATGAAAATGTCGGTCGCTCCCCGGAACGGTTCGATGGCACCGTCTGAGGTAGCGGCACTCTCCAGAAGCCGCAACGAGGTCGTTCCAATCGCCACGATGCGCCCGCCGGACTGGCGCGCTGTGTTGAGAGCCGCCGCCGTGTCCGGCGAGACCACTCCCCATTCGGCGTGCATTTTGTGCTCAGCCGTATCGTCTACCTTCACAGGTAGAAACGTTCCCGCGCCGACATGCAGCGTCACGAAATGGCGCGAGATGCCGCGCCCATCCAACGCCGACATCAGTTCCGGCGTGACGTGCAGACCGGCCGTGGGCGCGGCAACCGCGCCGTCGTGAGCCGCATAGATCGTCTGATAGTCGCGCCGATCGATGTCCTCCGCGGGGCGGCGCCCAGCGATGTAGGGTGGGAGCGGCATGTCACCAACGGCAGCGATCGCGGCATCGAGGTCGGGGCCGGAAAGATCGAACGCGAGATCGATCTCGCCCTCATTGCCGATGGCTGCAATCGTTGCGTCAAGCGAACCCGTAAGGCACACCGAACTGTCGTGCCCGAAATGTAGCCGGTCCCCTTGGCGAAGCCGCTTTGCCGGCCGCGCCAGAGCGCGCCAACGGTTCGGGCCGTGCCGCTCAATCAAGTTCAACGAAATGTTGGCCTGCAAATCGCCGCGCGTGCGCACACCATGCAGAGCCGCCGGGATCACGCGCGTGTCATTGAAAACGACAGCGTCACCCGGCTCCAAGAGTTCGGCCAGCTCGCGAACGATGTAATCTTCAAATAGAGGGCCCTGGCGCACCACAAGGAGCCGTGCAGCATCGCGCGGCTCCACAGGGTGAAGCGCGATCCGATCCTCAGGCAGCTCAAAGTCGAAAAGATCTGTCCGCATTAGTAGAGACGGATCAACAAAGCCCCGGCAAGAAGCAGGACGGCTCCCGACGCGCGTCCGAGCGATATTTCGCGCACTGCCAAGTTGAAGGCGCCCGTGTGGTCGAGGAGCATACCCGCGAGCAATTGGCCCGAGACGATGAAGGCCATGGTGGCGGCCGTGCCGAGTTTCGGTGTGAGTACGATCACGCTGGTCACATAGGCGGCGCCAAGGCAGCCGCCGGCCACGTACGTCCACAGCGGTGGCCCACTCCAGCTGATCGGGACACCCTGCGTCTTGAAGACCAACCAGGAAACAGCGACCAGAGCCACGGTTCCGGCAACGAAGGACACCGCCGCCGCCGCGAACGGTACCCCCCCGAGCCCACGGCTCAGCGCGGCGTTGATCGGCGCCTGCAGGGCGATAAACGTGCCGGACAGAATACCGAGCAACGACCAGACAAGTCCCATCATCGCGATTACCTTTTTCTGCGAGCCAACGTTACCGCATCCTTGACCCCATCAAACGCGATGGGAAAAGTCGGACCACATTGCTCTCTGCCGGGAGGCGTGCAACCGAGGACCCGGCCTTTTGGTCCGATCTCCAGTGCCACATTTTGCCACGAGCCGCCGGAGAGAGTCTCCGCACGGATCACGTCACTGCTCCTTCACGGCCTGGATGATCGCGGATACGACGTAGTCTTCCGCACCGCTGCCGGGCAGCCAGTCGCGAATGAACTCACGGCTCGCGTCATTGGTCGTGATCTCAATCTGTGTAAATCCAGACGACGAAAGCATAAACTTCAGGTCGTCTATCAGGGCCGCGCCCGCGATGCACCCGGCAAGCGCCGCCACGGATTTCGAAAGCGCTTCGGGCATCGCCGCCTTGGCTACGACATCGGAGATTGCCAGCCGGCCACCGGGTTTCAGGACCCGGAAGGCGTCGTCAAAAACCGCCTGCTTGTCGGGTGAAAGATTGATCACGCAGTTCGACATGATGACGTCGACACTTGAGTCGGCAACGGGTACGTGCTCGATCTCGCCCAGCCGAAACTCCACATTGTCAATGCCGGCTCGAGCTGCATTGGCCCGTGCCTTAGCGACCATTTCCGCCGTCATATCGACGCCGATCACGCGTCCGGTTGGACCGACCCGCGTACCGGCCAGAAACGCGTCGAAGCCCGCACCGGAGCCAAGATCAAGCACCGTCTCGCCCGGCGCAAGGGAGGCAATCGCCTGCGGGTTCCCGCACCCCAGCCCCATATCTGCGCCCTCGGGCACGTTGGCGAGCTCGTCTTCGCTGTAACCGATATTGAGGGACGAGGGCTGCTTCTCTCCCCCGCAACACGATGGCGCACAGCACGAGTCTTCGCCCTCGCGCGCGCCGATGGGCGCCGCACCACCTGAGGCAACAGTGGCATAGCTTTCACGCACGGCAGCCCGCACGGCATCTGCATCTCTGTCGGTCATGGCTACGTTCTCCTGGCTTTCCGGTTCTTACACCAGAAAAGACGAGGCACCCGGAAAATGGACGCAAAAATAAACGCTGACACCGTGTGCGGCGAAGCTTCCGCCATCAACACCACACTAGGCGGCGTCGGCGGCGACTTTGACCGAGACCATCTTGTCAGGGTTTTGCACGGGCTCGCCGCGCTTGATTTTGTCGACGTTGTCCATGCCCTCAATCACCTTGCCCCAAACGGTATATTGCTTGTCGAGGAAACCAGCGTCGTCGAAGCAGATGAAGAACTGGCTGTTGGCACTGTTCGGGTTTTGCGCGCGCGCCATCGAGCATACACCGCGCACATGCGGTTCCGAATTGAACTCCGCGGGTAGATTGCCATAGCTGGACCCACCAGTGCCTGTGCCGTGCGGACAACCCGTCTGCGCCATGAAGCCGTCAATCACACGGTGAAAGGGGATGCCATCGTAGAAGCCTTCGCGCGCAAGCATTTTGATACGCTCCACGTGCTTGGGCGCCAAATCGGGGCGCATCGCGATAACGACCGGGCCTTGGGTCGTCTCGATGAGGAGCGTGTTTTCAGGATCGTCGTAGGTGGTCATATCGGTCTCCGGTGGGGATTGGATCGGTTGGTCGATGGCGCCGAGACGGTGGGGATCAGCGTACGGCGACAGTCGTGAGTCTCATGTCGAAACATGAACCCGCGGTTGTGCGCTCCGGGAAGGCTCAAGGCGTTCCAAAGCGCCACTCGTCTATTCAGAAGAGGACTTCAGATAGACCTTCTCCATAACGTCGGGAACAGCCGGCGGCTCGCCACGTGCAATCTTGTCCACGTTCTCCATGCCCTCAATGACTTCACCCCAGACCGTATATTGCCCGGTTAAGCTGCTGCAGCCATTGTCGGTGTAGCAGATGAAGAACTGGCTGTTGGCGCTGTTTGGATTGGCTGTACGCGCCGCGCCGATGGTACCGCGTTTGTAGGGCTCCTGAGAGAACTCGGCAGGAAGATCGGGGTAGTTCGAGCCGCCCGTGCCGGTGCCCGTTGGATCGCCGGTCTGCGCCATGAAGCCGGGTATGACTCGGTGAAATTTGATGCCGTTATAGAACCCCTCCTTGGCGAGCTGCTTCGCACGCTCGACATGCTTGGGGGCAAGGTCCGGACGAAGCTTGATAACGACCGGGCCATTCTTCAGATCGATGACGAGGAGATCCTCAGAAGAAGTCGCAACTTTTGGCTGGTCCGAGCAAGCTGCCACAAACACCAAACACATGGCCAACGCCGAGCCTGCAAGAAATCGCATGGCGGATCCTCCCTGTTCTCATTCGGCCACGGACAATCCAACGTAGTCGCCGAGCCGCGCTCTTTGGTTTCGGGCTGTTATCGCCTCTCCTCAGTGCACCTGCAAGTGCTGGAGCAAGAGCGAGGCTGGGCCGCATGCTAATTTTCGGCCTTTGCTTTCAACCGCTTCGCAACCGCAGCAGATACGAACGAGGACGGATCACCACCCATCATTGCAATCTGGCGCACAAGATTTGCAGCGATGTGGCGAACGTGCGGGGAAGCGGCGAGAAACACCGTCTGAATTTCAGGCCGCATCGCACCATTCATGCCCGCCATCTGCATCTCGTAGTCAAAGTCCGTGCCATCGCGCAGCCCGCGAAAAATGACGTGTGCGCCATGCTCCTTGGCGGCAGCAACGGCAAGGTTGGAGAATGTGATGATGTCAATCTCCGTCCCCGTGTCTTTGGTGATCTGTGCGGTTTCCGCTCTCAGCATTTCAATGCGCTCGTCAGCATCAAACAGCGGCTTCTTCGAAGGATGAACTCCAATGCCGATGACGAGCTTGTCCACGAGTCGGCAGCCCCGTTCGATCACATCGGTATGCCCGAGCGTGACGGGGTCGAAAGAGCCGGAATAAAAGCCGATGCGTGTCATCGATTGCTCGCCGTTGGTGTCTGCAACCTCACTCATATCGTGAGGGTAACACCGCACACAACGGCCAATGGCATCGGCGTAAACAAAAAGAGGCCCAGGCAGCGCCTGGGCCTCGCGTATCTCTTAGGTTGTGTCTACCTACTTCAAAGGCACCGATGCGGAACGCCGTCCGAAGATATCCGAGAGATTGAAGCGGTAGCCGAGGTTCGCCGTCACGACCCACGGATCGAGGTCATGCTCGGCGACAACCGGGGCCACCACGACGCTGTCGGTGAACGTAAGCTCCGTGTCTTCCCAGACCTTCTTGACATCGAGACCGAGCGACCAGCCGCTTCCCATGTCGATATCGGCGCCCGCCTGCAGCACGAAGCCCCAGCTGTCTTCGAAATCTACACTGCCGCCTATGTTCGACGACGAGTCGAAATAGTGGATGTACTGAACACCCGCGCCGACGTACGGCTTGAAGGCGCCCATACCATCGAAGTGGTACTGCGCCGTCAGCATGGGCGGGAAGACCCACGTGGAGGCCAGCTTGCCCAAGTCGCCAAGGGCTTCCGACTTGCCCTTGACGTTGAGCTCGGCAAAACAGCAGAACAGCTCAACGGACCAGTTCTTCGTAAGATAGTAGTTGATCATCAGCGTCGGAATGACTGTGTCATTCACTTCCGCCTGGCCAAGTGGCGTTGAAATTCCGTCAACCGTCGTCGACGTGGTTTTGTCATCGAAAATGACGCCGGTTACACCCACTTTCACTTGTAGGTTGCCGTTGCTGTCTCCGGCGCTCGCCGGAGCGATGGCTGCCATACCCACGATCACCGCTACCGCTGCAATCCAGTACTTCTTCAATCCCGTCATAATCCTACCAGCCCCCAATTCGGCCCTTCGTCATCTGCAGGCTCCCGCGTGGGAATCACCCGCACCCTGATGAACACTCTTTTCGGAATCGGCCCGCACGCACAGCGATCAAGGCGGCTTTGGGCTGATGCAGATCAGGCAAGGGCGCAAACGGTCCGTGGTGTGGCACGCTTGACACGAGAATCCTTGACGAAAGTCAAATGCACCGCGCACCAACCGCGCGCCGCTTGATCCAGTCGGGCCCTTCGTCACACCCCCGAATTCCTTGACTTGGATCAAGGCGGCACATTCCCGGCTCTACGAGTGTTCACTCGACAAACGACTCCCGGCCACCGCGAATGCAAAGCGCCAACGTGATCCCGCAAGCGCCTCTTAGACATAGATCTCCGCAGTCGGTCGCACCCGACCATCCTTCGGCTGAATCGAGGCAGAGCCTCATCGAGTCGTTGCATCAAACCGCCACGACAATTCGTGCTCGGCGGCGTCAACAGTTGCCGCTGAGCAACGGGGACTGCGATGTGGTCTACGTCATCGGCACCGGCTTGGCCTTGCTCGAGACCGCGCTCGCGGACAACCGGCGCCAGATTTTGACGCTGTTTTACCCGGGCGACATTGTGCATGCGGGGCTGATCCCACCGTTTCCGGTCCCCGTTTTGGCAACTGCCACGGCTTCAGAGATGTGGCGCATGCCTTTGGCCGTGTTTGAGTCGCGAGTCGGCAATGCACCGCAAATTGCCTTGGCAGTGCACCGCCAGCTCGCCGACAAGCAGTCACGCGACGTGTTGCACATCGCGATGATCGGCACTCTCGACGGGGAAGAACGCGTTGCCTCGTTCCTGATTGAGCTCGCGTTGCGGGTCGGCAGTCCGAGCGCAAATGGTGTCAGCTTCGAGATCCCGCTCTCGCGGACCGAAATCGCTGACTACTTGTCGCTGAATCCCGATACGCTGAGCCGGATCATGTCGCGCCTGAAGTCGCGGGGCCTCGTGATGCAGACCGGCAGAGGCCGGGCGCTCTTGCCCGACTGGAAGGCTCTGTGCGCGCGCAGCCCGATCGCGGAGCCTTTGATTGCGGTCCACCAAAATCAGGACATCAAGAACGCGATTTGCTGAGGGGGCCGCCGACACCTATTCGGTGCTCGGCTCCTCGCTCCCGCCGTTCTCGTCCGTGCCGTGTTCGTCCTCGCCGTTTTCTGCCTCATCGGGAATGCGCTCAACGGAGACGACGTGCTCATCCACATCGGTCTTGAAGACCGTAACGCCTTGGGTGTTGCGCCCTGCAATGCGCACGTCATTCACGGGGCAGCGAATGAGCTGTCCGGCATTGGTAACAAGCATGATCTGGTCGTTTTCGGCGACGGGGAAAGACGCAACAAGCGGTCCATTGCGCTCGTTAACGACCATCGCGACGATCCCTTTGCCGCCGCGTCCCGAGGTCCGATACTCGTACGACGAGCTGCGCTTACCGAACCCCTTCTCGGAAACGGTCAGAACGAACTGCTCTTTTGCGCCGAGTTCGGCAAACCGCCCCGACGTCAGCTCAGTGGCAGCTCCGCCCTCGGCCTCAACCTCGGAAGCGCCCTCGGCGATTTCCTCACCTTGCGCGCGCCGCAACATGACCGCCTGCCTCAGATAAGCTGCACGCTCAGCCGGTTCCGCATCTACGTGGGTGAGGATCGCCATGGAGATCACGTGATCTCCGCTCTCGAGCTTGATACCACGCACGCCATCGGACCCGCGGCCCTTGAAGAGACGCACGGCGTCCTTCAACAGAAAGCGAATGCACTGGCCCTGAGCCGTCGTGAGAAGCACGTCGTCTTCTGGCGTACAGATGTGGACCGCAACGATCGAGTCGCCCTCGTCCAACTTCATGGCGATCTTGCCGTTGCGATTGATGTTCTCAAAATCCGTGAGGGCGTTGCGGCGCACGTTGCCTGTGCGGGTTGCAAAGGCGAGCTGCAGGGACCCCCACGTCTCAGGGTCCTCGGGAAGGGGGAGGATGGATGTAATCACTTCCCCTTGCGTCAGCGGCAGAAGGTTGACCAGAGCCTTGCCCAGGGCTTGCGGCGTGGCGGCAGGCAGACGCCACACCTTCATGCGGTAGCACATACCGCGAGACGAGAAGAACAAGACGGGCGTATGTGTTGAGGCGACAAACAGCTGCGTAACGACATCCTGCTCGCGGGTCGTGACACCGGAGCGCCCCTTGCCGCCGCGGCGCTGCGCACGATACGTCGCAAGCGGAACGCGCTTGATGTAACCCTTCAACGAGACCGTCACCACGCAGTCCTCGCGTTGGATCAGGTCCTCATCATCGACCTCGCCTTCCATATCGACGATTTCGGTTTTACGCGGGGTCGCAAACTCCGCTTTGATGTCGTTGAGTTCCTTTTTTACGATCTCGACGACGCGCATGCGCGACGCGAGGATCGCCAAATATTCCTTGATCTCCTCGCCGATCTTCTTGAGCTCATCACCGATCTCATCGCGCCCTAGCGCGGTCAAACGAGCAAGGCGCAATTCCAGGATCGCCTTGGCCTGCTCCTCTGAAAGCCGGTAAGTGCCCTTGTCAGACACCTTGTGGCGAGGATCGGCGATCAGCTCGACGAGCGGGGCGATGTCGCGGGCCGGCCAGTCGCGCGTCATCAATTGCTCTCGCGCCTCGGCAGGACTTGGCGCATGGCGAATGAGCTTGATGACCTCATCGATATTGGCAACGGCAATCGCGAGACCGACAAGAACGTGAGCGCGGTCGCGCGCCTTGTTGAGCAAGTACTTGGTGCGCCGGCTCACCACCTCCTCACGGAAGACGGTGAAAGCCTCGATCATGTCCTTGAGGTTCAGACTCTCCGGCCGCCCGCCGTTGATGGCAAGCATGTTGGCGCCGAATGTGGTTTGCAGGTCCGAGAAGCGCCAGAGCTGGTTGAGCACGACGTCGGCGACCGCATCGCGCTTTAGCTCAATAATGATGCGCATACCTTCGCGGTTCGACTCATCCCAAATGTCGGAGATGCCTTCGATCTTCTTGTCGCGAACGTGGTCGGCAATCTTCTCGATCAGAGTGCGCTTGTTGACCTGGTAGGGGATCGCCGTGATGACGAGTGCGGTGCGATCCTTACGGATCTCCTCGACCTCCACCTTGGCGCGCATGATGATCGAGCCGCGACTCTTGTGATAGGCAGAAAGAGCGCCTGTGCGCCCCAGAATGAGGGCGCCCGTCGGGAAATCCGGCCCAGGAATGATCTGGCACAGCTCGTCTATCGAGATTTCCGGATTGTCGAGGTGCGCAAGGCACGCGTCGATCACTTCACCGAGATTGTGCGGTGGAATGTTGGTCGCCATACCCACCGCAATACCGCCCGCGCCATTGACGAGTAGGTTGGGATACTTGGCCGGAAGAACGCTTGGTTCCTCCAGAGTGCCGTCGTAGTTTTCGCGAAAGTCGACGGTGTCCTTGTCGAGGTCGTCGAGCAGATTCATGGCCACCTTGTTGAGGCGGCATTCGGTGTAGCGCTCGGCCGCGGGAGGATCGCCGTCCAACGAGCCGAAGTTGCCTTGCCCGTCGATCAGGGGCAGGCGCATGGAGAAATCCTGCGCAAGGCGCACCAGAGCATCGTAGATGGCAAGGTTGCCGTGCGGGTGATATTTGCCCATCACCTCGCCGACGACGCGCGCGGACTTCACGTGCTTCTTGTTGGGCTCAAGGCCCAACCCTATCATGCCAAAGAGGATGCGGCGGTGCACGGGCTTCAGCCCATCGCGCACGTCGGGGAGCGCGCGAGAGACGATAACGCTCATCGCGTACTCAAGGTAGGAGCGCTTCATCTCATCTGAGATGGACACCGGGCGGATGTCGCTTGGCTCCCCGCCAACTGGTGTTTGGTCGTCGGTTCCGTCGGCCACGTTCTAGTTGTCCGTAAATTAGGCAATGCACGCCGTTGCGGCGCGCTTTTGGTCCGCTGAATTGTCGAGTCAGACTAACACATGCCGATCGGCGGAGCCAACGGTACTCGCAAGCGCAATCTGTTTTCGGTCTCGGCTTTTCCCAATAAAACCAGCAGTTTACACAGACGGCCAGTTTGCCGCATCTGTGTGTGCAATTGACTTGTCCACGACACACAGACCCGCTAGACCGCACGTGCGCCGACATCCCACAAGAAGTGGTATTCGAAGCATTGCGCGACGCGTTGTGCGCACACCGGTCGAAGAGGAGCGAATTGAAATGAAGAGAAGCGTGTTGACCTTGGCGGCAGTGGCACTCCTGACGCTTCCAACCTTAGCCCAAACGACCGTAGCCGAGGAGGGCGTCTTCCTTTCAACCCAAGGTGAGGGTGAATACCTTGCCAAGGATCTTCTGCTCACCGTTCAGGTGCAAAACGCAGACGGGAAGATCATCGGCGACATTGAGGATCTCATTCTCGACGAGAACAACCAGGTCGTCGGCGTTGTGATGGGAACCGGCGGGTTTGCCGGATTTGGCGAAAAGCGTGTGGCTGTTCGGCTCTCCGCACTGCAGATTAAGAACGAGGACGGAACGGTGACCATCGTTCTGCCGCAGGCCACCAAAGAAACGCTCGATGCGCTTGACTCGTTCAAACGTACCAAGCCGCCCAAGTCACTACTCGACCGTGCCATCGCCAAGGCAAAGGAGCTGAGCGACAAGGGCGCAGTCACGGCCAAGGACGCCTACGAGAAGGCCAAGAAAGACGCCGGCCCCACCCTCGAAAAGGCCAAGCAGACCGCTAAGGAGGTCTACGAGGACGTCAAGGAAAAGACCGCCCCGGCCCTCGAGCAGGCGCAAGAGGCAGCAAAGGATGCTTACAACAAGGCTCGCGAGGCAGTCGAAAGCCCGCCGGCAGAGTCCCAAAGCGGTGATTCAGAGAGCGCTGCGCCGAGCGAGGTGACCCCCGCACCGGAAACCAGCGAACCTGCAACGCAGCCCTAAGCAGATCAAAGCCGGCTGCCCCAACAAAAAAGAGCCCCGCATCGCGGGGCTCTTCGTCTTTAGTGGTGGGCTCGATATCAGCGGCGGCCGTCGACGCAAAGCTCCGGACGTCGGCCCCCAAAGTTTGGAATTGATCCGTATGTCAGCTCGATCTGCTTGATCGCCCGCTTGTTCCTGCCGCTGAGAGGAAGCGGTTTGGTTTCGCTACCGGCCCTAATTTGGCTGCGGACCCGCAGGCTATCGGGCTGGCCACTGCCGTAGACGACCGTCAGATCATACACATAAACATTGGCCCCGTTTGCGCGCAGGCGGATCGCATCAAACCGTCCTTCGTTTCTTCCGACGCGGATGACATCCCGGTCGGCGCCAATGCCGACGTTTTGACAGCCGAGTTTTTCCCAACGCTGGCGCGGCGGCGGAGGCGGACGCGGTGCCCTCGCCTTTTCGCCGTAAACCTCGATGATGCCGGCACGTCCGGAGCCGGGTCGGCTGCGGTAGACCATTTCGACGTGCTCGATGCCACGATTGCGACCCGATAGGACCAGCGGCTTTGTCGCTTGGTCCTTGTCGAGACGCTGGCCGAGGCGGAAGACCTGCGCTTTGCCATTGTTGTAGGCCACGCGCACGCTGACGATGTAGACGCTCTGCCTCCTGGCCTCCAGCCTGATCTTCGTAAACGGACCCGAGCGTGCGCCGACGATAACGGTGTCGAGGTTGGTGCCGTAGCTGCCAATGCGCTGCTTGCCGATGAGCTCCCACTTCGGGGCTGGATCGCCAAACACCTCAACGACAGCGCGCCCACCTCGCGCACGTCCAACAATTACGATCTGCTGGATGGCGCGATTGCCGCCCTGCAAGTCGATAGGCCGTGTCCTTTGCCCCTCGCGCAGCGTGTCGTTCAAACGAACATTCTGGGCCTGGCCATTTCCGAACACGATCCGCAACGAATTGATGCTGACCCGCCCGGAAGCGACGCTCAATACGACTCTTTCGAATCGGCCTTTACCGACTCCGACATTTATCTCATCACGATCGCGGCCATAACCTCCGATGCGGGTGGCACCTAAGAGTTCCCATCGCCATTGGTCCCAATTGGCGCCGCCGCCCCGTTGTGCGGCCGCAGGTTCTATGACCACCAGAAAGATGCTCAAAAAAGCCGACAACGCTACGCCGATTGTTCGCCACATGGGTCAACATCCTCCTGGGTCTTATTGAGGGCCGGCTGGCCATAGACTTCGGTGGCAATTTGCACGGCACGATCGACAAAATTGTGATAGTTCACCGCATATGTTCGATTGCGTCCGTTCGTGCTGAGCGCATGGAACCGGCGGCACGAACTTTGACGGCCGCCAGTCGACTGAAGCCCTCCTGAAGCGATCAAGGAAAGAGGCGTGGCATCAAGTAGCTCGAAGACTGTCGTGATAATTGCCCTGGTGGCCAACCTCGGCATTGCCGTGGCGAAGTTCGTGGCAGCGGCGTTGTCTCAATCCTCAGCGATGTTGTCGGAGGCCATCCACTCCCTGGTCGACACATCCAACCAGGCACTGTTGTTGTATGGCCTCCATAGGTCGCAAAGACCGGCAGACGAGCACCACCCCTTCGGCTATTCGAAGGAAATTTACTTCTGGAGCTTCGTCGTCGCCGTGTTGCTGTTCTCGATGGGCGCCGGCGTCTCGATCTATGAAGGCATCGCCAAGCTCCGCGATCCTCATCCGGTTTCCGAGTTCTGGATCAGCTATACGGTTCTGGGTATCGCGATCGCCCTCGAAGGCTACTCGGCCTACAGGGCCATGATGGCGTTTGAATCCTATCGTGGTACGCGAAGCTGGTTTGCCGCGTTGCGCGCTTCCAAGGACGCTGCACTCTTTACAGTCCTGCTTGAGGATATTGCGGCGGTCTCCGGCCTGCTCATCGCTCTCGTCGCGCTCATTTGCGTTCAGACATTGGGTTGGGAGCGTGCCGATGCCGTTGCGTCCATCATGATTGGCGGCATACTTGCCACCGTTGCCGCGTTCATGAGCATCGAGGTCAAAGGTCTTCTCGTCGGCGAGGCCGCAAGTCCCAAACTGCAGTCGGGCATCCAGGCCATCTTCAAAAAGCAGATCAAGGCAACCGGTCCGCTTCTTGCCATCAACGAGATCCGGACCATGCACCTTGGACCGCAAGATGTGCTCGTTGCAGCAAGCGTCGACGCCGTCGACGGCATCCCGGCGGAGAAAGTCGAAGAGGTGACCTCCGAGCTGGAGCGCACGATCAAGGCGAAGTATCCCGAGGTGCGCCGCCTGTTTATCGAAACGCAATCGGTGAAAGGTCACGAAGCGTCAGTCGCGGCTCAGAGTGAAACTTCGAAAAAGAACAAATCCTCCCGCACAGCCGGCACAAAGGCCAAGAGTGCGCCGCGTACGCAGACCACCGCCAGCCGCTCAAAACCTGCCACCGCCAAGCCTCAGACCGCGACAGCCGGCAGTGCCAAAGGGCAGGAAAAGAACGAAGCCGCACCGCCAGCCCGCAAGACGCCCAGTCGAGCCAAGCGCCAAACCGACGCGGACTGATCTCAGTCCGCCCGGTCAGGCGCACGTCTTGTGTTGTGCGTGACAGCCGCTGTTAGAACGGGATCTCGTCGTCTAGCTGCTTGTCGAAACCACCCTTGGACGACGCGCTCTTGCCGCCCCCGCCATTGCCATTGTCGGAGCCGCCATAGTCAGCCTGGCCGTTCTCCTGCATCCCCGAGCTTGAGCTGCGTCCATCCAACATGGTGAGATTGCCGTTGAAGCCCTGAAGGACGACTTCCGTAGAGTAGCGATCCTGCCCGTCCTGGCCCTGCCACTTGCGCGTCTGCAGCGAGCCCTCAACAAAGATCTTGGCGCCCTTCTTGAGATACTGCTCGGCGATCCGGCACAGGTTCTCGTTGAAGATGACGACGGAGTGCCACTCTGTCTTTTCGCGGCGCTCACCCGTGGCCTTGTCGCGCCAGGTATCGGTCGTCGCTATGCGCAAGTTGGCGATCGGTCGTCCATCCTGCGTGCGGCGGATTTCGGGGTCCTTACCGAGATTGCCAATCAGGATCACCTTGTTCACGGAACCGGCCATGCGTTGCACTCCTCATATCTGGGCGCCCCGATGCTCGACCGGTACACCACAAAGTTCTTTCTCGCGGCTCCCAGCGCCAGTGCTGGATGGAACCGCAGCCTCCTCGACTCAAATCGAACTCTAGTCCGACGCAGCTCGGACGCCTTGCCCGCGTTGGGCTTGTCCACGGCTTTCAGAGCGTGCACGGGCCCATGCTTCAACGAAGCGCGGACACCTGTATGTTCTCATTATGTTCTATAATAAGGCAGGCCTAAGGACTTGCCAAGGCCCCTGCTTCGACCGGTGCTGGTACGATGACCTGCTGCTGCTCGTTTCGGGCTTGCTCGGCCACGGTCGACAGAGCATGCAGCACGTCTGCCGGCGTATTCCTGGAGGCAATACAGGATCTGTCTCTTAGTCCGTCATAAAGAGCGACAACGTCGCCGCGGAACTGCTGACTGATGGCCCGCCGTGAAACACCCGTTGCGATCGACCCATCGCTCCAGAGGGGACTGCACATCAGCTTGGTGAGATAGGTTGTGAGCTGAATGCTGTACGCACCTGAGGATCCTGGACCGGATGCGCCGACATAGCTTTGCCAACGCCGGTAATCGGGGCTGCCCTTCCATTTGGCGCCCGCTTGCGAGTCGAGCAGCGGCTTCGCCGTTTCTTGATGACGGGCACTGGCATCTGGATCATTAGCGCCGACCGCATCAATTGCAGTTTTGAGAAAGGCCTTATCGTCCTCGGTCACGACAGAGACGGTGAGATCCGAATAGTCGGTCAGGCCGCTGGCATCCCGGGATGGTGGTGGTGTGAGCCAGAGCGCGACCCCGCGCAGGTCGGCGCCATCGATCTTGGCGCCCGCCAAATTCGCCCCCTGCAGCTTAGCGCGCCGCAGGCTTGCCCCTTCAAGATCGGCATCGCTGAGAAGCGCGCCTTGAAAATTGGCAAAGTCCAGAACCGAGCCCTGCATGTCCGCGCCCGAAAAGTCTGCGAACTGCAGTTGCGCGCCGTTCATATCGGCACCCTGCAAAGAAGCATTGAGGAAGTTTGTGCCCTGAGCCTGGACACCACCGGTCATACTAGCCTTTTGTAGTTCTGCGTTCTTGAAGCTCGCCCCTATTAGCGTCGCATTCTCGAGCTGCGCGCCTTGAAGGTTGGCTCCATCGAACTTCGAACCGCTGATGTTGATCCCCGACATACGCGCGCCTTCCAGCTTTGCACGCGTAAAGTCGGCTGAAGCTGCCGTAGGGCACTTGGCAGCCTTACGGTCGTTATACAACAGCAAGACGTCCAACTCCGCACAGCCCATCCACGCCTGCCGCAGGTCAGCGCCTGCCAGACTGGCGCCATTGAGGTTGGCATCCGTCAAATCCGCCCCGCGCAAGTCAGTGCGGTCAAGCTTGGCGTATCGCAAGTCGCGGCCGCGCAGGCTGATCGTTTTCTCACCGGTTCGAATGTCGTTGTCGTGAACGAGATCGGCGTCGGTGACGTTCAAGTTGCGGCTAAAGACGCCGAACAGCGTTCCATCCGAGCGTTGGGCCACGAAGGGCAGTGCAAAACCGCTTTGATGGGTCGGCGAGCCCAAGTCGACACCCCACATCGCCATGAACTCACGGCTGTAGCGGTCGAGTGATTTGCCAGGCACGGTCGCTGCGAAAAAGGACAGATAGGCCACCAGAGCAAGAACGAGAGCGGTGACAAAGGACACGAGCGGATGAGCGACTGTGATGCGCCAGAATGCGCGCGGGAACGACGTCTCGGCCCGCATGAGGAACACGCCGATCAACAGCAGCATGGTAATGTCGAAGACGAGCGCGATGCGATTGATCCAGGTGATCGTCTCATTGTGATAGGGCAGGAACGACACCTGCATGTAGAGCAGAAGCACGACGGGCAGAATGACGATCGTCAGCCACAGCATGATGTGCAGGAAGCCGCTCATAATGAAACTGCGGTGGGGCCCGGCAATTGCCTGCACAAAGAAGAAATTGTGGAGTTCGAGGCGCAAGGGATGTGTGCGTTTGCTGGTGGTTTCCAGAAGACGGATGGCGTGATCGAACTCGAGGGTCTTTTTGGCCAACAGCACCAACTGCGCCAGGATGCCCAGATGAAAGAGCACCAGCACGACGGGCGCGAACTGGAAGAACTGCTTGAGCTGGATATTGACCTGAAGGATCGGCAGCTGGACGGGCGTCTCCAAGAGGATCGCCTCGTGCGTAACCCCGGCTACGGCCACCATGAGATAGGTCATGATGGCCAAAAAGATCAGCCAGCCAGTGTGCGCCTGGTCGCTTGAGCGGTTGACGGCCTCAAGGAGGCTGTACGGGTTGACGGGCGTTTCGGAGTCTGGAGTTGTCTGAGTCATTTCCACCATGAGGTACGCCCCTAACAAACACGCGACGCGCGGAATGCGCCAGACATTAGCGGAGAAAGTGTGACATAGCATACGCCGAAGTGCATGATACACGCCTCAGCACTTGCTCTCTCCCCCCGTACATTGCATGAGTCAACCGCGACTCGGTTGCTCTTGCCCGTTCTGATCTGCTTTGGCGGGCGTTCTTGCTGCTGATTGGAGGCCCAACGCGTGAGCGCTCAGCTCTATAATTGTGCGAAATGCCCCGGCTATTGCTGTTCCTACCCGCTCATCGCACTCGACAAGCGTGATGTCGAACGGCTGGCCAAGCATCACGATATGTCATTCGATCAGGCAAAACGCACCTTCACGAAGGAGGCCCATGGCCGCAAATATGCCATGCGCCGCAAAGCCGATGAGATATACGGCCGTATTTGCCGCTTTTTTGACACCGAAAAGCGCCGCTGCACCATCTATGAAGCGCGCCCCAGTGTCTGCCGGTCCTTTCCCGGCAGCGGCCGATGTGGCTACTACGACTTCCTGAGTTTCGAGCGCCGCGCACAGGATGACCCTGAATTCGTTGCTCTGACGGACCACACTACCTAGTGCGGGCGTTTTCCTGCCTATCCACTCAGCGCGGATTTTGCATCTGCAGCATCGGTGCGCCCTGTCAGTCCCTGCGCCAGTGCCACCCGATCAAGCTCGCCTTCCCATGCCGCAACGACGATCGTGGCCACCCCGTTGCCGATGAAATTGGTGAGCGCCCTGCATTCGCTCATGAATTTGTCGATCCCCAGCACGATCGCCATGCCTGGCACCAGAGCCGGGTTGACGACAGCCAATGTGGCCGCCAGCGTGACAAAACCAGCGCCCGTGACGCCGCTTGCGCCCTTGGATGTCAGCATCGCAACGCCCAGGATCGTGAGCTGCTGACCGATCGTGAGGTCGACGCCAAGCGCTTGGGCAATGAACAGTGTTGCCAGCGTCATGTAGATGTTGGTGCCGTCTAGGTTGAAGGAGTAACCCGTCGGCACAACCAGCCCAACGACCGACTTTGAGCATCCAAGCCGCTCCAGCTTCGCCATCAACTGGGGAAGCGCGCTTTCCGATGAACTCGTAGCGAGCACGATTAGGATCTCATCGCGGATGTAAGCGATGAAATTCCAGATGCGGAAGCCCGCTGCCCATGCGACAGCGCCCAACACGACAAAGATGAACAAGGCGGCGGTCGCATAGAACGTGAGGATCAAGCCCAGCAGATTTCCGATCGCTTCGGGACCATACCGACCGATCGTGTAGGCCATGGCGCCAAATGCGCCGATCGGTGCGGCCTTCATGACCACGGCAATCACCCCGAAAAAGGCATGACCGACGTCATCGACCAACGAACGCACAGAGCGACCGCGCTCACCGAGCAGCATCAGCGCGAAACCGAAAAGCACCGAAAAGAGCAGAACCTGGAGAATTTCACCTTCGGCGAACGCGCCGACGACGGTATCGGGGATGATGTGAAGAATGAAATCGACCGGCTTTTGAGCTTCGGCGCGGCTGGCATATTCGGCGACGGCCTCGGCGCTCGCCGTACCGCCGAAGTTGGCCCCCGGTTGAACGACGTTACCGACAATCAGGCCGATGATTAGCGCCACCGTCGAGACGACTTCAAAATAGATGAGCGCCTTGACGCCAACCCGGCCGACTTTCCGCGCATCATCGATATGGGCGATGCCCGAGGCAACTGTGCAGAAGATGATGGGCGCGATGACCATCTTGATCAGCTTGATGAAGCCATCGCCCAGCGCCTTGACCCAATCGCTCTCCGCGATGTCAGGAGCAAGCCATCCCAACAAGAACCCCAGCGCGATAGCGACAAGCACCTGCACATAGAGCTGCTTGTAAAAGGGCTTATGCTTGTCTCGCGCACCCGTCGTCGCCATTGGATCGCCCTCCTGATCGCAGCCCTATCCGCGGAGCGATCTAAGCAATTCGCACACAGCGCAGCAATCGCGCCGCTAGGACGGATCAGGTCATGGCGTTGGGGCAGCAATCTCGGGCGAGCGAACATGCTCGGGGCGCACGCCGACACCGACGAGCCGGGCGGGGAACTGCTGCAGCCAGGGGCAGCGATCAACCAGGCGTAAAATGGCCGGCGGGTTCAACGGCGCGGTACTCTTCAATACCGGCTGGACGATGCGGTTCTGTGCAATCACCTGCAACCTCTGAGTGACGCGCACTGGGAACATCCGACGCTTCTCGACGGCGGCCAGATCGGACTCGCTCAAGGTTCCCTCTTTCAGAGGTCGCCAAAGGATATTGGCCGCCGCGACCGCATCCTGAATGGCCAGATTGATGCCGACCCCGCCAATCGGTGACATCGCGTGCGCCGCATCGCCAATACACAGGAGGCCCGGCTCGTACCATTTGCGCAGCCGGTCGACCCGGACCGTCAGCAACTTCACGTCATCCCACGATTTGAGCTCGTCCACGCGACCCGCCAAGAACGGCAATGTACGAGCGATCGTCTCGCGGAACGCGGGAAGGCCCGCTGCGTGAACCTTGTCCGAGGCTCCCTTCGGGATGACATAGGCAAGCTGCCAGTAATCCCCGCGATCGAGCATCGCGAAAAAACTGCCTGCATCGAGCCGACCACCCGTTCCCGGGTCTCCCGGTTCGCGTGAAATGCGCATCCAAAAAACATCGATAGGCGCACCGATATCCTCCACAACGAAGCCAGCCCGTTCGCGCACCGTCGAATGGCGTCCATCGCACCCGACGACCAGATCGGCATTGACCTGCAACGGGCCATCAGGTGTGTCGGCGCGCACGCCGGTGACCCGCCCATCCGCTTCGATGATCTCGGTCGCGTTTGCCTGCATATGAAGATGAAACGTCGGGTAGGCACGCGCGTGCTCGGTCAGGAAGTTCAGAAAATGCCATTGCGGCATCATGGCGATGAAGGCGCGGTGCGCGGGCAGGAAAGAGAAATTTGCGATGGTGATCGGCGTTTCTCCTATCTTCACGCCGAGCTGCCTGACAGGATTGTGGGGAAGCTTGAGGAACTCATCCAAAAGACCGAGCTCCTCCATCACCTCCAATGTCGATGGGTGGATCGTGTCGCCGCGAAAGTCGCGTAGGAAGTCTGCGTGCTTTTCTAGAACGACGACGTCGATGCCCGCCCGCGCCAGCAAGTACCCGAGCATCACGCCGGCAGGCCCACCTCCCACGACACAGCACCTCGTCGAGAGCCTCATCGGCTCATCCCCCTCGGACTGGACTCATTTCTCTAGGCCGCACGCCTTCATGAGGTCTTCAAGATTCTGCTTCGAGGCAGCGTCTGCTGCATCGACTTCTGCCTTAGGGATGCCGCTCTGTATCAACCCTTTGGTGAGCGCGACGATCTTCGTCGGGCTGCCCTCGAACCCGGCCGTGAGCACCAGGCGGTCAAAGCGCGAGATGTCGGTCCCCGCCTTGTCGGCCACACACGTGCAGGCATTCTTGTCGTCCGTCGGCGCTTTCATGTTCTTCTGACACGCCGCGATCAGGGTCTGGCGTTCCTCGGCAGGATAGGCCCCGCCGACTTTCAAATCGGCCGCGGTAAGCTTCACGGGTTCGACATTCTGGGCCCAGAAGTAGCCGCCGATAACAATGGCGAGCACAATAACAAACAGAACGCCGAAGATGATCAGGATCCACTTGAGCACGGACATGGCACTGGTACTCCACTGATGGGGGACAGCTTAAGCTTCCGATACCACTCTTTGAGTGGACCTAGCACGCTGCAGATGGATCTCCTACCGCTTGAGATCCAGGACCGGATGTTGCGCGCTTCAACGCAAGCAGCACGAAGCCGATGACCGGCAGAAAGATGTCAGTATAAAACACGGTGCCGGCGTTGCCCGGCGCGAAGTTGTCAGCCGTGAGCATCTGATAGACGTGGCCACCAGCAGCTCCCCAAAGAAAACAGGCCGGCCCAATAATGGCGGCAAGCCGCACAGTGCAATTGCCCTTGAAGGCCAAGAGCCCGACTGCCGCGAAGCCGAGACTGGCAAAACCCACTTCCGCCTGAAAGGGACTGTCGGCCCAGCCGATGAATTCGGCCGCCATCTCACCGAAGAAGACGTGGACAACGAAATTGTAGAAGAAGCCGATCGCGATTGAGCACAAGATGAAATAGGCGAGAAGCTCTTCGACCACCATCGCGAAGGTGATGCCGCCCCGCCTCATCCCGATTGCTACGGCGGCGGCTATCGCGCTCAAAATAAGCAAGCTTAGCGTAGCGTTGCGAAGAACGATCGCAATCAGTTCGTCCACGGTCCTAGTCCCTCAGCGGCCGGCGTCTTTTCGCTGAATCATACGTCCACGGCCCTAAGCAATCGTGACTCAAACGTTCGCAGCTGCACCAAATTTGTCACCGCGGCCGGCAGCATTCTCGGCGATCGCCTCTAGCCGTCCCTTAATTGTAATGTTATAACCTTTTGTGTTAGAAACGACAGAGCAATGCGAGGACCTATGAGGAAGCGCTCCATCCTAATCGCCGCCGCAGCCTTGCTGGTGATCCCAGCCGCCGCCGGCGCCGTAACCGTTAAGAACACCGGCAAGGCCGACTACACGATCGGCGTTGACCGGGGCAATGCCGAGGAAACCAAGACCGTCGCCGCCGGCAAAGCCGAGACCTTCGAGTGCAAACAGGGCTGTGGCGTCACCGGTCCCTGGGGCTTCTCCTGGATGGTCGTCGAGGACGACACGATCGAGTCCGACGGCACGAACTTGAGCCACCCCAAATAATCGGTTCTTGCGAACGATCTCCGTTCGCAGGTCGCGGGACACCCGTCTCCCGCGGCCTTTTTTTTGTGCGATGAGACGCCGTGGCCCGGGGCGCGGCGGCAGGCTCCATTGCCGCCGGGGTCGCCCTTCGCTACCTAAGTCCCATGCAAAAGCGTACCCGCAAGCCCCGCAGCGCCGGCCCGGCCAAGTCCGTTTCAGCGGCGGATCTGACCAAGACCATTCACGTCCGCGGGGCGCGCGAGCACAACTTGAAGAACGTCAACCTTGAGATCCCCCGCGACGCGCTGGTCGTGTTCACGGGCCTGTCGGGCTCGGGCAAGTCCTCGCTCGCGTTCGATACGATCTACGCCGAAGGCCAGCGCCGCTATGTCGAAAGCCTGTCGGCCTACGCGCGCCAGTTCCTCGAGATGATGCAGAAGCCGGACGTCGACCACATCGACGGCCTGTCGCCCGCCATCTCCATCGAGCAGAAGACGACCTCGAAGAACCCGCGCTCCACCGTCGGCA
>CAZUKP010000041.1:0-25753 GCA_964620915.1 uncultured Hyphomicrobium sp. | reverse complement strand
TACAAATATTTAAGAAGTTTGCCGTTCACGGATTGGCGCCATCTAATTTGGAATCGTCATTTCGTATATTTGACGACAACTAACCTGGCCATACTTCTAAGTCATTATTATGATCTCTTTTTCCTCGTGGCTCAGGGCCTGTTCCTTTTCCTCTACTCCTTGCAAAGGGAGAGGGGGTTGGGTCGGCTGTTGAGCCTCGCGAAAGTAGCGGGAGTGATAGCCGCGCCTGTAGTCTTGTTCTGGATAATGTGGGGCCAGACAGCTGTAGAGCGCTTTGAAGATCAAGGGCTGGAACGGAGCCAAGTCCCCAGTCTAAATCCCTGGTCGGCGTTCTTGGAGTTGATGTATTACCCCAATATGGGTAAGTCGATCTTGGTTTTGGCGATTGTCTGTTTCTTGGTGCTAGCGCTCGTTATTCGCTCAGGGAGGACGATTAAAAATCGACAAGCCAATAGCGATCTTAAATATTATTTCGTCTTCTATTTTGTTATTTGGGCCATAACCCCATTTCTGTTTTTCTATCTGTTCGGCATAATAACGGAAGCAGCATCTTTCAAGTCCCGTTACATGATCTTTTGTGCGCCGCCTTTGGCTATCTTGGTGGTGCTTGCACTTGAGGAATTGGTTAGGCTCCTTGATGCCGTCGCTGCACGCTTCGGCCGCTTCCCGGTAACCCAACATTATCGCCGCTACGGCCTGCTTTACATCCTGGCCGCCGCGACCCTACTAGTCGCCCCTGGCGCGTACGTCGCAGCGACGGAGCACAAAGATGACTGGCGAGGTGTTGGTGGCCAGATAGCGAATTTGATAGAGAACGATCCAGAGCACAGCTATTTTGTCTACGAAACAACTTGGCGTAAGTCTCCTACGTTGAACTATTACTTGCATAGATTTAGCAAAAAGGCTTGCATCAATGGGTACATTCAACGCGGTGAGGAACGTAGGAACAAGTTCAAGTTCGAGAAAAATATTGATGAATTACTTAATTATGATTTCATAGTCGTAGCTTTTACACATCACAAGGCGGATTGGTTCCCCAAGGCGCTCCAGAAGCTGTCTAGTCTATTTGAAACACATGTCAGACTTTTGGACGAACGAGACTCAGGACTGATTGTATTTAGAACTCCGTCCGGGGCAGAGCGTGCCCAAAACAATTCGGGTCAAGAAAAGGCACATCCGAAATGTCTTAAGCGACCAGTCCCGCGGATACGCTAAGAATGGAGCTGCGGGGCGTCTCGATTTGGCAGGATCCGCCCCGGGGAGCGGGCGGTCCATAGCCATGGAGAATCCCCCGGGGGCCCGCATTACCGAAAGGCGGAACGCGTAATCGTGTCCTACTGGTGCGTTTCTGCTCGCCTTAGTTCTTCTTTCGCCGCCGGAACCAAGATAGGCCAATCGCAGTTTAGCAAGATCATCGGGCTGGGGCTCGCTGAAGGGGGAACCTCATGAGCTTCTACACCCTATTCTGGATTCTGTGTGCGTACTTGCCGGCCATGTTTTCGTTGCTGCGATAGGGATTGCCAAGGCACTTAGAAACCAAAGGCGGCGGGCCCTACCGCTTGCGGGCCATTGGTGAGAACGCACGGCCCTTCAAGCAACTCCATGAGTCGACTCCATTTACCTCCATCAATTTACCTCCATCAATGCGGACTTGCTTTTCGTCTCACCCGCATGGCCCCGTGGTTGAAATCTTCGCGACCAAGGTTAGGCGAGTGCGCCCAGTTTGCGTTCGGTCGAGAGATGGCCAGCTTGCGCCATCCCTGCGAGGGCGAGCATGGCAAGGACGATGACGATTAGGTGGATGGCATGCAATCCACGTTCCTCACACGGCGTGTGACGAAACCCGATTACCTTATGCCCTCGCGCGCTACTCTCCTTCACGGTGGAGTTTGGCGTTCCCGTTAGCCCTGGTTTCGCTTGTTTGGAATTTAGGGCAGGGGAATCTCATCATCGGAGGCCTGTCGCGCAGACCGCATTACTATTTAGGGGGCACTCGAAGACAAGGCAGACCTAATGCAGGATTCGTAAATGCGGCAGCGTGCGGCCCGAGCGCCTCTTACTGTGTTAAGCTTGATTACGTCCCGTTCGAGACCTATCCTAGTTGCGGGGTGGGCGGCGTGGAGGGGCTTCTGCCGGGAAATTCTGTTGCTCCACGCGGGTTTGCCCGATGCGGCACTTCCTTGAAGGAGGTGCTTTTGTGTGACTTCACGAAACGCACTCGAGCTCGTGCTCAATGACGTGATGCTCCTGAAGTCAGGTACGGCGATGGCACACGCACACGGGTGGGAGGGGTTATATGTCGGGCCAACTTTCTGGGTCCTCTGGAGCTCGTGTTGTGAGCAGTAGTGATGCGCCTGTTGTTGTCGTTGATCTCGACGGCACGTTGCTTCGCTCAGACATTCTGTGGGAGACTTTTTGGTCCGCATTCGGACGCAACCCGTTACTTTTGACAATGGCGCTGTTCTCCGGTCGTGCCACGCTTAAACAACATCTGGCACAAACGTCACGACTGGACGAGGCAACTTTACCCTACGACCGAGATGTCATCGCTTATGTCCAGGCCTGGCGCGACAGGGGTGGGCGTACCGCACTGGTCACGGCAAGCGATCAAAGCATCGCGGAGCGTGTCGCAAAGCATCTGGGACTCTTTGACGAAGTTCATGGATCGGATGGTCGCCTGAACCTGAAAGGCAAGGCCAAGGCCGCGTTCTTGGCCGACCGATTCGGCGTTGAAGGTTTTGCCTATATGGGCGATGCAAAGGCCGATGTTCCTGTCTGGGCGCAGTCGGACAAGGTGATCACGGTCAACGCTTCGCAAACGTTAAAGGATCGTGCGGAAAATCTTGGCAAGCCGGTTGAGCATTTGACCACGACAGCCCACTCCATTCGACCTTATGTCAAGGCGCTACGACCTAATCAATGGCTCAAGAATGGCCTGGTGTTTCTGCCCATGCTTGCGGCGCATCAGTTCGATAGCCAGACGATGCTCCTTAGCTTCGCTGCCTTCGTCGCGTTCAGCCTGGTTGCGTCCAGCGTCTATATTCTGAACGACTTACTCGATCTAGGTTCGGACAGAGCGCACCCACACAAGCGTCTGCGTCCGCTCGCATCAGGCAGCATCCCGATCGCGCATGGCAATTTGATGGCGTTTTTGATCGGGTTGGCGGGCGCGGCCATATCCGCGCTTCTTGGCTGGAAATTCCTGTTCGTCATGCTGGGCTACTACGTACTGACCACTGCGTATTCGGTGCATCTCAAGCGGCGGGTAGTGATCGATATCTGTGTTCTGGCCGGGCTTTACACCATCCGCATCATTGCGGGAAGCGCCGCGACGGGTATTACGCTCTCAGTCTGGCTGCTCGCGTTCTCCATATTCTTCTTCTTTTCTCTCGCTGCGGTGAAACGACTTGCAGAGCTGGTGGACATGACCGAACGTGGACAGTTGAATGCCTCGGGTCGCGGTTACCACGTCAACGACGCGAGTATCATGAGCATGATCGCGCTTGGGTCAGGGTACGTATCCGTCTTAGTCATGGCGCTCTACATCAATTCAGCCGCTTTTCGGAGCCTCTATGAATTTCCGCCAGCGCTTTGGGGTATTTGCTGCATACTGCTATACTGGGTGACACGCGCGGTCATGATCGCGCATCGCGGCTCGATGCATTACGATCCGGTTGTCTTTGCAGTAAAGGACCGGACCAGCTGGATGTGCCTTCTGCTCATTCTGGGTTTTGCATTGTGTGGGGCTTTGCTGTGACGTTGCAAAGGCTGATCTTTCGTCGGACGAATGGCCGCATGGTCCAAAGCTCACGCCCTATACGGCAATGGGACTGGGCGCGGCTATCGTCTGCGTAACAAAGACCACGTTTTTGCTGATCCGTAGGAAAGGCCTGGTGCGCGGACTCCGCGCAGTTCTAACAATCGCCTACGTCGTGAACCACAAACCGGATCGTCACTTCGTCTTTGCCCACGTAAGGCTGGCAACCGCATGAAACTGGCGTTACCTGCCGGCGGTGTAGCCCTTCATGAAATCGCCAACGATCCTGACGATGCCGCGGGAGAGGAGATCGTCGAAGGAGTCGCAGAACTGATCCACGTGGCTCCCCTCGCAGATCAGCGGCGGCTCGAAGCGGACGACGTTGCGATTGTACTCCGTGAATCCCACGAGAATATTGTAGTCGTGCAGCAGCAGGCTGCCGATGAACCCGGCCATGCTGCCCTTGAGCTTGTCGTCGAGCAGGGAGACGGCCTGTTTCAACCCGAAGGGCAGCATCTCGCTGAAATCGGAGAACTCCAGTCCGATCATGAACCCACGGCCGCGCACGTCGCGGACAATTTTCGGATGCTTCTTCTGAATCGCCTTCAAGCGGGCAACGAAGTGGTCGCCCTGCGCCGCGGCGTTGTCCATCAGGCCCTCGTCATAGAGGATGTGGAGGGCCTCAATCCCGGTGCAGCAGGTCACGCCCATGCCGCTGAACGTGGAGGGGCCGTGGACGAGCGCGGTCTTGGGCGAGCCGTAGGCCTTCATGTAGATATCGCGTTTCGCGACCATGGCGCCCAGCGGGCACAAGCTGCCGCCGAGCGACTTCGCTAGGGCGGTAACGTCGGGAATGACACCGAAATGCTCGAAGGCATAGAAGCGCCCGGTGCGACCCATGCCGCATTGGACCTCGTCGGCGACCCAGAGCACGTCGTGCCGGTCGCACAGGCTCCTCAGCTCCTGCCAGAACGACGCCGGCGCCTCGATGATGCCGCCGCCGCCTTGAATCGTCTCGAGGCAGACGATGCCGATCGAGCGGTCTGCCTCGATCGCGTGCCGAATGGCATCGATGTCGCCGAACGGTACCCTGACGTTGTTGTGCAGCAATTCGAAGCGCGAGCGGTAAAGCGGGCCGTCGGTCACCGACAGCGCGCCCATCGTTTTGCCGTGGAATGAGTTCTCGGCATAGATGATCTTCGAGCGCTCAGGACCCTGCGCCTGCTCGGCCAGCTTCAGCGCCGCCTCCACCGCCTCCGAGCCCGTGGAGCCCAGAAACACCATGCTGAGGTCGCCCGGGGAGCACTGGGCCAGATTGTATGCGAGCGCGGTGCCATACTGCGACATGAACGCCATGGCGATCTCGTGTCGCTTCTCCTCCTCGAATTTTCTGCGGGCAGCGATGATGCGCGGATGGTTGTGGCCGAACCCGAGAGAACCCAGGCCACCGAAGAAGTCGAGGATCTTCCGGCCGTCGCGGGTGAAATAGTACATGCCCTCGGCCCGGTCGATGACGACGTTGTGGAAGCCGAGCAGCTTCATGAAGTGGAGCTGGCCAGGATTGAGATGGTTCTTGAAGAGCTCGGTGATCCGATCGACGCTGAGGGCTTTGGCGTCATCGACGCTCAGCAGGTCGGGCTTCTCCGGCGCGCTCGTCGTGGACGCTGCTGGTTTAGTCTTCGCTGCGAGTGACATGCGGTACTCACTCCTCTTGAAGCAAAGCCGTTCCTTTACATACCGAACCTGCTGGCGGCGTGCCAACAGCTATCTGGTGATGAGCCATGTCCCGATGCAGATCAGCAAGAGCCCCGTGGCACGTGGAAGGGTGAAGGCCTCGTGCATCACCAGGACCGCATAGAGCGCGACCACGACATAGGCAAGGCTCAGAAGCGGATAGGCGACACTGACGTCGAGCTTCGACAGCACAATCATGTGAGAGGCCATCGCGACGACGTACAGGCTAAGACCAAAAATCACGATCGGCGTAAAGACAGCGTTCCAGATCGCGGAAATTGGATCGTTGGAGCTGAGAATTCCAGCGCCGTCACCCGTCATGCCTTTTTTCAGCAGTATCTGAGCGATCGCGTTCGCAAAAACAGTGATCGCTATAAAGGGAATGTATTTTACCACGCCGCCCTCCGCTTTGTCGCCGCAGTAATCCAGCACCCGATGCCCAGCTTAGCAAGCGCCTTTTTTGCCTGAAGGCACACTTGGTTAGCACCCGTGTATCACCTGGCAATACCGGGATTCCGCTTTTTCGAAACGTCATGAATCCACACGCGCGGGGTCAGCAGCACCCGACACACGGCGCCAGAAGCCCGATGAGAAATTCGGATCGACGAACGGGACGAGCTCGCGCCACTTCGGATAGAAAGCCTGGAAGCTCGCGGCGCTCATGCGGCCGTCCTTGCCGGGATACACGGCGCCGCCCGCGGCCCGGATCACGGCGTCGAGATCGTCGAGCAGCCGAAACGTCGTCTGCCCCTTGACCGGGAAATCGAGCGCCAGCGTGAACCCCGGCCGCGGGAAGGACAGCAGGCCCGGGGAGACGACGTTACCGAAAACCTTCAGCACGGTAAGGAAAGAGCCGACCCCGGCCTTGTTGGTGCGATCGAGCAGCTCGCGCACCACGTCGACGCCGCCGGCAAGCGGAATAACGGACTGATGCTCCAACGGGCCTATCGGACCGTAGAGCCGGTTCCAGGCGCCGATACCGTCGAGGGGATAGAAAAACTGATCGTAGTGCACGCGGCGGCGGCGAACCGTGCTGAGCTGCTTGCGATAGAACAGCGCGTTGAACAGCCTCAGGCTGGCCTGGTTGACCATGGCGACTGGTGGCGTGAACGGGATGGTTACGCGCGGGCCGCCGCGTGCCCGGAGCGGTGCACCCTCTCCCGTCGCATGCCGTCCTCGCATGAAGAGTCCCCGCCCCAGCGTCTCGCCCGTGGCAAGGCTGTCGACCCATGCAACCGTGTATTCGTTGCTGGCGTCCGATTCACGGGCGAGATCGACGAACTCCTGCAAATTTCCGAAGCGGATGACTTCCTCGTCGATCTGATCGCTTTCGATCGGCAACAGCTGCAGCTCGGCCCATGTGATGACGCCGGTCAATCCGAGCCCGCCAACAGTCGCTCGGAACCAGGGTGCGTTCTCACTTTGCGAACAGACACGCCTCTCCCCGTCCGAACGCAACAGCTCGAGCGCCCGCACGTGGCAACCGAATGTGCCACGGTGGTGATGGTTTTTGCCGTGGACGTCGTTTCCGATTGCACCGCCGACGGTCACGAACTTGGTGCCCGGCGTGACGGGCAGAAACCATCCGTGCGGCACCACGAGCTCGAGGATCTCCGAAAGCAGCACGCCCGCTTCGCACTTTATGGTGCCTCGCTCGGCGTTGAATTTGATCACGCGGTTTAGCCCGCGGCAGTCGAGCAACACGCCGCCGTCGATAAGGCAGCTGTCCCCGTAGCTGCGCCCGTTTCCGAACGGGAGGTAAGGTCCGCGCCCCGGAACGATCGGCAGACGCGCACTCCGCTCAGTCAGCACGATGGCGTCCTGGCGAACCTTTGGGAAGCGTGCCCAAGACTGATAGCGTTCCGGCGACATCGTTCTGCTCGACTTGGCGCGACGGCTAGTGGTCGGGCCCCTCCTTATCACCGTGGTCGAGCAGCGTCTAAGACAGAATTGGAAGCTGGTTTTTGTGCACGCGAGGGCTCGTTCCTGGCGTTGTTGAAGTTGTTCGGCGCGCAGGACAGCGTGTTCTCGTTCCCGATGAAGGGCTACACGCTGGCGCTCGATTTCCTGGCCACGCCCAGGGTGCTGCAACTTCTCGATCGGCTCGACCGCATCATCGTCGAGCATGGCGGCCGCATCTAAGGACGTTCCAGGTTGGTTCCGCCTATGTATGTGGCCGGGGAGAAGCAGCCCAAAATCGCACGTGCCGATGGCGGGTTGACCGGAAATGCACCGTTGAAGTATTTATTCTAACGGTGCCACCATGCGGAGTGCGAGAGCCTGCCTCGAATGTGCCACAACGGTTGCGCCATCTGGCGGGCTTGAAATAACTGACGTTGCTCCATGTCCTCGTTTTCAGTGTGCCCAACTA
Source organism: uncultured Hyphomicrobium sp. (assembly GCA_964620915.1). Classification (GTDB taxonomy): domain Bacteria; phylum Pseudomonadota; class Alphaproteobacteria; order Rhizobiales; family Hyphomicrobiaceae; genus Hyphomicrobium_A. The sequence goes on along the minus strand of CAZUKP010000041.1, from coordinate 17,891 downwards.
TGACGGTTCAAGCGGTTGATCATTCGGGCTCTACCTGTATTAGGAACCGAGTGCCGCTCCTGTCACTCGAGGACAGCTTGAACCTGGATCTGGCCACCGCAAATAGGCTCTATTCCGAACATATGAACAAGTATCTGCTCCAGGTGTTTCAGGTTCTGGGGCTGAGCGAAATGGACGTCAAGGGTGGCCAAGGCATCGAAGTCTGGCTCAACGACGGCCGCACTTTGCTAGATTTTTCCGCCGGCCTGGGCATTGTCGGGCTGGGCCACAACCATCCACGGATCATCGCCGCCGAGCGCCGCTGCCACGAACTCAAGATCATCGATTCGATGAAAGTTGCGCCGCACAAGCTACAGGGCGCGCTGGCCTACAACATCTCACAGTATCTGCCCGATCCGCTGAACGTGTCATTCCTCAGCGTCTCCGGCTCGGAGGCGGTCGAGGCCGCCCTGAAGATCAGCGAGCGCGTGCAGGGCCCGAAGGGCAAGGACAAGTTCATCTGCATGCAGGGCGCCTTCCACGGCAAGACCCACGGCTCGTTGTCAGTGACCACCGCGGCGCGATTCCAGAACGGCTTCATGATGGGCATCCCGAAGGAAAACGTGATCAGCGTGCCCTACGGCGACATGGGCGCTATCGAAGACGCGATCAAGGCGGAGTCGACCGGCAGCGGCAACCGCATCGTTGCCGTTATCGTCGAATCGATCCTCGGTGAGTCGTGCAAGGTGCCACCGGTCGGTTATCTTACTGACGTCGCCCGCCTATGCCGCGAGAACGACGTGCTGTCGATCTTCGACGAAGTAAAGATGGGCATGGGGCGGACCGGCAAATTCTGCTGCTTCCAGCACGAGAACGTGGTACCGGACATCACCACCCTGGCCAAGACGCTAGGCGGCGGCAAGCGCGAGATCGGCGCCATGGTCACGTCGCAGGAATTGTTCGACAAGGCCTATGGCAGCAAGGCGGACTGCACGCTGCACACGTCCGGCTTCGGCGGCATGGGCGAAAGCTGTGCCGTTGCCATCGAAACCCTAAACGTGCTGCAGGACGAGAACTTGATCGAAAACGCCGCCACCATGGGCGCCTACCTGCGAAAGGGCCTGCTCGGCCTGCAGGAGAAACATCCCAGGAACGTGCTGGAAGTGCGCGGCATGGGGCTGTTCCAGGCCATTCGCCTGAACTTCGGCCAGGAGCTCGTCTCGAAGCTGGTCGATCTCTCCAAGAACCCGCTGTTCGTGACGTACCAGACCGTGCTGATCGGCGGCGTCGCCCGGGAGCTTTACGAGCGCTACAACATCCTGGCGCATTTCCAGCCGGGGGCGCGCGATATCTTGCACTTCATGCCGCCGTTCGTGGTCAAGGAGAAGCACATCGACGCGCTGATCGCCGCGCTCGACGGCATCTTCACGCGCGGCCTGGCGGACACGACAGTGCATTTCGTCGCCAAGAACTTGAAGCAGGTCTTCTCCCATTCCTGATCACGCAGGCAGTGCCGGTGTTGTGGAGAACCTGATCATCGGGTCGGGTTTCGGTGGCATCGCTACGGCGATGGCCCTGCGCGAGCGCGCCGCGCCGTTCGAGGTTCTCGACATCGGCTATGACCTCGATGCGGCGACCGAAGATAGTGTCGCACAACTGGCGCAACAGGATCCTGCCGCCTGGGATCGTACCACTAGGGACCGGCTATTCCCACCGCCGGTGACCTCGACCAGCGGCGTCGAGCGGCGGCTGCTCTTCGGTTCCGACTTCCCCTATCGCTTGCCGGATATGCTCTCGGTGCGCACGGAGAACTGCACTACCGAGCTGTCGCACGGGCTCGGTGGCTTCGGCAACGTCTGGGGCGCGGCGATGATGCCGTACAGCGCCCATACCCTGCGCGACTGGCCAATCTCCCGGGCCGACCTCAACCGGTCCTACCAGAATGTCCTAAAATACGTGCCATTGAGCGCGGAAAAGGACGGGCTCGAACGCACCTTTCCGCTGCACACCGACCGGGCGACGGTGATCGAGCGGTCGCGCCAGATCGACGCGCTGTTGGGTGCGTTCAACCGCCGCAAGGACAAGTTTGCGCAACTTGGCGTCGAATTCGGCCGCGCCCGGGTCGCCGTGAACTCGGCCACCCACGGCACCGGCTGCCGTTATTGCGGCCAGTGCCTCGACGGCTGTGTGTATGGCGCGATCTTCAATCCGCGCCTGCTGTGGCGCCGGCTCGAAACCGGTAGCCAGCAGATCCACCGCGGCTTCTACGCCCTCGAGTTCAAGGAGCATGAAGAATATGTGGTTATCACCGCCGTCAGCACCAACGATGGCGCGGTTCGGCAATGGCGGGCCCGGCGCATCTTCCTCGCCTCCGGCCACTTCGCCACGGCGCGCATGATTGCCCGCTCGCTCGGCCGCTTCAACGAAACTATCCGCATTCCCGACAGCCAGTATTTCTTCTTCCCGCTGCTGTCCTACCGCGCCATTCGCGAGGAGATCCGCTTTGCACTCGCCAACATATTCCTGGAGATCCTCAATCCGGACGTTACCAACAACTACCTGCACTTCCAGCTCTACAGCATGAACCGAATCTTCGAGCGGACGTTGCGGGCGATAGTGCCGGGGCCGATCCCGCTGGGACCGATCATCAGCCGGTTCTTCATGTTCCAGGGCTTTTTGCATTCGAAGGACTCGGGGCACCTCGAGCTCGAGGTCATTTCTGCCGGCGACAAGCACGACGAGGTGGTAATCCGCGGCGTCGACAACCCACTCGCCCTGCTGGTCGCCAGGAAGGTGCAGGCGCTGTTGCGTCGGAACCTCATCGGCTTCGGCCTGATCCCGCCGGTCTATCTCCAACTGGTACCGCCGGGCCGCAGCTTCCATACCGGTGGCAGCTTCCCGATCGGCGGCCGCCACGAAATCTATTCATCGGACCTGCTGGGTCGGCCAGCCGGGCTGAAGCGCGTTCATATCGTCGATTCGGCGAACTTCCCCACCGTCGCCAGCTCCACCATCGGCTTCACCATCATGGCCAACGCCGATCGCATCGTCCGCGCCTGCCCCGAGGTGGCGGCGGCGGCCTGAAGCGGAGATCACGGGACTGCCTCCCGCCGGGTTTACTTTACCAGCACGGCAGATCGCCCGATCGCAATCCAATTGATAACGGTTAAGGTGCACATCACCGGCTGCGCTGTCTGCTGACTACCGTGTTGCCCACGGCAAGAGCAGTGATAATGAGCACGTCATGCCTATCGTAGATCTGACGGAGCTCGCGCCAAAAGCCTTCGCGCGACGATTCCGCACCACCTGGATGGACTCGAGGATCACCGATGGTCTTGAGGATCACCGTGCCGATCGCTAAACCAACCACACTTATGACGGAATTTGCCGAGCAGATTTATTTCTGCTTGCTTCAGTGCTCCCCGTAGTGAGCTATCGCGTAAAGAGCCCTAGTCGCGACTCCGATCACGATAGCTGCCACGACGATCGATGAGATTAAGGCCACCATGTCGCTCTCCTCAAACAAAAGAAAGACTGCCCAATTTTGTGGGAAGCCCCTGAGTACGCGAGACATGACAGTCAGGACCCTAGGACGACCTCCTAGGGTGTCAAAAGCTTATCCAATCCGCGATGAAATGCTGTAGCTTCCGTACAACACGCGGCTCAAAATCCTCCGGTCACAAGGGCAGGCTCATGAAGTTGACCCAGAAGCGTTGAGGCTGCGTTCCATCTCGCGCGTGGCGCGATCAAAATTCGCGTGTATATCCGCGCATATCACGAAGCAAGGATTGGACGGAGCCGTACTCGAACGGCCGTTAGCAGGTCAGGTGCTCCGAATGACGGGTGCGGGTCACACATCTGGAGTAGATTTTTCGGGTAATCTTGCGCCTTGGCGGTGGCCTGCATTAGCAAGATGCTCGGCGCATAATCTAACTGCAAGCATCTCGCGAGATCGGCTTATACTTCCGAAATGAAAAAAACGGCCTCCATAGTTATCCCAGTGTTCAAAACAGAAGATTACCTCTGTGACTGCATTAATAGCCTGCTCTGCCAAACTTACAAGCTCTTTGATATCGTTATAGTGGATGACGGCTCTCCCGGGGATTGCAGGGCGATAGTCGAGAGATTTCAGAGAGTTCGTTCCGGTGTCAAATATATCCGTAGCGCCAGGAATCATGGTGTATTTCATGCTAGGCTCGTCGGCGCTGAAGGCAGTACAAGTGATTATGTCGGGTTTTTGGACCCAGACGATAGAGCACGTCCTGAATTCGTTGAGACGCTTCTAAGCGCGGCTTCAGATACAGGGGCGGATATAATTGGGAGCGCCGCTTATGAAGCAAATATTCGTCCGTACTTCATGATAAAAGGTATAGAAGAAGTAATCGAAGCATACAACAACCGGTCTATTCCTGACTATAATGTTTGGACAAAGCTATATAAGCGAGAGTTTCTTCTGAATATTCCCGATTTAAGATCGATAGCTTGCACCTCGATATTAAATAACAGCGATGACTTATTGTTAAACGTTCTTTGCGCGTTACGTGACCCGCTATATGTTAATGTTCCATATTCATTGGTTGATCATAACAAGAATAGGGAGAACTCTGCTACAAACCCTACGTGCGTAGCTGACGTGCTCCGAATCATAGACACTAGTTCTCAAGTTTACCACATGGTGCAGAATGCCGCAGATAAATTTGGCATAAAATTGGACTATTTGTTGAGCCGGAGCATGGAGTTCAACTACAAAAAAATTAGAAACGTCAATATAGAGTATTTCGATACAGCGATGTTACGGTTAGATGAAAGTTTGTCTAGCAATATATATTTGAAAAATATGATCCGCCTCGCTGAGCGAGAGAGACGTGAGGCAAAACAACGGCTAGATGCTACAAAACGTAAGCTCTTAGCTGAAAGGGAAAAATTGGCTGCTGAGAGGGCAGAAAGGCGGCAACTTCGTTCAAAACTGGTAGTTGAAAGGGAGAAATTGGCTGCTGAGAGGGCAGAAAGACGGCAACTTCATTCAAAGCTTAAAAGGATAGGTTTTTTTAAAGCTCTAGCGACCTGGCGCCTGTTGTCCACTTTTTGGCGGCGATTTATGGCTAGTCCGGCTAAGAGGCTCCGGCGGTGAGTGCGTGCGAGCTATTTCGTGCCACGCTGTTCTCCTCATCCAAACCTGCGCGAGTTCGAGTAAGGGATGCGATTCTCATCGATCAAATAGTTCTATTGGCTGGTTGACTGCCGATCTCTCACCCGCGGGATAGCGCACTGCCCGGCTCATGAAGATCCTCTACGCGACCGTTCGCGATCCGATCCGACCCACTTCCTGGTCGGGAACGCCCTTTCATATGTATGCCTCTCTGAAGAAGTCCCATCCCGATGTGGAGGTGGTGTTCCGCACCTCCCAGGGGGGCCGAGAGGCCGACGGTGCCGAAATCAGCCGCGACGTCATGCGGCGGCTGACGCACACCCACGTCGACATAATACTTACGGATCACAGCGGGATCGCCGCTAATCTGCGGTGCGAACAGCCGATAGTTTTATGGGCGGATTCGTGCTTTGCAGCGATGCATGACTACTACGAATACTATTCGAATCTGTCGCCCGAGCGGGTTGCGGCGCTACACATGCGGGAACAATCGAGCCTGGATCGCTGTGCGTTGGCAGTGTTTGCTTCCGAGTGGGCTGCCGACCACGCTCTCCGGCATTATCGAGTTGAACCCAGTCGAGTGGCAGTCGTGCCTTTGGGCGCGAACGTCCCGTCCGCTCGACTCGAGCTAGATGCGTCAGAAATGCTCAAGGGGCGCCCACGGGACCGATGTGTCCTGTTGTTCGTCGGCGTCGATTGGGTACGCAAAGGCGGGGACATCGCTCTCGATATCGCCCGTCGCTTGCACGATACCGGACTGCCAATCAATTTCATCATCATGGGGTGTGAACCTACCCTCGATCAGCCGCTGCCCGCGTTTGCCGAGGTGATCGGCTTCCTGGACAAAGGCACCGCTGCCGGGCGGACCTCGTGGAATCGTATTTTTAGCCAGGCCCATCTCCTGCTATTGCCCACGCGGGCCGAGTGCTTTGGCATCGTTTTTGCCGAGGCCAGTTCCTTTGCCGTCCCGTCGGTGGCTTCCCGCACTGGAGGTGTTCCCACGGCGGTACGAGACGGCGTCAATGGCCGACTCTTCGAAATGGACGCACCGATCGACTCGTACTGCGACTACATTCGCGACCTCTGGCGCGATCGCGGGCGCTATGATCGTCTGGCAGCATCTGCGTACAGGGACTATCAGACCCGACTCAACTGGACCGCGTGCATTTCATCACTGGCAACGCTTATGCGGCAGGTGCTGTCATCAGTCCAAACCGGACATGCCGGCTAGCCAGATGCAGAAAACTCTCGCTGGGAGCCCAAGTAAAGATGCTAGCCGGCGACTTCTGATCAGGACGTGAAGCGCGGGAGACGATCTAAAGGAAATCGACTACGGCCCGTGACAAATGCCGCGACCGGAAAGGTCAGGTGCTGCGCTAGATTTGGCGTGCGTTGTGGAAGGTCCTGACGGTCTTCAGGCTGTTGCTTGAGAGAGTAAGACACGTCTCAGCGGTATCGGTCCTGCCAATCCATTTGCCGTCGGGCATTGCCGAATTCCATGGCATCGGTCAGCTTGCCACCATCCACGCCCAATGCCGTGGAAACCAGGATCTTGGGATCGTTGTCATAGGTGCCGGACAGGAAGACCTCTTCCGTTGAGCCCCGGTGCGAGGTCCGGATGTCCATCACCACCACGTCACCTGCCTTGAACGAAACGTCCATGACATCGGCGTTATCGTCTGGCTCGGCATATTCATCATTCTCCAACGACACGGGGACCCGGTGGGAGCCGCGGACAATCTTCAGGCTGGCACCATCCTGCAGGTACATCAGCAGCTTGTAGACGCCGGCGTCGCCAGCCCAGATGTCCACGCCGTTGAGGTAGGGTTCGTACTTGCCTCTCAATAGATCCTTATGCCAGTGCTGCGAGCGGTTTATGGTGATGTCGCTCAAGCCGATGCTGCGAACCCGCTGGCCGCCCAGGACCAGCTTCATAAAATTCAGCACCTTTTCGTTGCCCGCCAACAAAATATGCAACGATTCCAGTTCCGGGTGGCGGTGAAAACCGGCCAGGTGCCGCGATGACGGTGTCGGTCGGGTGTTCCTGTAGAGGGACCAGTGTTCCATGACCTGGTCGCGTGCCAGGTCAACTGTTTCCTGGTCGAACACGCCTTCGAGAACGGTGATGCCGTCCCTTCTCAGCTCTTGAGAACATGACATTGATCTTTCCCTCCTTAACTCTGGGCAACGACCGCAATTAGCGTCGAACTATCACTGTGCCCTTTACCTCACTAGCTCAATCGCTTTCTTCGGGACTACTACGAGTGGCCTTTGCACTGATTGAGGATGCGGAGGATGCAAGCCGCCGCCTTTTTCTTGCTCGCAAAAATTGGGCGCCGGGTATGTATTTTGTAAGCCAGCGAGCGAATGAGCCGATCTTTTCGGTCACGCTTAGATGCATTGTGTCCTGGCGTTTCTGTTCAGCAAGAATGACACGCAGCTGCCGATGGGCCTCGCCAAGGCTCGGCTCGAGCTCGATCGCCCGCCGATAAGCGGCCTCGGCCTCGTCCAGCCTTTCCTGCCTTTGCAGCAACTTGCCGAGTTCATAACAGAGCTTGGCATCTTCGGGGTTACATTCGACCACGGATCGAGCGGCGGCAAGCGCCTCCTCATACCGGCCTTGCTGGGCAAAAAGGATCCGCAGCTGCCGATGGGCCTCGCCGAGGCTCGGCTCGAGCTCGATCGCCCGCCGATAGGCGGCCTCCGCCTTGTCTAACCGTCCCCACCGTTGCAGCAACTTGCCTATGCCATGGTAAAGCCAGGCATTCTCCCGATCACACTGAACGATACACTCCCACGTTTGCCCGTGTGATAGACTAGGCTCGCGGGCAGACTTGCCCTTTTTTAACAGGCGCCGAAGGGCATCCCGCAGGCCCGCGTAGCCCGCCCCCTTGGGGACCCGATCTAAAGCCCGCTTAGCAGCCTGGGCAAAAGACGGATCATCACCCACCTCAGCAAGTGCTTCAGTCAGCGACAACTTACCTAACGTGTCGAGCGAAAGGTCAGACGCCACATTGAATATTGCAGAATGCAGTGCCGCCAATTGTGGTGCCGTCCGGCTTAGGTTTCGCATCGGGCGCCCCCATTCAAGTCCCACGAGGCAGAGGGCAAATGCCGCGAGCCCCGAGCGGCTTGCCGTGGAAAGAGAGCCAATCACGTTAAAAGCAAAATTGAGTACGCGTTTATTCAAACAATGAAGTCCGCGATCTTCAGCGGCGTTGACTCCCAACGACCGGACGATAGCGGGAATATGACGCCAAAGCCGCCGGTCACCAAGACATTGAATAAGATTGGCAAGCGCCGCCAAGGCGAGCTGATCCGCTCGCCCAGTCGGCGGCTTCACGTATACTGAAGCGCTCTTTGCTTTTACGAACACACCGGACACGCTCGCGGCTAGCAGCCGAAACATGTAGCGAGCCTGGTATGCGTCTCCAAGGGGCAGGTCGAATGCTCCCACGCGGCGGAAAAGGGAGCGTGGGAGTAGCATCGTCGAAAGCGTCACCGGAGGTCGCCGCTCAAAAAAAGACGCTTCGAGATGGCGAACGGAAACACTGGGCTGGTTTGAACTGCCATCCTTCACTTCTATCACGGCAACCTTGTTACGGAAGCTTTTCGAGGTTTCAATTTGCCGGGCAAGGGAGTGTGAATCCAAAATGTCGCCAGGAAAAAGGAACCGAATCCGCGCCGACTGTGCCGCAACAAGACCGGCGGCGTGGGCTTCGACAAGGCTCCCAACCATTGGAGAAACGATCACCCGGACTTGGGGATATCTCTTTGCCCAGAACGCCGCACGTAGCTTATTCTGCTCGATTACAAGGATCTCGATCCGGTCGGTGACCGTCTGAGCCAGACAGGAGGCCAGGGTCGCCTGCGCGGCGGACGGAGTGGCGAGAACCGGCACTACGACCGTCGCGGTCGGTGTCTTTTCCTGTGGCGCGCGGCCAATGCCAACAACGACATCTCGGTCACCAACGAAGCCAGCAATACTCTGGAGAAAGGCCACGGTTTGGGCCAACTTAGGTCCGATTTGGCTCGACAGCTTTGCATTGGCCGCCGTCCACGGTAACTCTTTGAACTCCTGCTTCGCGCGCAGCTTCGGTCCGCGGCATACCCAATTATCCCTGTCGGCCTGACCTAGCGGCTCCGCGTCCACCATGGCTACTATGAGACTCTCCTTAAGGAGGTCGCGCAAGACGGCGCGCTTGAAGCGCGCCGTTCCTTCCAAGGTCTGGTGCCGTTCGGCTAAGGTCCACAAGAAGACAAGCAAAGGAAGTGGAGAACGGTTGCTGCTGCGTCCCGCAGACGGCAAGTCCGCAATTGTTCTGAGCAGGATTTCAAAATCGCGACCGTAGGCGCCACCCTCACTGTCAAGCAGTCGATCCCATCTTTCCTTTGCAGGATTTCTGGACAAGTACGCGGCTGCTGCGGGCCATTGTTCCGGTCTTCGCAAGAGATCCGCAACGTTGCGCACGCAGACGACACTCGAAGCGATATCACCGTCCAAGTGCCGCCTCTCATGTAAGCCGTCTGGCATCCGGCAACGGTAGACAAGGCGCCGAGTTAGGCCGATAGCCTTTACGCCTGTCAGGGCGAGGCGAAACCAGTATCGCGAGTCTTCCGCCCGTTGCAGGTCAGTATCGAAAAGGCCGTTTTCGAGGAAGATATGACGCGGCATTGTCATGGAGCTGACAGGGACCAGAAAGCCGTCCGTCACGATAGAATCGAGAAGGTCAACCATGGGAGACGTGTAATCTTCCCGAACCGTGTAGAAGCGGGACAACGGTGGTTTGACCCCAAATAGCGAGACGTCAGTGACGCTGCAGTAGCAGAGGTCGGCGTCCGGTATGGAGGCAAAGGCTCTGACCTTCGCTTCTACATGTTCGCCAACCAGAAGGTTGTCGGAATCGAGGAAATGCAGCAGTTCGCCAGTCGCGGCAAGCACGGCCGCGTTCCGCGCAGCGCTCACACCCCCGTTAGGTTGCCGGATAAGCTTGATTCGATCGCCGAACGTTGCAAGGCGAGCTGCCGTCTCGTCGGTCGAGCCGTCGTCAACCACCACAATCTCAATTTGCGAGTAGCTCTGACCCAAACAATTCTGGATCAGGGAGTCGACGAGCCACGCCCGGTTGTAGATAGGGATAATTATGCTTACCCTTGGAGGAGGTTCGCGTGTGGGCTCACCGAGATAAAGAAGCCAGCGGGAGTGGTAACGCAACTTGGCCGTGCCGACGGCGCGCTCAAGTCCCGGTCGTTCCTCGATTGCCCTCAGGAGACCTTTTATATGAACGTCACGAGGCGAAACGGGAGACCTGTATCCAACAAGATCCTGAGGCGCGGACAGTGTGTCTGTAAAGCTGTCAGGCCAATCCCTGCGGATTGTGTCTGCCAAGCTAATGCGAGAGAACGCGTTCGCATCCGCTCCGTCTCTCGCCAGCCCTCGCAGGATGTCCATCGCCTCGACGCGGCGCATGCTAGCCTCCAAACTAAAACCCGATCCTCTGGTTAGCTCTTGGCGGTCATCGTCTTCATGGTGGCCAACGCTGTGCCTAGATGAAGGGCTGTGTCCGTTTACATCCAAAAGCGGACATGTTGGGCGCCGAAACCAATGTCCAGACGAGGTCCTGCTTGAAACGATAGCGACCAAGCTTCGGTAGCCACCATCCTTTTCGCGGAGCCGATCAGCGATGTCCGCTGCCCTTACGAGCGGACCTTCTCACTGTCGAAACCAATGCCCGATAAGTGCCAAAAGCAGACCTAGGGGCGCTCCTACAAGGGTTCAGGGGGTAGATTGGCTCCAGAGCGTGCGCTTCCCCCAAAAGCGCGTCGGCCGTGCGGGGCTGTCAGTGGGGCTTGAGAGTAGCAAGCGCGTCTCTTTCGAGTTCAAAAATCTCATAGCCCTTCAACTGTAAATAAGTTTTAAGGTTTTTAAATTTATCTGAACTGAGGTTCTCAGCCTCAAAGTATATGATTTTAGGAATAGTATATTCTATATTCGAATTATATATTACTTCATCATCGTAACCTTCAGCGTCAACTTGCAAAACGTCAATCTGATGTTTAATTCCTACTGATTCCAGCAATGGCCCCAAATTCTTGCTCGCTACAGTAGTCTCTACGATCACGTCCTGCACTTTTTTTTGTCCATTATAGTGGCGTTGTAGCCATTTCTGTACGTGCTGTTTTTTTGCCGACGTTACTCCTGTTGGGGCTCTGTATTCAGGCCACCCAGTAGCATACCAGACATCAAGATCTTTCCAAATTGACTCATTTACAGAGTAAAGTGTCAGAAATCCATTTGGCCCAACGGCGCAGTTAATTATGCTTTTGTGAGGATGGAACGAATAATTTGCCTCCAATATGGGGACTAGATATGATTGAGGTTCGATGAGGATAATCCGTGTGTTTTTGTAATATTTTCTGCCAAACTCATATATGGGATCATTTATTTTTCCGTCATTAGCCCCAACTACCGCAATATGAATTCGTGTTCGATAACAAATGGCAGTAATAAGACTAGACAAATATGCTTGGTCTGAATCCATGATATATTTTTTTTATTTTAATTAATTACAAAAGTACTGTTTGAAATCAGAAATATGGTCTGTGTATGTCTTCCAGCTAAGGAGATACGGACTTTCATAGGGCCAGACCCCACTGTCATGTCGGCGCTTGCCGCCTAGCTGCTCGCTAAGATCGTCAATAAGCGATAGAAATTTCTGGCGTAATGCTTGAATCTTGTTCAGCGTTCGGGCGCGTACGTACTCGCGTGGGATATTGCGCGCCTTGAGGCCCTGCACCGCGTCCCGAACATCTATTGGATCGGGATCACATATTGCCCAGTACTCATGATCGAAGAACACTTCACGTCCCCCCGTGCTGGGCGTACTGACGACCGGAAGGCCGGCAAGCATGTACTCCATCGACGCGTAGTTCGATCCCTCGATTTTCGATAGGCAAAGTCCAACAGCAGCTCGATTAATTGCAGCATTGACCTCTTCGGCAGACATTCGCACAAGTGAGCCATTTTCAGATCGATTCATCAGAATATGCCGATGGCTGCGAGACAGCGTGTGTTTTAGGTACTCCTGTTCGACCCTCCGGCAGTCAGCTGAATTCGTCGAGTCCTCATATCCGATGTATGCGACAGTCTCAACTTCAGCGGCGAGTTCATGCCTCTTGAAAGGGTTGAATTTCGCATTGTAAACGGCATCGAAATCTACTTGCACGCCAGGCAGTGGATGAAAGCGTTTATCTGAAACAACAAAATTTTTATTGAGCAAATGGGCATCCAGCCCCGCTCGCTCTAAAATATCGCGCTCTGCGGCAGTATTGCAGAGAAAGACCAGAATGTGATGCCCATAATCGATTTTATGCGCCATTGCTGCATTGATTACCTTGGCTGATCTACGCGGGCTCTCGATCGTCCAGGTCGGATAAATAATAAATGCTGCAGGCACGTCTTCGTAGACTCTTGCGAAGGTAGGGGCAATGCCCAGGTTTTCTTCGAAGGCGATACCCGTCATAAAAATGGGCGGCTCGTGTGACACAATCAGAACTGGCCCGAATTCAAAAGTCTCCTGAGTTTGATGAGAGGGCATTGATCTTTCCGTCATATTCGCTAGCGAAACTGCAACTTCCGCAATTTACTTCTTAGATATTCCGCCAAATAGTATTTCCAGCATCTGTACTTGAAGTATATTTTTGACGTAGCTGGCGTGTGGTTAAATATATATCTGGCATCCGTTAATGAAAATCTCGCGTGTACCTCCTTAATTAATCTGTCATGATCAAAAACTTTACTTATTTTATCTATATGTTTTGAGAATATTTCTTTGAATCCGCATTTACTAAAGATTTCTCTGCGATTTTTATGATTTACATCCGCAATTCGATCAACCGAACTCCAATAACGTCCGAACAAGAGCCAATCAAAAAGATCAACTTTATCAAGAAGAACCTCGACAGTTTGAATGCGCTCGTGGTAATGGCGAGTGTGTGCATCGCGCGAGCCCCGTCTCAATCCCCCTATGCTTTCACCTCTAGAAAAAGAGTTATCTTCGTGATGTCGATATAAGCTTAAGGGAATATCTATGATGGCGGTCCCGCCAAGAGCGTGGCAAATGTGGTTAAAATGTCCATCAGTGGCTCGGAGTAATTTTCTCTGGCCCTCTATCGTTGCTCTTGTCAAAAGGGAACGGCGGTATGTATTGGATGTTCCTGGGGACCAGATCCATCCTCCAACCCCTTGTGGGATAAGGTACGTATTTCTATGTAAGTTGAGATAATCAGCCTCGGATATCTGAGATAATCTGAGTACTTTAGCCTTTGATTTAAGACCTCTAATGGTTTGTTTATTTTTCGCTGTAGATTTTTTATTTTCCACTATAGATACGAAATCCTCATATCCGGCCGTTAACACGCGCCCTTCTGAATTTATTTCTATAGCATTCGAACTCGTTATTCCAACTGATCTTGGTAGGGCAATATGTACTTGTAGATGCGTTGCTGCAAAAGCAGGAAAGAGGAGGTCGTCTGCATCGACGAATGTTACAAAATCTCCCCGGACTTTTTCGAGAGCCCATTGCGCTGCCCCTAGTTGACCCAGATTTTCTTCTAAGTAAAACGTACGAAAACGTGGATCGGCTCCAACGTGTTTTGAAATCACATCACGGCTATTGTCGCTCGATCCGTTATCAATAACTAGACATTCGAACTCATCGTAAGTCTGTTCGGATATAGAATTTATAACCTGACCTACGTAATTTCCGTAATTCCAGTTTATGATTACAAACGATAGTAGAGGTGGCTTCAAGTTGGCAATGGTCTCAATGACATCTTCACGGGCCCCAAAGGGAACGTTGCCCACCTGGCGTCCCGGGACCCTTTCCAGATGATGTGGCATTCGTGCTCCATGTTGGTCCGTGATGGCTTGGTGAAAACGACCGTCCCTACATCGTGCCCGGAATATCTAGCGTTTAGCCAAGCGACTCAAGTGCAGTGTTGTCGAAGCGCCTGAGTCTTAACGCGGTGGCTCAAATTTCTTCTGACTCCGCGATCGGCAATTGTATTTTGTTCAAAGACCAACAAGATGCGGGATGTCGGTTACCGGCTGCTCGAGGCCAACGTTCAAGAGCTGCTTCGCCGCCCGCCGGAGGATGAAGCGAGCTGGTGGTAGCGGCCCGGTTTCCTCGTACAAAGAATCGGACCTCTGGGTTCCCGCCTTTTGCGCCACGGTTCTCGCCGCCGCGGCGCATCCTTGGAATTGCGACGATTGGATTAAGCCGCTACCCTGAGATCGTGGAGAAAATTGGGGGTCTCACTTCATTGGGGGCGACTCGCCATCTCGTCTATCTCATCCACCTTACCGTTCTCCAGCTGTTTGTGAGGTTCGTCCTGCCACGGTCACATTGATCCTTGGGCTGGTTTTTTCCGTCGGCGGCGCGAGTCTGCTTTTCGTGTCATGATGTTGGAAGCTCCGATGATTTCGCTGGGCCATCGATTGGGTGTCAGGGTTACGGCCAGAGGCGGGAAACAAGGCGTTGGACTACACACCAAGCACTTAGGCGCGGAGGCCACTCCTCACTTTGCCAGAGTGACATCATGCAGTTCCTGCTTTACCTGATAATTTCCTCTGTTGCCGCCTTGGTGAATCTCCTCGTAGGCTTCACATTCTATTCACTGCTAGGATTGTCGGCAGGTCTTCTGTATTCCCTGTCCGTGGCGTTCGGCTACCTGACCGGGATGGGCGTCAATTGGTCGCTCAATCGTCTCATCACGTTTCCTCATTCTGGACGACCGGTGATCTCAGAACTCCGCACGTTTGTGATCATTGCGTCGATTGGGTTGGTTTTGACGACGATCTTGGCCGCGGTCTTTCGCAACACCTTGGTCGTCCACGCCTCTGCGATTATTGCGTGCTTCGACGGAGGGTATGTTCCATCGACTGACCTCACGGCACACGCCGCGGCCATCGCGTCGGTTGCCGTATATTCTTTCCTCGGTCACAAATGGTGTACGTTTGACCGCGGGATTCGCGCGTTCTTATCGGATTTGACCCGTCCAAAGGTGAACGAGATTTCCCCAGCACGTGGACGCGAGGAACAGATAAGGCCATTCGTAAATGACTGATTTGGTCATCGTGGGGGGCGGGCCATCGGGACTTTCTGCGGCGTATGAGGCAATCGGGCAAGGGGCTGAGGCCGTCGTCTTGGAACGGCTGAGTCTTGTGGGTGGATTGGCGCGAACTACCACCTTCCAGGGCAATCGTTTTGACATCGGCCCCCACCGCTTCTTTACGAAGAACCGGGAGGTCCAGGCGCTCTTTATGAGCATGGCTGCCGACGATCTTCTCCTTGTGCCGCGATTGACGCGCATCCTCTGCGGCAGAACCTATTTCAACTATCCATTAACGCCGCTCAACGCTCTGTTTGGCGTGGGCCCCCAAGCAGGCGTCTCGATATTATCGAGCTACATCAATGCGCGTGCCCGAGGCGTGTTCGGCGAGACTTACGACAATTTCGAGGACTGGGTGATCGCCCATTTCGGGCGCCGGCTTTATGAGATGTTCTTCAAGACCTACACCGAGAAGGTCTGGGGCATTCCCTGCACAAAAATCGGTCCCGACTGGGCGACGCAGCGTATCAAGGGCCTGACCCTTACCACCGCCATCTGGAATTCGTTTTTCAAGCCCCGCCAACAATCCGTGAAGACGTTGGTTGACGAGTTCATGTATCCCCGGCTTGGTGCCGGGCAACTCTACGAGAATATGGCCGCCAATATCCGACAGGCCGGCGGCTCGGTCGTGACCGGTGCCCGCGTTCATCGCATCTGCCGGGGCGACATGTATGTCCGTGCCGTGATGGCCGAGGACGAGACCGGCACAAGGCTCGAGGTGCCGGGACGATATTTTCTCGTGAGCGCGCCGCTGACGGAGATGATCGAGATGATGCATCCGAGCGCCCCGCCGGAAGTGCTTTCCGCCTGCCGCGCCCTGCGCTATCGCAACCATGTCGGCGTCAATCTCATCGTCGAAGGCTCTCCTTTCCCGGACAATTGGATTTACGTTCACTCGAAAGACGTGCGGATGGCGCGGGTCGCAAATTACGCAAACTTTTCCGCATCGATGTGCAGTCAGTCGGGACTCAGTCCGCTGACAGTTGAGTATTTTTGCTTTCCGGGCGATTCTGTTTGGGACGCGCCCGATGAGGCATTGATCGAACTCGCAAAGCGGGAGCTGGCGCAGATCGGGGTTGTTCGGCAAGACCAGGTTCTCGACGGCTTTGTTGTACGCAGCGACAAGGCCTATCCGGTCATCGAAATAGGATACGAGAGACACATCGCAACAATTAGAAGCTGGTTAAGCGGGTTTCAAAACCTGTTGCCCATCGGCCGGTCGGGCATGTTCAAATACAACAATCAAGATCATGCCATGGCCACCGGCTTGCTCGCGGCACGGACCGCTCTGGGCATTCAACAATTCGATCCATGGCTGGTAAACATCGATGCAGAATATCATGAATCGGCACCTGCACCGCAAGCCCCGCGCAACGATTGAATAGAGCGGCGCGGACGCTCGCTGTGAGTATGAGCACGACCCGAAGGCGCTATTGCGGCTTTGCAGCTAAATCGAAAACCACCAATCGTGTCCCGCCGCTTTGCCAGGTAAATACGATGGGAGTTTTGTCTTCAAGTTCTTCGATCAAAGGCTTTGCATTCGGGGAAACCGGGACCGTTTCCAGGTACCACACGCGGGAATAACCTTTCTTCTTTGCACGCTCCATCATTCTGTCCGCCTGCTTCAACATTGAGGCTGATGTCTTGCGCTGCCTTAACACGACGGTCCGCAGTTTTGGCGCGCGGAAGGGCCGGTAAAATTCGAACACTTTCCCGGTCCATGGCTCTATCGCGAGCGCATCGCCCCTAATCGATTTCCGCTCAACGATGCGAAGCGCTTTCTTAAACTCGGTAGCCAATGGCGTTTCAGGGTTGACTAACACCGCGAAGTTCACCGGCAGAATTGCGAGAAACAACGGGAGCGCGCAAAGGCTCGCCGGCAGCCAGCCGAGCTTGAAGTCAAGCGCATCGATTGCCGCCGCTATTAGGAACATGGCGAGCGGCACAAGAAAAAGCACCAGGCGAGTCGAAAATGGATAGATCTCAAACGCCGATGCGACGAGCGTCAGCAGAATGGCGGCGGCTGCGACGAGACCCATTGGCCGACGCCGAATGAACGCCAGCGCGAGCGACGCCGCAAATGCGATTGCCAACCCGAAGCCCGCGGGGCTGGATAAAGCTTCGTCGGAGTGCGGACCTGCAAAATGTGGCGTCTTAAACGCCATATAGACAAATCTCAACAACGCCTCCGGATACCAGAGCAGGTCTGCAACGGACTGGGGCGGAGAAGGCGGAAAGCCGCCATGCTTCCTCCAAAATCCCATCATGAATTCATGATGGACGCCCACCGTCAGGATAAAGGCGCCATGCAACGCGGCTCCGGCCAGCCATGCCAGGCCGACAATCACGAGCTGCTGATGCCGGTGCGTGCGCGCGGCCTCGTACAGAAGGAATACTCCGACAGGCGCCGCAACAAAAACGGCCGGGAGGGAGCAAACCAAGGCGGCAAAGCCGGTGCCGGCGAGCAGCCAGGTGCCGTATGGAGATGAGCGGTAGGAGAAAGCCGTCAAAATCATGATGGCGGCGAGCGCATCTGACGAGTACTGCTTGAATTCGCTCGAATAGAAGATCAGGACCGGCGACAACGCGA
>CAZUKP010000040.1:0-27547 GCA_964620915.1 uncultured Hyphomicrobium sp. | reverse complement strand
GACGCGCATCCACGCGCACGATGGATCGCTGATTGCCGAGTACGCGCGCGAGCGGCGGATCTTTGTTCCGATCAATACGATTCCCAAGCGCGTCGTCGCCGCATTCCTTTCTGCTGAGGATAGCCGCTTCTACGAGCACGGTGGCATCGACTTTCAAGGAATTGGGCGCGCGGTCTTCAAGCTGGTTCAAGCCAAGGTCCAGGGTAAGAGCCGGCGCGTGGAGGGAGCCTCGACGATCACGCAGCAGGTCGCAAAAAACTTCCTGCTGAGCAGCGAACGCTCCGTAGAGCGCAAGGTGAAGGAGGCAATTCTCGCCATCCGCATTGAGCGTGCGTATTCGAAGGACAAGATCCTCGAACTCTATCTCAACGAGATCTACTTAGGCATCGGTGCTTACGGCGTCGCGGCTGCGAGCCTCAGTTACTTCAACAAGGAGCTGCACCAGCTCAGCATCGAAGAGGCAGCCTATCTGGCGGCGCTACCAAAGGCGCCGAACAACTATCATCCGTTCCGGAGGAAGGAGGCGGCTCTCGTCCGGCGGAACTGGATCATCGGCCAGATGGAAGAAAACGGTTACATCACGGCCGAAGAGGCTGAGGAAGCCAAAGCAAAGCCGCTCACGGTCAACCTGCGCCAGCGTGGTGCGCACATCTTCGCAGCCGAATTCTTTGCTGAAGAGGTCCGCCGCACGCTGCTCAATGAGTACGGCGAGAAAAAGCTCTATGGCGGTGGGCTATCGGTGCGCACGACACTTGATCCGCGTCTGCAGGAAATCGCCAAATATGCGCTGATCAATGGGTTGGTCGCCTTCGACCGCCGAAAAGGCTGGCGCGGCCCTATCACCACGATCGACATCTCGGCCGATTGGGGGCCGTTGCTCGATGCAGTGGAAGGGCCTGGCGACATCTATCCTTGGCGCATGGGTGTGGTCCTTGAGGTCAAGAAAGACAAGGCAATCGTCGGCCTCAATCCGACAAAGCAGCAGGATGGCACCCTCGTTGGCAAGCGCGAGGCCGTTGAAGTCGGCTTCGAGGAGGTCAAGTGGGCGAAATCAAAAGGTAAGAACCCAAAAGCGGTCACCGACGTTCTCGCTGCTGGCAATGTGATCTATGTCGCGCCGAAGGATCCCAACGATATCACTGGCGTTTGGTCGCTCATGCAAATCCCAGAGGTGGGCGGCTCCATTATCGCGCTTGATCCAAACACAGGGCGTGTGCTCGCTGTGGTTGGCGGGTTCTCGTTCGACCTCAGCCAATTCGACCGGGCGATCCAAGCGCGCCGTCAGCCGGGATCGGTATTCAAGCCGTTTGTCTATACCGCAGCCCTCGACAACGGATACAAGCCAACCAGCATCGTCCTCGACGCCCCTATCGAAATCGAGCAGGGACCCGGACAGGATATCTGGCGGCCGGAGAACTACGAGAAGGAAAAATCCGGCGGGCCATCAACCTTGCGGTTTGGCATCGAGAAGTCGCGCAATCAGATGACGGTCCGGCTTGCCCAGGACTTGGGCATGCCGCTTATCACAAACTATGCGCAGCGCTTTGGCGTCTACGATGACTTGCTGCCCGTCCTGTCCATGTCGCTGGGTGCGGGTGAGACGACGCTGTTACGGTTGGTTACGGGCTACGCCATGATCGCCAATGGCGGCCGCAAGATTGAGCCAACGCTCATCGATCGCATCCAAGACCGATGGGGGCGCACGGTCTGGAGCCATGACGCGCGCGTTTGTGAAAACTGCAAGGCGGATGAGTGGGCCAATCAGGCTGAGCCGGAGGTCCCAGATAATCGCGCTCAAGTGATTGATGAGCGGACCGCCTATCAGATGACCTCCATACTGGAAGGTGTCGTGCAGCGCGGTACGGGACGGTCCTTGAAGAAGCTTGGGCGTCCGCTCGCAGGCAAGACGGGCACAACGAATGAAGAAAAAGATGGCTGGTTCGTTGGCTTTTCGCCCGATCTCGTGGTGGGCGTTTTTGTTGGATACGATACGCCTCGGCCCATGGGGAAAGGCCAGACTGGCGGGCGCGTGGCCGCACCCATCTTCGGTGAGTTCATGACGAAGGCGCTTGCCGACAGACCTGCTGCACCCTTCCGTATTCCGCCGGGCATTAAGTTGTCGCGCGTAAATTTGAAAACCGGCCTGCGAGCCTCAGCGAACGATCCTGAGAGCATCATGGAGGCTTTCAAACCGGGCGAAGAGCCCGACGACGCATATTCGGTGATCGGCCTCTCCGCGACCGCTGAAGCGGCGGGCAACGTGACAAACGACGCTTACTACGAGCCCAGGCAACGCCGGCGTTCGACCGTCGGATCGGGCGGCGGCGGACTTTGGTAGCGACACTGTGCGCAACATCAAACGTCCCTTTGCGTTTACAGGGGCGGCTACGGTCCCTATATCTCTCGCTCAGAACCCATGACCCTTTCGCACTCCCGGAGGCAGCGATGCGCGCCGAACCGCAAAAACTCGTCGACTCGATCAAGGAAGCGCTTGTCCTCCTAAGGAGGCATCTTTGACTGGGATACCGCTGAAGCGCGGCTTGCCGAGTTCAATCAGCAAGCCGAAGATCCAAAGCTATGGGACGATCCAAAGCGAGCGCAAAAAGTCATGCGCCAGCGCCAGCAGCTTGAACGCTCGATGGGGGCTTACCGCGATCTGGAGCGCGACCTTGAAGACAGCGTGACGCTCATTGAGCTCGGCGAGTCCGAAGGTGACGAGGCGTCAATTGCGGAGGGTGAGGCGCAGATCAAGAAGATTGCGCACGAAGCTCAGCGTCGCAGTGTCGAGGCCCTGTTGTCGGGCGAAGCCGATGCCAACGACACCTATCTCGAGGTCCACGCCGGCGCGGGCGGAACCGAAAGCCAGGACTGGGCGCAAATGCTTTCGCGCATGTACATGCGCTGGGCTGAGGACCGTGGCTACAAGGTCAAGGTGATCGAACAGAGCCCCGGCGAAGAGGCGGGACTAAAGTCGATTACGATCGAGATCAAGGGTGAGGACGCCTACGGCTGGCTCAAGACGGAATCAGGCGTGCATCGCCTCGTGCGCATTTCGCCTTACGACGCGAATGCGCGCCGCCACACGAGCTTCGCCTCCGTGTGGGTCTTTCCTGTTGTTGACGACGATATCGACATCGACATCAAAGAGAGCGACTGCAGGATCGATACCTATCGCTCGTCCGGAGCTGGCGGTCAGCACGTCAACACGACCGATTCCGCCGTTCGCATTACCCACCTGCCGACAGGCATTGCGGTTGCAAGCCAACAAGAGCGCTCGCAAATCAAGAATCGCGCAATCGCGTGGGGGATGCTCAAGGCGCGCTTATATGAGCAAGAGCTAAAGCGGCGCGAGGATAAGGCGACCGCAGAGGCCGCGAGCAAGACCGAGATCGGCTGGGGCCACCAGATCCGCTCCTACGTTCTGCAGCCCTATCAGCTTGTTAAGGATCTGCGCACCGGCACCCAGAGCACCAATCCCTCAGCCGTACTTGATGGCGCGATCGACCCCTTCGTCGAAAGCGCGCTGGCCCACCGCATTGAGGGCGGGCCCAACATCGAGGTCGAGGACCTGGAGTAGGCGGCGCGGCAAATTTTCCTGCCAAGACTTGGCGTCGTTCAGTAAGCTGACATGCACATTCCGGGTCGCTATGATCGCCTCCAATGCCCATTGATTGGAGAGAGTCATGGCGGATGCGTCGCGCAACAAGGAAATGCTAAGAGACCTCTATCAACGATGGCATGACACACGCGGTGGCTGTGTGGACGATGTCATCGATCTCTGTGATGACAGCGTGGCGTTTGGGTCTCTCGCAGAAGGTGCCGAGCCCCTAGCTTTCACGGCCGAGATCACCGGCAAGGAAAGGCTGAGAACTTATTTCGATGGTTTGCTCGGCGGCTGGGAAATGATCCACTACACCATCAACGACCTCGTCGCCGAGGACGACAAGGTCGTCGCCATCGGATCGACCGCTTGGCGCAATAAGCAAACAGGGATGGCGGTTGAAACGCCAAAGGTCGATGTGTGGCGGTTCAAGGAAGATCGTGTCGTCGGCTTCTTCGAATACTACGATACGGCAAAGCTCATGGCCGCCGCGGGCGCGTGATGCCAATTGATCACGTGGGGGAATCAAACGATTGGGGCACGCAACGTTCCTCACTTGAGTGAATGAACACGCTGTGCCCCCGCGGGCTGTTCGAGGGGGACGATCGTGACAGTTGAGGCCCTGGAAGGCGATTCCTCACGCGAGGGACCGATCGTCATAACAGTGCACGGCACGTTCGCTGCCGATCTGACCGACGAAGGTTCGCGGTGGTGGCAGCGCGGCTCTCAGTTCACGTCCGCACTGGTCGAGGCCCTTGCTGAGCGGGGATTTCCTGACGTCTCCGTGCGGCCGTTCCGGTGGTCTGGCTTGAATTCGGACTACGAGCGACTGCAAGCAGCCCGTGAGCTTGCAAAAACCATTGCAACAGCGAGCGACGGGCACCGGCCGGTTGCGGTTCTGGCCCACAGTCATGGCGGCAACGTCCTGATGGAGGCACTCGTTCAGCGCGCCGTCCGCAATCCGTTGTCAGCCGTGCTGACATTGGGGACACCCTTCTTCACGCGACGTCTCAAACCCATTCCGACGCTGATTGCAGCTTTTAAGATCCTGCTTGGCGTCGCCGTGGCGCCCGCCATGCTGATGTACGTCTGGTATGCGTTTAAGGCCGTCCTGGACGGAAACCGGTTTGAATTCTTGGCTCTCGCATTGGCCGGCCTTGCCATTGTTGTTTGGGCATTCTGGTCGGGAGTGCGCACGCTTCTGCGGCAGCGCCGCGCCCGGGCACGCGCCAGCCAAGCCGTCGCGCGGGAAGATTGGCTTGTTGTCCACAGTCCGCGCGATGAAGCCATGCGGCTCTTGGAAGCCGCCGTTGCGGTTCATCCAACGTATGTGAGCCGGGCTTCCGCATATGGTCAGCTCACCCGGTTCGGCACACTTGCCGGAGTCATCGGAACGCTCGTCTTCCTGTATTTTACGTCTTCCTATTTCGCAGCCCCGATCATCGAAAAGGTGAGCACGCAGGACTTTGGCCCTGGTCTGCTCGCCGACTTCACATTTCTCTTGGTGATCCCAATCGTATTCGGCCTGATCTACGGCGCGGTGTGGCTCTTTGCTTGGATTGCCGGCGCACGCGCGCTATCAGCGATTCTTAACATGTCGATCCATGGCGGTATCGTTGGAGCAGCTTACGGTGGCGATGATGCTTATGCGCTGACCGGCGTCACGCGCGTGCCGCCGTATCTGGCCGGTGTCAGCGAGGAGCGTATCGCTGCGGCCAATCTCGGCGGCATCGATGAGAATGCCATCATCGAGACGGCCAGGGAGTTTTATGCCAGCGTGGTTTCTGATGAGGTCTCAGATATGGCTTTCGGTGATCCGGATCTGCTTTGGAAACGCCTGAGCGATGCGCTCTATCACAATGCGTATATGCGTGATGGAGGCGTTGTCGAAGTCGCCGCCGACCACTTTGCCGAGCGGTTCCGAACTTCGGCGGTCACATGAATTTTCAGTTGTCGCACACGATGCGACGTGGAACCCCTAGGGGGATGCACTAATGAAATTCTACTGGTGCCCACACACACGAGCCGTCCGCATTGCCTGGCTGCTCGAGGAGCTTGGCCGCCCATACGAGCGCATCACCATCGACATTCGCGACGAGGAGGCGCGCGCCAACCCGGACTTTCGCGCGGTATCACCCATGGGCAAGGTTCCGGCCCTTGTGGACGGCTCGGTCAAGCTCTGGGACTCAGGCGCGATCTGCATCTATTTGGCGGATGCCTACCCGGAGGCCGGACTTGGTGTGGCGATTGGCGATCCTCAGCGCGGCGCCTTTCTACAGTGGGCGATGTTCACCAACGCGGTGATCGAGCCGGCGATGGGCGAGAAGTTTGCCGGAACGGACGTCAACACGTCACAACACGGCTATGGCAGCTTCGATCTTATGATTTCGACGCTGATCGATGGCCTGACGCCTGGTCCCTGGGTTCTTGGCGAGCGCTTCACCGCAGCGGATGTCTTGCTGGGGACAAGCGTGTACTTCCTGAGCACATTCGGAATTCTGTCCGAAAGGCATCCAATCATCGAGGCTTATGCGGATCGTTGCCAATCGCGCCCGGCGTTCCAGCGGGCCCAAGCGATGCAAGGTGAGCGATGAGCTTTCGCGAGACCAGTCGCGTCGTACCTAACCGCCGCCCTTGCCGCCTAGTTTCATGATGCGCGCGTTCTTGCAGCCTTCCGCGTGCTTTCCCGCACACGCTTTCTCGAACATGGTGCGGGCGGTTCGCAGATCGGCCGGTCCGCCTTCGCCACCATAAAGCATCAGGCCTGAGACGAAGCATCCCCCGGTATCACCGGCTTCGCATGCCTCGATGAAGGCATCGCGCGCCTGCTCTTTGCTCGCGGGTCCACCCTCGCCCTTGTCCAACATTAGGCCCAGATTGAAGCAGCTACCGCCGAAGCCCTGATCGCAGGCTTCCTGGAACATCTTGCGCGCCCGCCTTCTGTTAGCGGGGCCGCCCTCTCCGTCGTAGAGCATCACGCCAAGGTAGGCGCAGGCTCCGCCGCTGCCTCCTTCGCAGGCCCATTCGTACTGCGCGCGCTGCTTTTTTGCGCTGACCGCCATGGCGGCTTGGCCAAAACACAAGAGCGCTGCGACAGCGGTGATGAGACCGGTTTTCAGCACGGTGAGTCCCCCCAGAGTCACGGTTGTGCCAGTAGTCAGCATTAGAGCCTGCCAGAACGTTAATGCAATGGTGGAATGGGCGATCACAGCGCGGGAGCGAATGGTAACGTCGCAGCCGTGGCCGAACGGGCACTCTTATGGCCCCGGTTGTCTGTGCGACGAGTGTCTTGCCAGGTCCGATCATCGGTGTCAGACCCTCCCGGTCCGAAATGGCATCCAAGTAGCGAAACGACCCGGCATGGGGCGGAACTCAACACATCGAGAGTCCATAGAAGCGGAGGCGCCGGCAAGCACCCGCACGCCGCTGCAGCTGATCGAAACGGCGGGCTTTGCCGACTATGCGCTTCTCGACAGCGGCAACGGGCGCAAGCTCGAGCGCTTCGGCAAGGTCATCGTCGACCGGCCAGAGCCGCAGGCGTTGTGGTCGCCCCACCTGAGCAAATCCGACTGGGCGGAGGCACACGCCGTCTTCGCGGGCGGTGATGATGAGGACAAAGGCCGCTGGCGCATCGACAAGCGCGTTCCCGAAAGTTGGCCCGTCTCCGTGCGCGACGTGACGATGCTTTGCCGCTTGTCGAGCTTCCGGCACATGGGGCTATTCCCCGAGCAGTTTCCCCATTGGGAGTGGATGCTTGCGCGACTTGCAGACTCCGAAAGTGAAGCACCTCGCGTTCTTAACCTCTTCGCCTATACTGGCGCGGCGTCTCTGCTCGCAGCTGCGGCGGGCGCTCACGTTACGCACGTGGACGCATCCAAGAAGGCGATATCTTGGGCAAAGGAAAACCAAGCCGCATCTGAGCTCGGCGCCGCGCCGATCCGCTGGATCTTGGATGACGCACAAAAATTTGTGGCCCGCGAAGTGCGCCGCAAGAAGTCCTACGATATCATTCTCATCGATCCGCCAAAGTTTGGGCGCGGGCCCGATGGCGAGGTCTGGGATCTCTTCACGCACCTTGCCCCGCTCATGCGTGATTGCGCCGCCCTACTGTCGGCGGGGCGTGCAGCGCTTGTGCTGACCGTCTATGCGATCCGCGCTTCGGCGTTGGCCTTCGATCAACTGACGCGCGAGACGCTCAAAGGGCGCCGAGGCAATTTTGACTCCGGCGAACTCGCCATTCGCGAGATTGACGGCACGCGTGCCGTTCCCACATCGCTTTTCACACGATGGGTGTCCAGCGATGACGCGCGCGCCTAGTGCTCCTTCGGCCCCCAAGCCGATTACCAGCCTCCAGAACGAGCGCATCAAAGCGATCCGTGCGCTTGAGATGCGTAAGGTGCGCAAGCAAACGAAGCAGTTCGTTGCCGAGGGAACTTCGATTCTCGTGACAGCACGTGATCAGGGGTTCGTACCTGAGACGCTCGTCTTTCAAGCAGGCACGGCTCAAAGCGGTGTTGCTCGCGGGCTAGCCACTTGGGCGCTCGATGCTGGTGTCGAATGTCTTGAAGTGTCAGAGGCGGTGCTCGGAAAGATTGCCTCCAAAGACAACCCGCAAAGCATGCTTGGCGTGTTTCGCCAACGCTGGGCGGAGGCACCGGCCGTTGAAAGCGTGGCATCCGCCGACACTTGGCTTGCTTTGGAAGAGGTGCGCGACCCCGGAAACCTGGGTACCATCATACGGACTGTTGATGCGGTGGGGGCGGCCGGCGTCATTCTCATCGGAAACAGTTGCGATCCGTATGCGCGCGAGTGCGTGCGTGCAACCATGGGCTCGATCTTCGCTGTACCTCTCGTGCGGATGACGCGTGACGCGTTCCTGGCTTGGCGCGGCGGCTGGACTGGTGAGGTCATTGGCACCCACCTTGATGGGGCCGACGATTTCCGTGAGGTTACCTATGCCGGCCCCACGCTTCTCGTGATGGGCAGCGAAGGGCCAGGTCTTTCAGGCGAGATCACTGGGGCGTGTTCGCGGCTCGTCAGAATCCCGATGGCCGGTCATCTCGATTCTCTTAATTTGGCGGTCGCGACCGGACTGGTGCTCTACCAAATCCGTGCACCCTATCTGAAGCTTTGAACGATGCGCATCGAATACCATCGCACCTTGATTGCTGACCGCGTGCGCAATGAAGCGTTTGCCAGCGCGCTTGAAGCCGTGATCGAGCCTGGCAAGACAGTGGTTGCCGACATCGGGGCCGGTACCGGCCTTCTCGCGCTCATGGCAATGAAGCTTGGTGCGCGCGAGGTGTACCTTTACGAGGCCGCAGAAGTCGCCGAGGTGGCCGAAAAGATCCTGAAGGCCAATCGCGCGCGCAACTGCCATCTCATGCCGTGTCACTCCACCGAGATGCAGGACCCTCCCAAGGCCGATCTCATCATCTCCGAGACGCTGGGCAACTACCCGTTTGAAGAAGACATCATCGAGACGCTGAATGATGCCCGCCGCCGCTTCCTCAAACGCGGCGGAACGATAATTCCGCGCCGGATCGAGCAATTCGTTGCGCCTGTCATCACTGATCGCATCCATCGCGAGCTGTGCGTCTGGGACGATGTCGGTTTCGATCTCGATTTGCGGTCGGCCAAGCGCATGAGCCTCAACAACATCTACGTGCGCACTCTTCAAATCGAGGATCTCTTGAACAAGGGGCGCAATGCCAAGGCGTGGGATGGCGTTGATTTCACCAAGCGCAACAGCTCCAATCGCAAGGGTGAGGCAAGCTGGCGTCTGTTAAGCGCAAAAACGATCTATGGGTTTGCCACCTGGTGGACGGCGGAGCTCACGCCCACTGTCCATTTGTCGACGGCGCCTGATGCCCCGCGCACACATTGGGAACAACTCTACTTCCCGCTCATGTCGCCGATCAAGGCGCGTCCTGGTGAGACGCTCGCCATCTCGTTGCGATCACGCACGTCTCGCGACGCGGGCACGCATGTCGCCTGGACTGTCGAGGTGCGCGACGCAAATGACAGCCAACGCGAGCGCCAGAGCATGAATTTGGATAAAGGTTACTTACCCTGATTGGGTGAGCAGGGGCGAACCGACATGTTGCGTGTTCATGCGTTCATGATCAGCATTGTCGCCGAGATGATGGCCCCGCCGATCGCCACGGTGGCGACCCATGCAAGCACATCGCGCAGACGTGCAATTGAGCGGTCGCGGCGCGCCTTTTCCAGCCATTCAGCCGACGGCGGTGGCACAACGACCACGTCGTCGTTGTCGGCGTGGAAGCCGAAGACGGCAGCGGTTTCATTGGTATCGAGTGCCGCGCGCTCTGCGGCCTCAAAGCGGTTGGGCTCGTAGGCGTACGCGGGAATAGGGGGCGGTTGGGCGGCAAGACCCGGGTTCATCGGGCCGCGCAGTGGATAGACGTTGGAGTTCGGCTCCGCCGGATAGGCGTGGCCGACCCGCTGTAAGCGGCTCATCAGGGGGCGATCGTGCATGGCGCGTGCAATCTCGTCAGCTAGCTGCGCCTCGTCCGCGGTGGGTTCGGCGCGTTTGGTCCTTGCTTTCGAGTCCATTGTCGCGGCAATCCATTTCGATGCTGTTAACGGCTCGGAAACGCTAAGCACAAAAGGCTCAGGCGACGCCGAGGTCAGCGACACGCGCGGGAACAAACTTGATTTCTGACTTGTGAAGGACCGGTCTCGAGGCAGGACCGGGCCTGTGGCAGGCCCGGCACACGAGGCGGGAATCGACGCTACAGACGCGTCACGAGGATGGGCAAATGGACTACGCACTACGCACCTCAATGGGGTGCGTGACCGCGTGGCATTGTCATCCAGGACCCAAACTTGTTGGCGGTGACGGCACCCGGACTCTAAAAGATCCTAAAGTGATGGCTGTAGCGTGGCAAAGTTGGGCCACGATCGTGAATTTGGGGTTTGGAGGTGTTGCCATGATGCTGTTGGTGATTGGTTTGGTGGTTTTCTTTGCAATTCACCTCGTGCCGACCAATGTGGAACTGCGCAACGGTCTTGTCGCGCGGTTCGGCGAGACCGGGTTCAAGGCCATCTTTTCTATTCTGTCCTTGATCGGTCTGGTGCTCATCGTGCTGGGCTTTGCCAAGCTGCAGCTGCATCCCGGCAAGAACCCGCAGCTTTGGTACCCGCCGCTCTGGACCCGCCATCTCGCGCTTGTCTTGATGCTGCCCGCGATAATTGCGCTTGTTGCGGCGTACGTGCCGTCGCGCATTCATGACGTCCTCAAGCATCCCATGTTGGTTGCGATCAAGCTCTGGGCTCTGGCCCATTTGCTCGCCAATGGCGACCTCGGCTCGCTCATCCTGTTCGGCAGTTTTCTCGCCTACGCCGTCTATGACCGCATTTCGGTGAAGAAGCGAGGTGCGCTGGGCCCGATTGGCGGTAAGCGCGGCGCGCCGATCAACGATGCGATCGTTCTCGTGGTTGGCGTTGCGCTCTATCTCATTTTCCTCTTGTGGGGCCACGAACTGCTGATCGGGGTCTCGCCGCTGGCCTAAATTCTGTCTTGTGGTTAGGACGCTTGCCGAGGTTCGCCTCGGCTCCCATTTGAACCTTTCAGGCTCGTCCATTGCGGCATTTTCGCGGGATAAGCAGAGAAAAGCTGGTGATTCAAGGGCTTGAAAACTATTCTGCACCCAGACACCGCACCGCAAAAAGTGTATGGTTAGACCATGTCCCTGCATAATGCCCGAAAGCGCCTGATGGCGCCTGACATCGCAGCCATGAAAGGGCGCGGCCCGATCGTCGCGCTCACGGCTTACCACGCCCATACGGCGGCCATCGCCGACAAGTACTGTGACTTTCTGCTCGTCGGTGACAGCCTTGGGATGGTCATGCACGGCTACGAGACGACGGTGCCGGTGCCGCTCGATCTCATGATCATGCATGGGCGCGCCGTTGTGCGCGGGGCAAAGCGCGCACTTGTCGTCGTCGACATGCCATTCGGTTCGTACGAGGAAAGTCCGTCGGTCGCGTTCCGCAACTGTGCGCGCGTGATGAAGGAGACCGATTGCGGCGCGGTGAAGCTTGAAGGCGGCCGGCGTATGGCTGAAACCGTCAACTATCTCGTTGAGCGCGGCATTCCCGTCATGGCGCACATCGGTCTGACGCCGCAATCGGTCAACGTCATTGGTGGCTACAAGACACAGGGACGCAAGCCAGAGCAGTGGGCGGCCATTGAGCAAGACGCAAAGCTCGTCTCCGAGGCGGGGGCCTTCGCAGTTGTCCTCGAAGCCATGACGCAGCCACTTGCTGCCCGCATCACGGCCGCGATCGACGTGCCAACGATTGGGATCGGCGCGTCGTCGGCCTGCGACGGGCAGGTGCTTGTGCTGGAGGATATGCTCGGCTTGAGCCCGCGCGTTCCACGGTTCGTCAAGAAATTCGGACAGGTGGGCGAGGCCATCAATGACGCTATCCGCGACTATGCCGAAGCGGTGCGCGGCGGCACATTCCCGTCTACGGAGCATACCTACAGTATGATCGGCGGCTCCGGACCCACCTCTGAGCGTCTCAGCGCAATGGACCTCGGGGCCACGAAAAAGCCCAAAACGCCGACGAGCAAGGCTTAAGGAGAGATCGGCAGGCGCCCTTAGAGCGGCGACCCGCAATCAATCCGCTTGCGTATGCGGGGCTCTGGCCTATCTATGCGGGGTTTCAGGGGCCCATGAGTAGGCTTCTGCGGAAAAAACAAAAGAAAGTTAGGGGCTTATTCGAGGATGGCTAACAACGACGACGGGTTGCTCCGCGAAGTCGAAGAAGAGCTACGGCGCGAGCGCCTGGAGAAGCTGTGGAAGCAGTACGGTACCTACATCATCGCTGCGGCAGCATTCATCGTTCTTGGCGTGGCCGGCTACAAATTTCTCGAGGCGCGCCGCATCTCCATAGCGGAGGAAGCAGGTGCGCAATATGAGGACGCTCTAGGTCTGGCTGCCGACGGTAAAGTGGGCAGTGCGACCAAGGAGTTCGAGAAACTGGCCGATGAGGCGCCAAACGGTTACCAGGCGCTGGCGCGACTTCAGCTTGCCGGAATTTTGCTCAAAGAAGGCAAAAAGGACGAGGCCCTGAAGTCGTATGAGGCTCTCTCCAGCGACGACGGTGCTGATTCGCTTTTGCGTGATTTTGCGGCGCTTCAAGCTGCGTCGTTGAGATTGGGTGAGGCCGACTGGACGGAAATGCAGAATCGGCTCAACGCTTTAGCAGGCGATGACAGCCCCTGGCGCTACAGCGCGCGAGAGCTGTTGGGGTTGGCCGCGCTGAAAGCGGGTAAACCAGATGAAGCACGTAGTGCACTTCAGCCGTTGCTTGCAGACGATAAGGCGCCGCCGAGCATTGTTGAACGGGCCCAGATTGTTTTGGCTGAGATTGCGGCCGCCGATTTAGCGAAGACGGCAGCCAGTGAGCCGTCAGCTGCACCGGCATCGTCGTCTGCAGTAAACACCACTCAAGAAGGTGACGCATCGACGGACACGAAAAAGGAGTGAGGAGGACGCGGATGAGCGGCGTGACTGGTTGCAAGCGTTTGCAGCTTGGTGGCAGTTTCGCTGTTGCGTTGCTTCTCTCCGGCTGCGCCGATGGTTTGCCCAGCTTGAATAGTCTGGATAAGCTCAACCCGTTTGCCGAAGAGCAGATACCGCTTCCGGGCAAACGTATCCCCGTCATGCAGACGGGTAAGTCGGGGCCGGGCGAACTTGCCGACGCAAGCACTCCGATCGCGCTTCCGCCCCAGCAGGTCAACGCCGACTGGGCACAGCCCGGCGGCCTGCCAAACAACGCACCCGGACATCTCGCGTTTCAGGGTAATGCGCAGCAGGTGTGGAGTGCTGACGCAGGCTCTGGGTCCAGCAGCGCTGGGCGCGTCATTGCAAGTCCCATCGTATATGCCGGGAATGTCTACACACTCGATTCCAAGGCCAACCTGAGTGCGTTTTCCACCTCTGGTGGCAGCGCAAAATGGCGCATGCCTTTGAAGCCCGAGAAAGAGAATGCCACCCCCGGCTTTATGACGATGTCGCTGACGGGTACGAATGATGGCGGCGGCCATGGCGGCGGTCTGGCAGCGGACTCAGGACGCCTTTATGCGGCGACCGGTTTCGGTAATGTGGTCGCGCTCGATCCCCAAACCGGCAAAAAGATCTGGGAGAAGGATCTCGCAGTTCCCATTCGCTCGTCACCGACGGCGGCCGGTGACCGCGTTTTCGTAGTGACGCTCGATGGCCGTGTCTACTGCCTGTCTGGTTTTGATGGCGCCGAGCTTTGGTCCGCGCGCGGTCTGCCGCAACAGGCCAGTCTGCTCACCAACGCAAGTCCGGCTGTCGAGGGAGAGATCGCCGTCGTTCCCTACCCATCTGGTGATCTCGTCGCGTTGAAGGTCACTGACGGCACACTGGTCTGGACGGAGAGCCTGTCGCGCACGCGCACGACTTCCCAGATTGCCGCGATGAGCGATGCTGCTCGGCCAGTTATAGATCAAGGCACAGTCTATGCTGTCGGCCATGCCGGCCGAATGATAGCCACGCAAACAACGAGCGGCGAACGTGTGTGGTCGATCAACCTGCCGGGAACCCAGGCGCCGTGGGTGGCTGGCAGCTCGGTTTTCGTTGTGGATACGGGGGGGCAGCTCCTCGCCATTTCCCGGACCACCGGGAAGGTGCAGTGGACGGTGAAGCTTCCCGGTAACGGGACTTGGTCTGGGCCGACGTTGGCAGGTGGAACGCTGTGGCTCACCTCGACGACGGGGGCGCTCGTCGGCGCCGATGCTGCTACGGGACGGGTGACAAAGCAGCAGGATCTGGGAGATCCCGTCTACATCGCGCCCGTCGTGGCGGATGGTCGGATGTACGTCTTGACCGATGACGCGAAGCTGATCGCGCTGAATTAACTCCTATCTGTCGATATATGTGGGACAAGCCTTCCTCTCAGTACCGGTCTGAGGCAGGACGAGCCTCAGTCCAAAGGTCGGTTCAATGTCCCAAGCTCCAACTGTTGCCATCATCGGCCGCCCGAACGTCGGCAAGTCGACGCTATTCAATCGCCTGACGGGCAAACGTTCCGCGCTTGTCTCCGACATGCCGGGGCTGACGCGCGACCGCCGCGAGGGCGAGGCTCACCTCTTTGACCACAAGGTGAAACTTGTTGACACCGCGGGGCTCGAAGAGGCCAAGCGCGGTTCGATTGCTGAGCGCATGCGCCAGCAAACGGAGGCAGCACTCCAATCGAGCGACCTCGTTCTGTTTTTGATTGACGCGCGTGAAGGTGTGACGCCGGCCGATCAGACTTTTGCGCGTCTCGTGCGCGCGTCCGGCCGGCCTGTCATCGTCGTCGCGAACAAGAGCGAGGGGCGAAGTGGTGAAGAGGGTTTCTACGCTGCATTCGAACTCGGGTTCGGACAGCCGGTGGCGATCTCCGCTGAGCATGGCGAAGGTCTGGGCGAGCTCGTCTCCGACATGCTCTCTGCCCTAGGGCTTGGAGATCGCACGGTTTCCGGCGAGAGCGGGGCGGGCGCCGCGCCAGAGGTGGAGCGTGCCATCGATCGCCCGTTGCGCGTGGCCATTGCTGGGCGACCCAACGTTGGCAAATCGACTTTGGTCAACGCTTTTCTCGGCGAGGAGCGCATGATCACGGGGCCAGAGCCTGGCTTGACGCGTGACGCTGTCGCCAGTGATCTGAAATGGTCCAGTCAGCGCGTTCGCCTTTTCGACACGGCAGGTCTCAGGCGTAAAGCAAAGGTGACGGAGCTTGCCGAGAAGCTGGGTGCGAGTGACACGATCCGAGCCATTCGTTTCGCTGAGGTCGTTGTCCTGCTTATCGATGCCGAACATCCCTTCGAGCACCAGGATCTCACTATCGGGGATTTGGTGACCCAGGAGGGGCGCGCGCTCGTCATTGCCATCAACAAGTGGGACCTGGTTGAGGACAAGCAAAAGACGCTCAAAGAGCTGCGCGAAATAGCTGCGGATAGTCTGGCACAGGTGCCGGGCGTTGCCATTGTTCCGATTTCGGCCCTCAGCGGCCGCGGCCTCGATCGCCTGACCAAGTCAGTCCTTGAGGCGTACGCCAACTGGAACCGGCGGGTTCCAACAGCGGATCTCAATCGCTGGCTGGAGGAGGCCCTGGGCCGGCATGCGCCGCCTGCTTCGCGAGGACGGCGCATCAAGCTCAGGTACATGACGCAGCCGTCGGCGCGGCCGCCAACGTTTGTCGCCTTCTGCTCGCGACCCGACGGGTTGCCGAAGTCCTACGTGCGCTATCTCACCAACAGTCTGCGCACGGCTTTTGATCTGCCGGGCGTGCCCATCCGCTTCAATCTCCGCAAAGGCGAGAATCCGTACGACAAGCGAAAGGGCCGTCGTTAAGCTCATATGCAGTTGAAGAACGCGCGCGTGCGCGGCCATGCGCATGGACAAATGCGACGCAGATCTATTCAGATAGTGTTTGGGGAGTAACAGCGGACGGGAGGGGCAGCGAACCCGAAGATGCTGCCTCACTCTCACCGTCCGCACGGATGACAGCAACACTACTGGTGCCGCTCCGGACCCCCACAGTTAGTTTCACCTGCTTAGGGATGCAAGTGCTTTTTGAGACTCGTTGATCAGGGTCTACGCTTGTGTTGCATGACTATAACTGCAGGGCTCGAACCGCTCGCAGGAGACTGAACCATTTCAAACGAACCGCAAACGGAAGTTCTGTTTTATCACCTTGAGCATCAGCCGCTTGAGCAGGTGTTACCGGCGCTCGTCGAAAAGACACTGGAGCGCGGCTGGCGCGCTGTTGTGCAGGCCGGTTCGCACCAACGGCTTTCAGCCATCGACCTGGCGTTGTGGACCTACAAGGAAGATAGCTTTCTTGCCCACGGTTCAGCCAAAGACGGACATGCCGCTGATCAGCCGGTCTATTTGACGACGGACGACGATACGCCGAACGGCGCCGGTGTTCGCTTCCTTGTCGATGGCGCGGAATGCGAGGAATTTTCGGGCTTTGTGCGTCTCGTCTATCTCTTCGATGGCAACGACGAGGACGCAGTCGCCAAGGCGCGCATGCAGTGGACTGCCGCGAAGGCATCCGGCTGCCCGGTCACGTATTGGCAGCAAAGCGCGGCTGGTAAGTGGGCGAAGAAGGCGTAGTTCGCCCTCTTCAGTTGCTGCGCTGCAAGAGCAGCGCCCGCGATTGTGCAACGCGATGTCTAGTCGATGGATTGCGGCGGCCCAATTACCGGCGTCTTGAGCGGTGCCGCGGCACCGGGAACGATGACAATCGAGTTTGCACCCGGATTGGCTAGTTCTAGCGGCCCGAATATCCGCCAGTTGTTCATGAGCCAGAGATTGCCGGACTGGTCGATCGTTCCGCCGGTAAGCCGTTCTAGCGCATCGCTTGTGTAGCCGGTATCCGGCGAAATCGCCGCGCCGACGGTGTTGCTGCCCTCAGGACATTTCGCGGTATCCACACCGCAAAGACGCGCCACGCCCGTGTTCGGAAAACTGAACCCCGACGTGATCGCCCGTTTGACAAGCCCTCCGACCGTTAGGCCAAAATTGAAGACCCAAACGGTGCCATTGCCGTCAACCGCGTTGCCCCAGGGAACGGTGATGCCCCCTCCGGTGAACTGTTGTGGTGGCGATCCATCGGCCGGAAAAAGCACGACGGACGGCGTGCCGCCGAACAACCGCAGATTTATCTTGTCAACGCAAGGTACGTCGACGATCGCAGAACTTGAAACCCACATGTTGCCCTCGCTGTCGCCTGCGATGCCCATCGGATTGGAGAGCAAGTTCTTCGTATCGGGTGTCTCGACGGTGCCATCTGGAGAGACGACATAGACCTTGTGCGCTTTGTTGCCAGCGATCCAGGCTCGCCCTTTCGGGTCAACAGCAAGTCCGAATGGTTTCACGTTCGGGCTGGCGGGCGGCATAACCTAGCCGTCTGGCGGGGCGGCAACGGCTCCCGGAAGCGGAAAATTGACAGCTTTCGCAGGATCGCCGTTCGGGATGAAGGTGACCGAGTCGTTCCCGCAATTGCCGATCCACATGTTGCCTTGTGGGTCGCCGGCGGTGCCCTGCGGCCACCAAATTTTGCCGCTTGTGTAACCTTCGGCGGGTGACTTCGGTTTCCCATCCGGGGAGAACACGGAAACGCTGTTGTGCGTTGCCGGAACCTTCTTTGCCGGATCAGCAGGAACTTTACCGTCTGCGCAATCTGGAGCTTCAAATCCGTAGTTGCTCACCCACACATCGCCGCGGGTATCGAGCGCAATGCCGAAACCAGCTCCGCTCAGACCGCCGCCGAAGTATGGCGATCCAGGAAAGGTTTCACCCCAAGGGTAGAACTTCATGACGCGCAGGCCGGAGCAGGCATCGACGCCGACAGGTTGGGGCACGTAGTTGTCGTTGACCCAGGCGTAGCCCTTTTCGTCAATGGCGATGCTGCCAGGGCCGTTCATCAGGTTGCCCGCGTCCTGATCGGCGTAGAAGCCACCCGTGAACTTGAGGAAGAGCAACCAGGAATCGGGCTTGTCGCGAGACGCGAGCACCGGCTCGTAAGCCTTTGCTGCGAGGGACAGAGCGAAAATATCGTCCAGATTGTGCGAGGGATACTTCGTCATGTTGGCCAAGGCTTGCAGCACCGTGCCGGGCGCAGAGCCGCCAGGCGGTGTGGTGGCCTTGAACAGTTTTGAGCAGCTCTCTGGTGAGGCAACGCAGCCCGCGATGACATTCGCCATGGAGTTGAACTTCGGATAGGTCGACGTCAGCGATCCATTCGGCTTCTTGGCGAGCACCTCGCCGACGGCGCCTGTCATTGGGTCGGCCATATTGGCGGCCATTTTAACGGCATTGATCATGCCGTAAGTATTTCCGCCGATTTTCCGTCCATCGATGAATCGGGCGAATGCAACTCCGGTTGCGACGGTAGTGCGCTCGTTGACAACGACATCGCTCAGCAGTTCCGGGTCCGTGCCGAACACGGTTACAAGCATTGCCGGCCCATTTTCGGCGATGACAAATAGTATGGGTTTCTTGTCAGAAGGCTGAGCGGGCGGCAGTTGATACGTCAGCTCAAATTCGCCCGTGTCATTCGTTTTCGCGGATCCGACGACATCGCCGTCTGTTCCGCCACCTGCGATACTGACGTAGAAGGTGATGTCAAACGACGGTAGGCCTTTGCCATTGCTTTCGACTTTGCCACGAAGCGTCTGCGCCGATGCATTGTCCTGAGACCATGCAGGCGTCCCCGCTACCCCCAGGAGCAGTAGTGCTGTTGCGGCGGTTGCCATTCTGATCGTCCGGAAAAAAACGGACGCAATGCAAAGGCTTGCAGTTGTCATGGCTATGCTGTCTCCCTACCATCTAACGGGAAGTTCAGTATCGGGCAGATTCGAAACGTGATGCGCGGATTCCAATGCTTTTGGTAAAGCAGATGATCGTGCAACCTAAGCTACAGTGCAATGAAGAAAATGGGGTGACATGAACGTGATGAAACGAGCAGGTGCAACGCGCGGCGCGATTCTTTTCGGTGCAATGACTGGCATGGGCCTCGCTCTATCGATGGGCACATCGCAGGCGCAGCTTGTCAGTCCCAAGGCAGGTCAAGAGGTGGCCGAGAAATTGTGCACCTCATGTCATATCGTCGGAAAAGAGCCTGTGAATGCGAGCATGCCGTCTGACGTTCCCAGCTTCACCGAGATCGCGAATATGCCGGACCAAACGGAGGTCCGCGTCGCCGGTCGCATCGTCGTGCCCCATCCCGCAATGCCGCAGATCCAATTGACGCGCGAGGAGATCGCCAATCTCGCCGCCTACATCATGTCCCTGCGTAAGTCCTGACGCGCATAACTCGTCTTAAGGCTTCGGCGCCGTCGTTTCGTCGCCTTCTGCAGGAAATCCCGCTCGCATGAAGGCGACGACACGCCAAATGTCATCGCGCGAGAGCTTGTCCTTGAAGGCGGGCATCTGGGTGTCGAATTGTAGCCCGCCTTCGGAGATCGACCACAAGAGATACTCGTCAACCGCGATCGGTCGCCGGATCATATAGGCGAGTAGGGCTGGCGAGGGTGAAAGCGCGTTGGCACCCTCACCATTTCCGAGCCCATTGCTGCCGTGGCAGCCAGCGCAGTTCTGCGCGAAAATCTCGCGTCCCGCCGCGATTGTCTCGGGACTTTGTGTGATGGTCGAGTTGGCGCCCTCATACTCTTTTGGAACACCATATTTCATAAAGGTTGTGTGGCGCAGTAGGCGCACCTTCATGCCTTCGGGCATGCGTCCCGGTCCCCACAGCTCGCGTACCATCCAGTCGGGCTGCCAATAGTCGAAACCGGTCGCAGGCGCGGACTTGTCTTGGTTTTGGGCGAGCGCGCCCGCGGCAATGAGGAAAAGCGCGGTCCCAGCAACCAGGGTGCCCGCAACGCGCCGGCGCGTCCTCTTGATGCCAATTGCCATCGTATGCCCCTTTTATGCCCCCGGCCGGATCACCCGGCGCGCGACGGTCTTACGCTGTGCGCGCGGATCTCGGCAAGTAGGTTTGAGATGGCCCCAACGTCACGGCGGCTGTCCAAGTGGTTGGTGCTTGTGGATTTCCTCGAAAGGCCGGTATAGGCCGGTGTCATATTTCGGCGCTACGTCATAGCGGACCGATGGGGAGACGACGCGATGTGGGTTGCAGGCAGAGCATTTAGATTTGTCATCCGAACGGCAATCTGTGCAGTCCTTTTCGCCGCACCGGCTGCTGCGCTCGATCAGAGGTTTACGGACGCCAATGGCGACCTGGTGGCCGATGCGCCGACCGACCCGTCACAGCAGATCGATCCCGCGACCCTCATATTTGCATACACGCCGGTTGAGGATCCTGCCGTTTACGCCAAAGCTTGGGAGGGTTTCCTCAAGCACCTGGAGAAGGAGACGGGCAAGAAAGTTCTCTTCTTCCCTGTTCAATCGAACGCCGCGCAGATCGAAGCCATGCGCGCCGGGCGACTGCACGTGGCCGCCTTCAACACCGGCTCCAACCCGCTGGCGGTCAACTGCGCCGGTTTCGTCCCCTTCGCCATGATGGCTGACAAGGACGGCGCCTACGGCTACGAGATGGAGATCATCACGTTCCCCGGCTCGGGCATCGAAAAGGTCGAGGACATCAAGGGCCGCAAGATGGCCTTCACCTCGCAGACGTCGAATTCAGGCTACAAGGCTCCCTCCGCCATTCTGCGCGACACGTTCGGCATGGAGGCCGGCAAGGACTACGAGCCTGTCTTCTCCGGAAAGCACGACAATTCCATTCTCGGCGTTGCTAACAAGGATTATCCGGGAGCCGCCGTTGCCAACTCGGTGAAGCTGCGCATGATCTCGCGCGGGGTCGTCAAACCCGAACAGCTGAAAGTGCTCTACAAATCCCAGACATTTCCAACCTCCGGCTATGGCCTGGTCTTTAACTTGAAGCCGGAGCTTGCCGACAAGATCCGCAACGCCTTCTTCTCGTTCGATTGGGAGGGCTCGGAACTCTTGAAGGAGTTCGAAAAAACCGATCCGCCGCAGACAACGTTCATCCCGATCACCTACAAAGAGCATTGGGCGGTGGTGCGCGACATCGACAAGGCGATGGGTGTCAGCTACGAGTGCAAGTGAGGCCACTCGGAGCCCCGAATGCTGCGCATTGAGCAACTCACCAAGCGCTATAGGACCGGAGACACAGCGCTTCGCGGCGTATCGTTGGGCGTGGCCGCCGGTGAAATTATCGGTTTGATCGGGCCGTCTGGTGCAGGAAAATCGACGCTCATTCGCTGCGTCAACCGGTTGATCGAGCCGACGTCCGGTCGCGTCTTCTTGGAGGAAAATGAGATCACCGGCTTGAGCGGAAGTGCGCTTAGGGCCGCACGCCGGCGGATTGGCATGATCTTCCAGGAGTATGCGCTGGTCGAACGGTTAAGCGTCATGGAGAATGTGCTTTCCGGGCGGCTTGGCTACGTCGGCTTCTGGGCGAGTTGGTTCCGCCGCTTCCCTGAAGCGGACATCGAGCGCGCCTTGGCACTTCTGGACCGCGTCGGACTTAGCGATCAGATCGACAAGCGCGCGGACGCATTGTCGGGGGGCCAACGCCAACGCGTTGGTATTGCGCGTGCGCTGGCGCAGGAACCCGAGCTGCTGCTCGTCGATGAGCCGACCGCGAGCCTCGACCCAAAGACTTCGCGCCAAGTCATGCGCCTATTGACGGAACTGTGCACCGAGCGCCGCCTAGCCGCGGTGGTCAACATCCACGACGTGGCGCTCGCTCAAATGTTCCTGCCGCGCATCGTAGGCCTGAGGGCTGGCGAAATCGTCTACGACGGTCCGGCGACCGGGCTGACGCCTGACGTTCTGACGTTGATCTATGGTGAGGAGGATTGGACGCAGAGTACGACGCAGGACGATGAGGAGGAGGCGCAGACACCTTCTGCCTCCGAAGATGCCATCCTTGCGGCCCAGTAGCCAATGAGCAGCGTGAACGAACCCACTGCGCGGCATTGGTCTCCCCCGCGGCTGATCGAGACGCCCTGGGTGCGCTGGGCGGTCGTCATCGGTGTCGCCACCTATTTGGTTCTCGCTGTTGAAACAATCGACGTGAACTGGGTGCGCGTGTCGGAGGGGCTCGCGCGTGCCGGCCGATTGTTTTCAGGCTTCCTGACGCCTGACTTCACCACCCGCTGGAGCGACATCCAGCAAGGCATGATCGAAAGCCTGACCATGACGGTCACGGCAACGGTTGCAGGCGTGGCGCTGTCCATTCCCTTTGCGCTTGGTGCTGCCGGCAATCTTGCGCCCTGGTGGCTCTATGGGTTTTGCCGTGGTGTCATCGCGGTCGCCCGCGCGCTGCAGGAAATCATCGTAGCGATTTTCTTCGTCGCCATGTTCGGGTTCGGGCCGTTCGCAGGTTTTCTAACGCTCACGCTATCCACGATCGGGTTCCTGGCAAAGCTCTTGGCCGACGACATCGAGGAGATCGACCCCTCCCAGGTCGAAGCCATTCGCGCGACGGGCGCCGGCACGGGGCAGGTGATCGATTTTGCCATCGCGTCCCAAACCATTCCGCGCCTCGTCGGGCTCACCGCCTATAAGGTCGACATCAACTTCCGCGAGTCTTCCGTCATTGGTATCGTCGGCGCGGGCGGCATCGGCGCAACGCTCAACACCGCGCTCTCGCGCTATGAGTTCGACAGCGCGGCCGCCATCCTGTTGCTTATTATCGCTATCGTCATGGCCTGCGAGTACGTCTCCGGCCTCATACGCAAGAGGCTCGCCTGACATGCCAATCCAACGGACAGTCGATGGCCGACCGATTGGCTGGCAACCCTTGACGGCGAACGCGCGCCTGTTGCGATGGTTCGGCTGGTTCTGCCTCATCGCGTTGACCGTCTTCTGCTGGCGCGTGATGACGGCGGACACGATCTGGGCCTTCGTCTCCGATGCGCCGCGTCAGGCCGCCGACATCTTCGGGCGCATGCTGCCGCCGCGCTGGGACTATGCCAACGAGCTCTGGTTGCCGCTGTGGGACACCATCAACATTGCAACGCTCGGCACGGCCATCGCCATCGTGATCGCCATCCCGCTCGCCTTTCTCGCCGCGCGCAACACTACACCGAGCGTCATGCTTGTGCGCCCCGTTGCGCTCTTCATCATTGTCGCTTCCCGCTCGATCAACTCGCTGATCTGGGGCTTGCTGATGGTAGCCGTCCTCGGGCCGGGCGTGCTGGCGGGGATCGTCGCAATTTCACTGCGCTCCGTCGGCTTCGTCGGCAAACTGCTGTATGAAGCGATCGAGGAGATCGACGAGGCCCAAGTCGAGGCGGTGCGCGCCACAGGGGCGGCCCCGGCGCAGGTCATGAGTTACGGCATCGTCCCGCAGATTCTACCGGCGTTCGCGACCATTGCGGTCTTCCGTTGGGACATCAATATCCGCGAGTCGACCGTTCTCGGTCTCGTCGGTGCAGGCGGTCTCGGCCTTGCTTTGGAGGCCTCTCTCAACGTGCTGGCTTGGCCGCAAGTGGCCGTGATAATCCTGATGATCCTCGCCACTGTTATTGTCAGCGAATGGATCACGGCGCGCGTTCGCCGCGCGATTATATGAATCACAAATGTCATCAAAACGCCCGACAAGACCACGGGGCCGGTTCAGGCGATGAACAATCTCTGGAGAACGATTGATGGGCGCTGATCTCGCGATTGGGTGTTCGTGTGGCTCCGTCAAAGGAGTGGCCCGCGGGATTTCCAGCAGTCGGGTGAATCGCGTGGTCTGCGGCTGCGACGGCTGCCAATCGTATGCGCGCTATCTGGGACGTGCCGACGAGATATTGGATGCGTATGGCGGCACCGATATATTTCAGACCTCTCCTAGATACATCGAGGTCACGGAGGGAATCGATCACATCGCCTGTTTGCGCATGACGCCGAATGGTGCGCTTCGCTGGTACGCAACGTGTTGCAGCACACCGATCGCCAACACGTTGTCGACACGCCAAGTTCCATTTATCGGTGTGCTTCATGCTTGTGTCGATCGACTAAACGATAAGAGATTGGTTGAGGAATCCCTCGGCCCGGTCCGCGCACGTGTGAATAACGCCGATGCCCCATCGGAGAGCGGTACGTGGGAATTGGTGCGCATGATTCTTCGTTACGGCAGCATGCTTGTGATGTGGCGGCTGCGCGGTGATCACAAACTCTCACCGTTCTTTAGTGCGCACACCGGTGAACCCATCGTCGTGCCGCGCCTTGTTGGCAGCGATAAGATATGAGCTCTTAACGACACGTGTGCCGCCTCTCGGTGCTGGCCTCGCATGACTCATTCGCGGGAAATCGGCACAGGCTCAATGCATGAGCACTCGCAAGGGCAGAGGGCAACGCGGCTGCTCAAAGAACGTGCACTTGATCGATATCGATCCGTTTCAGAGGAGGGAGCACGATAACACATCTTCAGGGCTTGACCGTGCCGCCGCAATTGCGTTCGCTACGTCATTCAATCCCTGCCTTCGGCAGATCACGGCGTCGCGCTTATGAAAATCCTGATCACGGCTGACCTGCACTACTCCTTGAAGCAATACGATTGGCTTGTGGAGGTCGCGCCCCAATTCGACGCCGTAATCATTGCGGGTGATCACCTCGACATCGGTTCGTATGTTGACGGCCGGGCCCAGACCGTCGTTGTCCTGAAATACCTTGACCGATTGCGCACGTTAACGCGGCTGATCACCTGCTCAGGAAATCACGATCTCGACTCCCACAATGCCGACGGCGAGCGCACGGCGAAGTGGTTCGAGAAGATCCGGCGTATGAACATTGTTGCCGACGGAGACTCTTTCGAGCTCGATGGTGTGCTCTTTACAATTTGTCCTTGGTGGGATGGCCCCATTTCGCGCGACAAAGTCGGCGAGCAATTGGCGCGCGACGCCGAAAAGCGGAAAGACAGGTGGGCGTGGGTCTATCATGCCCCGCCGACAAGCTCGCCCACAAGTTGGTCGGGGGAGCGGTCGTTTGGCGATGACGACCTTCTCCGCTGGATCGAACAACACAAGCCGGATTTCGTCTTCTCCGGCCACGTGCACGAGTCGCCTTTCTGTACCGGCGGCTCTTGGGTCGATCTTGTCGGCTCCACATGGGTGTTTAATGCCGGCCGCGAACTTGCGCCCACACCACCGCACGTCATTTGGAACACGGATGAAAGCCAAATGGTCTGGCTGTCGACATCCTACGGCGAATTGACGAAACTTGACGAGCCACTCGTGCGCCCCGTCGACAGGTTGCACGCCCTGCCCGATTGGGCCTAGCAGCCGGACCCGCCAGAATCGCGCGAAGAGCCGCCCGGGGCGAAGCCTGGATCCTGCTGATGCAGTAGGGTCTCGAGTACCTCATCAACCATGCTGAGGTGACTGCCATGCTCGGCAAACTGGCTCTTGATGTCGGCGAGGTAACCCGTCGCCAATTGCAGCCGATGTGCCATCACCTTGCCGACATGAAACAGCAGGTCGGGAGCTTTGGCCATGAAGGCGTCGGCGTCCTCGATCAGATAGAGCCGGCTGGGCGTTACGGCCTTGACGGTTGCCGTGTGAGGCTTATCGAGCAGAATGGCCATCTCGCCGAAGACCGCACCGGGTTCGGAGGCTGTCGCAACTTAGACATCCCCACGCAGGATCTGCATCTCGCCTTCAATCAAAATGTAGAGCTTGTTTGTCGCTTCTCCCTCTATCAGGAGAACCGATCCCGGCTCCAGCTGGATTTCCGGCAGGTGCTTGCAGCGCTCGAGAATGGTGATCATGACGGTTGCCAAGACTAGGGCACGACACCGGAATGCCAAGCATGAAATGTTGCCAAGACTCTGCCTGCAAATTGGGCAGACCTGCGCCGGCGCCGCGTACTATGTTTTAGATACGCAACGAGAAGGAAGCACGGCGAAATACTCAGGTTGCAGTCAGGCCATAAGATTGGCCGAGAAAACCGCACCCCTGTTGGGGTGGCAATGGGCGTGCGGGCTTTGGCTTCAGGTTGAGCGGAAAGGCATGGGCGATGCCACAGCGTGAAAAGTCCTGCGATGGAAATTTGGCTCCGGTTTCCATGAGCCGCCGCACACTGCTCACCGGCGGTCTGGGTCTGGCAGCGTCACGGGCGTTCCCCGCTCGTGCAAACCCAGTACCATCGTCAAAGGTTCCAAATATTGAACCCACCGACCACGATGCTCTGCTCGCAGATATCCAGGAGCGAACTTTCCGTTACTTCTGGGAGACCACAAATCCGCACAACGGTCTTGCGCGCGATCGCTATCCCTCACAATCATTTGCGAGCATTTCAGCCGTCGGGTTCGCGCTGACGTCGTATCCGATTGGGGTCAAACGCGGTTTCATTTCCCGCAAGCAGGCAATCGCGCGCGTACTGACAACGCTGCGCTTCCTCGAAGAGGCGCCGCAGGGTGAGGCGGCAGACGGCGTGGCCGGACACCGCGGCTTCTTCTATCACTTCGTGGATCTGGATACGGGCTTGCGAGGCGAACAAAGCGAATTGTCGACTGTCGACACCGCGTTGTTCCTGGCTGGCGCGCTTTTCTGCCAGTCCTACTTTGATCGCAGCGATCCTGACGAAGCCGAGATTCGCTTGCGCGCCGACAGGCTCTATAGCCGGGTTGACTGGCACTGGATGCAGCCGCGCGCACCGGCGATCGTTCTCGACTGGACACCGGAAAGCGGTTTTATCGGCGACGATTGGCGGGGTTACTGCGAGGGCATGATCA
This sequence comes from uncultured Hyphomicrobium sp., assembly GCA_964620915.1. Classification (GTDB taxonomy): domain Bacteria; phylum Pseudomonadota; class Alphaproteobacteria; order Rhizobiales; family Hyphomicrobiaceae; genus Hyphomicrobium_A. The sequence goes on along the minus strand of CAZUKP010000040.1, from coordinate 681 downwards.
TCTACGTGTTGGCCCTTGGTTCACAGACCTACCCCGTCGACGCCAAAGCCTGGGATGCTTGGACGAGCACCTACCACAACTCCTGGAGCACTGACTTCGGACTACCGCGCTTGGCGTTTGCCCCGATGTTTGGCCATCAGTATAGCCACACGTGGATCGACTTCCGCGGCATCCAAGATGCCTACATGAAGGCGCGCGACATCGATTATTTTGAGAACAGTCGCCGCGCCGCCTATGCACAAAGGCACTACGCGGTGAGCAATGCTCAAGGCTGGGCCGACTATGGACCGGAGGTCTGGGGCCTTACGGCGTCGGATGGCCCCGCCGACGTTAAAGAGGTGTTTGGCGGCAAGCGACGTACCTTCCGCAGCTACTCGGCGCGCGGTGCCGCGGGCCCGAATGAATTCGACGACGGGACGTTAGCTCCAACGGCAACCGTTGCATCGGTCGCCTTTGCACCTGAAATCGTCGTGCCTACGGTCCGAGCACTGAAGCACCGCTATGGAGCCCATATCTATTCAAAGTACGGCTTCCTCGATGCCTTCAATCGCAGCTTCAGCTACGATGTGCCACTACAGCTAGGAAGGTCCGTTCCGGGGTTTGGCTGGGTTGGGAATGACTATCTTGGAATTGATCAGGGCCCGATCGTTGCGATGATCGAAAATTACCGCTCAGAACTCG
>CAZUKP010000039.1:0-28527 GCA_964620915.1 uncultured Hyphomicrobium sp. | reverse complement strand
TTCGCCGGCCGTGTAGACGCGACGCGATATGCCGAGCTTCTCAATCGCTTTGTCGAAGCCGAAGCCCGCAAAGATCACGCCGATCGAACCGACGATCGAAGCGGGGTCCGCATAGATCTCGTCACCGCCCAAAGCCAGGAAGTACCCCCCCGATGCCGCGACATCCTCGCAAAAGACATAGACGGTCTTCTTCTTCTCCTCGGCGAGTTGGCGCACGCGCCGGAAGATGAGGTTCGACTGCACCGGCGAGCCCCCAGGCGAATTGACGATGATGGCGACGGAGGGGACCTTCGACATCCGGAAGGCCTTTTCAATTGCGCCGGCACACTGGGAGATCGAGAGCCCCGGCCGCAGCGGCGTGACCATGCCGATAGGGCCGGTGAAGCGCAGCACGGGGACGACGGGACGGCTCTTCAAGAACCACATGCGCTCTCACCTCTCTCAATGCGATCGCTCTAAAGGGGAATGGCGGACGGCCGCGAGTCCATGGCAATCAGCAAGTGATGTAGGACATGCGGAGTGCGTCGGCTAGAGCGTAATTGTCAACGCCGCGCCTGAACGCAAAATTGCCTCAGCCCTTGGCGTGAAGCTACCGTCGGGGGCGTGCAGCACGAAGCCCGGTAAGAGCGACAATGGCGCACGGCTGGCCTTCGTCCCCTGCACGATAATTCGATGAGCCGGCGCAGCTTCGTATGAGTGGAGAGGCAGCACCTTGAGCGCACCGAAGCGGCCGTCCAGCACGGCAAGCAAAGGCGCAAGCGCTTGCGCCTTATGAATCACCGTTGTGCCGGCACCCGGACCAGCTGCACGCGCCATGAATCGCGCCCAACGTTCCAAACTCTCCTCCGGCATTTCGTGCGCCCTAGCTTTCATCGGTTCGCGCGCCGTAGTGCCTTTGCCCGTGTCATGGAAGGGGGGATTTGCGATGATGTGGTCGAAAGCTTCTGCGCGGATTCCAATGGCATCCAGTTCATCGGACGGTTGTCGAATGTCTCCTGTTACAACGCGAACGCGTTTGGCGAGGCCGTTTCGCTCAATGTTTTCGTCGGCGATGCGCACCAACATGGGCTCGCGTTCAAGCAACGTCACATTGGCCGATTCATCGCGCACCGCCAGGCAAAGGCCCGCTGTCCCTACGCCTGCGCCGACGTCAAGAACGTGGCGGCAGCCCGATGGCACGGCAGCAGCGAGCATCACGGCATCAAGGCCAGCGCGATAGCCGGATTTCGGCTGGAGAATTTTAAGCGCGCCGCCGAGAAAAGCGTCGTCGCTCAATCCGGTGTCATCCAGGCTTGCCTGAGAGGGGGACATCACCGTACGATCCACTCGTCGAACCCGGCCTCCTCAAGGATACGGCGCGCTTGTTCCAGGCGCTCCTCGGAAACGGCCAATCGCTGCAAAACGGCACCCAGAGTCCCCTGCACGGTGCTCATGTTGCCGTCAAAGACAACAACGTCTATGCCGGCATCCCGAAGCAAGACCTGCATAAAGTTAAGAAGGACGGGGTCGTTTGTTCGAACGAGGTCACGCATGGGTATTTTGCCAAATGTCGACGTGCGGTGAGAGTAGACATTGCTTAGAGTTCGCACTATCCGCAAACGCTATATCACCATGAACGTTTAAGCGTCAGGAAATCGACTTGGGTCTGGTCATACCATTCGAAGAAGCTCGCGATCCTTCACAGAGCCTCAAACCGCTCCTCGACCTCGTTAGCGAGGACATGGGTGGCATCAACCACATCATTCTCGACAAGGCGATCTCAGACGTCGATCTCATTCCAGAGCTTGCGCACCACTTGATCGACTCGGGAGGCAAACGGCTCAGGCCAATGCTGACGATCGCTGCGGCCAAGCTGTGCGGCTACCCAGAAAGCGGGCACATTCGCGTGGCGGCGGCGGTAGAATTCATGCACACGGCGACCCTTCTTCATGATGACGTTGTCGATGAGAGCAGCCTGCGGAGGGGCAAGAAGACGGCCCGCATGATCTGGGGCAATCAAGCCAGCGTCTTAGTCGGTGACTTTCTGCTCGGTCAGGCCTTCCGCATGCTTGTCGACGTGGGGTCACTTCCCGTACTGAGGATTATGTCCAACGCTGCCGCTGTTATCGCCGAAGGCGAGGTGATGCAGCTTGCCGCCGCCAAAAACACGTCGACGACCGAGGACGACTACCTCGCCATCATCAATGCGAAGACGGCGGCGCTCTTCTCCGCTGCCGCAGAAGTGGGAGCCGCCATTGCCGAGCGTCCCGCTGAAGAACAGACTGCACTCAAGTCCTATGGCAAGAACCTCGGGCTCGCCTTCCAGCTCGTTGACGACGCCTTGGATTATTCGGGCGACAGCGCACGGCTCGGCAAGGCGATCGGAGACGATTTCCGCGAAGGTAAAATTACCCTGCCGCTCATTTTGTCGTTCCGGCGCGGCTCGGAAAAAGAACGCGCGTTTTGGAGGCGGACGATTGTTGAGGGCATTATTGAGGATGGGGATCTTGAGCACGCCGTCGGCCTTATGAAGCAGCACAAGGCCGTTGAGGCGACACTTGAGCGGGCACGGTCTTATGGCGACATCGCGCGCGATGCGCTTGTAATCTTTCCTGATTGCTCGGAACGCTCAGCGATGGAGCAGGTGATCGGATTTTGCGTCCACCGGACGCACTAGGCCTCCTCAACTCGCTCTCATTGGTTAGACTGGCGCATGACCAAACGTCGATCTTCGATTGGCTTTCTCGGGATCTTTGGCCGCTCGCAGGATTTGCGCCGGCTCGACGAGGCGTTGCGATCGGTGGGCGTTCACGCGCGCCTTGTTACCGAAGCGGTCAAGCTCACCGCTGTCAGTCTCCTGAAGGACCATGCCATTGGCCATGAGCCCGCACCCCAGTCCTACCGGGAAGCCGCCGAGATGATTGGATATTGCATGCTCGGGGCCACTGCGTTCGCGCAAGAGAACGATGCGCGCTTGGCCGAGCAGGTGGAGTTGCGCATCGAAGCCGCACTCGAGGACGAGATGAGTATCGATGCGCAGCTGATCCTACTCACGCTGCACGCACGCATTATCCAACCTAGTGTGGCACAGCGTTTTGAACTTGAAAGCGCAACAGAGTAGGGCGCCGTTCACAGGTGCTGAGGCAGGTTAGGGCGATGCAACAGGCGCCACGCGCGCTATTCGACGCTGGGGTCCTTTTGAAACAGACCGAACTTTAGTCCGCCAGGCTCCGCACATATCGCATACCAGCCAATTCCGGGAATGGGCGTTTTCTCGTCGAATACGTAACCGCCACTCTGCCGGACCTTTTCGACATAGGCCTCGATATCCTGAACCGGAATTGTAATTTGCGTTAGCGGGCGGCCCTCGGAAATCGAAGCGTGTTTGACGGTACCAATCCCACCGCAAATTCCCGCCTCATCGGCTGCACCCGTCTCAATAGTGTAATACTCAAAAGAGGCTTCATATTTCTTGAACTGCCAGCCGAACACATCGCCGAAAAATGTGCGCGCTTTGTCGATATCGTGGACTGTCATGTCAAAGTAGTTGGGCTTCATGGCTTGCCTTCCGATCAGACTTTTTGTGCGCGCAGACTAGCTCAAGCGGCTTAGCGAGGTGTTGATCGCGGTGGTCGCTTACATTCGCCGGTCTCATCACCGTTCGCAACACACGAATTGATGGGTCGCTGTTGGAGTCAGCCGTCAAGCGTACCTGCTGCAATCCACCAATTGGGCCGGCCTTTGCGCAAAGCAGCCGCAGCGGCCGCAGCGTATTGAGCGCTTTCAAAAACGCCAAAGCACGTCGGCCCCGCCCCCGAAAGCCCGGCGTGGACGCAGCCCGGCGCGACCTTCAGCGCCGTACGCACCGTATCGATCTCAGGGACAATTTGGGTCGCCGCTTCTTGGAGATCGTTCCCAACACGCTTCATGTAAGCGACAAGCTCTTCCATCGCGACGAAGCGACCTGGCGCATCGGGAGAGCGGTCGCTGCCATCGAAGGGCCGCGCGGCGTGGCGTGAAAAGACCTGTGCTGTCTTGTCTGCAGGGACAGCAGCCCTCGGATTAACCAGCACCACCGGAAGCCGGGGAAAATCGGCCAGCCCGACCATCTGCTCACCAATGCCCCACATCATGGCCGGGCGGCTCTCAATGCAGACTGGCACATCAGCGCCAAGCGATGCTGCGATCGCCGACCAATCGATCGCGTCACGAAGATCCGGGTTTGCACGGTGAACGGCGCGTAGGACTGCGGCCGCATCGGCCGAGCCCCCACCAATACCCGCGGCAACGGGCAGGTTCTTTTCGAGCGTGACGGCGCCTAGGACAAGCCGCGGCTCGCTCTTCGCCAGGCAGGACAGCGTCTTCGAGATGAGGTTTTCACCTGTGATCTCTTCCGCAAACGGCCCCCTCACCTCCACGCCCAATGCGTCACCGGGGACAAGGTGGACAACGTCGCAGAGGTCGGGACAGAAGGCGACGAGGCTTTCGATCGCGTGATAGCCGTCCTGGCGGCGGCCCACGACACGAAGCGTCAGATTGACCTTGGCTGGAGCGGTCTCTGTGAGTGTCGACATCGGCGCGCCCAATTGATCCCAGCGCGCTGAGGCGACGTTCCGCAACGCTTCGCAGGACGGGGCGGCTATTCTAGCGCGGGAGCGAGGTTTGTCTCTTTGTGGGCTTCGGGCTTCGGGTCAGCCCCCTCGGCTTTGATCGGCACGGACGGGATTTTGGCGCCGGCGCCCGATGGGAGCCCCTCAGCAAGCTTCTTCTTAATCTTATCGAGGTCCTCCGGCTCGGGCTCAAGCGTTAACGCTTGCTCCCATTGGAAGCGTGCTTCGCGCTCGCGCCCAACTCGCCATAACGCATCACCCAAGTGATCGTTGAGAACGGGATCTTGCGGCTTGAGTTCAACTGCGCGCTCCAGGTAGCGAACCGCATCGTCAAACTGACCCAGCCTGAAGTGGGCCCACCCGAGACTGTCGACGATGTATCCGTCATCAGGCTTGAGTGCGACCGCCCGCTCGATCAACGCCATCCCCTCCTCAAGGTTATGGCCCTGATCAATCCAGCTATACCCCAAATAGTTCAGCGCCAGCGGCTGCTCCGGATAGAGCTCCAGCGCTTTTTTCAAATCTGCCTCGGCCGGCGGCCAGTCATTCAGTCGCTCGTAACAGGTGCCGCGAGAGTAATAGAGACTCCAATGGCGCTTGTCTGGATTGGGAACGAGTTCGAGGGCACGGCTGTAATACTCGACCGCCTCACCATAGCGCTTGCGCGCGCGCATGATATTTCCCGCTGCATCGAGCGGAGCCAGATCTTCAGGGTAATCCTTGGCCAGCTTATCGAGCAGCAACTTCGCTTCGTCGGCCTTCTCGAGCGAGTTGAGGTTGAATGCCTTCCGGATCTCGATTGAGGAGCGAAGCGGCGTATCGCTGCCAATGCGATCGTAGGCTGCGATCGCATCGGCAAATCGCTGTGAGGCCTCGTAAGCATTGGCGAGAGCCGCCAGAGTGAACTCGTGATTTGGCTCGATGTAGAGCGCATACTGAAGATAAAGGATGCCCATGCTCAAGCCACCCTCACCTGTCAGCGCCTCGCCAAGCCCATAGAATACCTCGGCCATGCCATCGTCGGCCGTCTTAACGAGGTAGTCGACGTCTTTATCTGCTTCGATCTCTTCGAGAAGAGCGGCCGCAAGTGGATGGGGCTCTCCATCCGATCGGGTGACCTGACTCTCGAGTATCGATTTCGCAAGCTTCTTATCGCCACGGCGCGCGGCATGCCGCGCATATGCCAAGGCTGTGCGAAGCGTACGATTGTCCTGACCAAACGTGCGCACATAAGATGCGCGCGCTTCGGTGCGCCGCCCGGCAACGTCGGCAATGAGCGCCTTGTGATAGTTCAGGTAGAAACGTGCCCATTCGGCCTGCCCCGGAATGTCGAGCAGTTTGATTGCGCCCTTTGCATCGCCACGCGCGACCATGGTCCAGGCACGAGCGAGTGTACTTGTCAGGTCGCCGATTGGACCATCGCTGGCTGCCTGGAACTCCTTGTTGGCGCGCGAATAGGAGCCGGCTTTGAAATAGTTCAAGCCCAACAGGAGATGGGCCATCCGGTGCTTGCCAGGTGTCCGCACCAAGTCCTTGGCCAACGGGACGGCTCTTTTCCAATTGGCCTCTGAGGCTTCCATGGCGAACGACTGATTGAGCAGAACCTCGTTGTCCGGATCGAGCGCCAGCGCTCCGCGGTAGTACAACGTGGCGCGATCAGCGTCGTTTGTGCTCCTGGCAACATTCGCGGCGAGATATCCCCCCAGGAGCGAATTCAGCTTGTCGAGCTCGTCAGAATTCTGGTTGGCGGCCCAAGCCGCGCCAAAACCTGCGAAGGCTGACAGCCCGATGATCCCGAGCGAGGTGAGAAACCCAATGCGAAGGCGGGGCCCCATTTAGACGCGTCCTTATCAGGTGTCGGGCTGATTCCCGAAGAGCGGGTACATTATCAAACAACGCGGCCATTTGGCGACTGCGAAGCAACTGCCTTTGGAGATCGGTACGCTACATCGTTTCCGCAAGCCGCAATACCGCTTCAAAACGCCCTACATCCCTGCATAGTTGGGGCCGCCACCCCCTTCGGGGCACTCCCAGGTGATGTTCTGGCTGGGGTCCTTAATATCGCAGGTTTTACAGTGGACGCAGTTCTGCGCATTGATCTGAAAACGGGGCTTGCCGCCCGAATCCGTAACGACCTCATAGACCGCAGCGGGGCAATAACGCTGAGCGGGCTCGGCGTATTCGGGCAGATTCACGGTGATGGGGATATGTGGGTCGGTCAACCTGAGATGAACAGGTTGATTCTCCTCATGGTTTGTCCCGGAGAAGGACACGTTGGTTAACCGGTCGAAGGTGAGGACCCCATCGGGCTTTGGGTAGTCAATCTGCTTGGACGACCTTGCCTTGCTCAACGTGGCGTAGTCGGGCTTGCGATGACTCAACGTGAACCCGAGCCCAAGTACGATGCCCAAGTAGGTGCCGAAACGCGACCACAACGGTTTGACGTTGCGGACGGGGCGAAGGTCGCGGGCAATGTCGCCAGCGCGTACAGCGGTCTCGTAAGTCTCGAGGCGATCGTGCGCACGATCAGCACGGATGGCCTCGAATGCAGCTTCCGCGGCATCGATCCCCGACAGGATGGCATTGTGGCTGCCCTTGATCCGCGGCACGTTCATGAAGCCCGCCGCACAGCCCAGCAGCGCACCGCCTGGAAACACGAGTTCGGGAATCGATTGCCAACCGCCTTCGGTTATTGCGCGTGCCCCATAGCCGATGCGTTTGCCACCCTCAAAAGTCTCGCGGATGGCCGGGTGCGTCTTGAAGCGCTGGAATTCATTGTATGGCGAAAGATAGGGGTTTGAATAGTTGAGGTGGACGACGAACCCGACGGAAACGAGGTTGTCGCCGTAGTGGTAGAGGAATGATCCGCCGCCCGTGCGATTGTCGAGTGGCCAGCCAAACGTGTGTTGCACAAGGCCAGGCCTGTGCTGATCTGGTGCCACCTGCCAGAGCTCTTTCAGACCGATACCGTACTTTTGCGGATCGCGGTCTTGCTGCAAACTGAATCTCTTGATCAGTTGCTTGGACAGCGAGCCCCGCGCGCCTTCGGCAATCAAGGTGTACTTGCCGCGTAGCTCCATGCCGCGAGCGAAATTGTCGGTCGGCTTTCCATCGGCGCCGACGCCCATGTCACCCGTCGCGACGCCCACGACGGCCCCATTCTCATCGTAGAGCACTTCGGCGGCGGCAAAGCCCGGATAGACCTCCACGCCGAGCTCAACGGCTTGTTCGCCCAGCCAACGGCAGAGTTCGCCGAGGCTCACGATGTAGTTGCCGTGATTGTTCATCAACGGCGGCATCACGAAGTTGGGTAGCCGCAACTTTCCGGCGGGACCGAGCAGGAGAAATTTGTCCTCGCGCACAGGCGTCTCAATGGGCGCACCCTTTTCCTTCCAATCAGGAATTAGGCGGTTCAGCCCTTTGGGATCGATGACAGCGCCAGACAGGATGTGCGCACCGACCTCCGACCCCTTCTCAAGGACGACGACAGAAAGGTCATGTTCGGCACTGGCTGCGAGTTGCTTCAGGCGAATGGCGGCGGCTAGACCGGCTGGGCCTGCCCCAACGATGACGACATCGAAATCCATCGCCTCTCTGGGCGGCAGGGTACCGGAATTTTCTGCCATCGCGTGGTTGCCCCACTCCTTGCGTTCTTTGCCTGACCGTCGACTAGATCGTGGCTGACTACAGCGTCAAGTGCTTTAGTCAATGGTGTCCATTGCCTGCGCCCGCGTGTGGACGAAGCTTCCGCAGGCTATAGTGTGATGGCGATGACCGCAAAAGACGATACACACGCGCTCGCCGCCCGGATTCTCGACTGGTATCAGGCGATGGGCGTTGACATGGCGCTTGATGAGGCCCCCGCCGATTGGCTGGGCCGGGGTGATTGCGCGCCCGGTACGGACTTCGCGTTCCCAGTTGAGACCCAGCCCTCCACCGCATCTGCCCCTCAAGCGCGCGCCTCTTCCGCGCACGGCGGTGCCACGGGGATGCAAGCTCCACAACCTAGGCCTGTGCGCCAGTTCAACAGATCCCCGGCACCAGCCAACACGACCGACCTGGACGCACGCGTGCGCCAATCGCGCAATCTGCAAGAGCTGGAGGCCATGCTCGGCCGCTTTGAGGGCTGCGGATTGAAGGCAACCGCGAAGAACTTGTGCTTCTATCGTGGCGCCGAGCACGCCCCGCTGATGGTTATCGGGGAAGCGCCTGGGCGCGAGGAAGATCTTGAAGGCAAGCCGTTCGTCGGACGTGCGGGCATGCTGCTCGACAAGATGCTCGCAGCGATTGGGATCTCTGAGAAAGATGCCAACATTACCAACATCGTCTACTGGCGCCCGCCGGGAAACCGCACGCCCACGCCTCAAGAAGCACTCGCGTGCCGACCGTTTCTGGAACGACAGGTGGAACTTGTAGCGCCCGAAGTTCTGCTGATCCTTGGTGGCGCTGCTGCCAAACAGCTCTTTGATGTGACCGACGGCATAATGCGTCTGCGCGGGAAGTGGCGCCAGTTGCAGATCGGAGAGCATCACGTCCGTGCAATCGCCACGTTGCATCCCGCCTACCTTTTGCGTACGCCTGCTGCAAAGGGCATGGCCTGGCGCGATATGCTTGCCGTCAAGGCCGCCTTGAAAAGCGAGCATTGAGGTCCATGGTAAAGATCGACAAGTCGGTTCCATTTCAGCCGCTGCGTATCGCGATACTAACCGTATCGGATACGCGTGATCCCGCGACGGACACATCAGGTGATCTGCTTGTCAGCATGATCGAAAAGGCAGGCCATGCGTTGGCCGAGCGCAAGATCGTCAGTGATGACATCACCGAAATCCGCTCCACTGTCGAAGCCTGGATTGTTTCTCCCGGCGTTGACGTGGTGATTACGACTGGAGGCACAGGTTTTACGGCGCGGGACGTGACGCCGGAAGCCGTGAAACCTTTGTTTCAAAAGGAAATCGAAGGCTTCTCGATCCTCTTTCACATGATCTCGTTCAAGCAGGTCGCAACCTCGACGATCCAGTCGCGAGCTTGCGGGGGCGTAGCAAACCGCACCTACATTTTCTGCGTGCCCGGATCGCCGGGAGCGTGTGAGGATGCTTGGGAAGGTATTTTGAAATGGCAGCTCGACAGCCGGCATCGTCCCTGCAATTTCGTGCAAATCATGCCGCGGCTCGCAGGTATGGACGGCGCGGCGACACCTGATGAGAGCGACTAGTAACCAGACCGTGCCCGCTCGATCGCGACAAGGCCGAGCGTCGCATTCGTATTCTCGAAAACAGCAACGGCAAGCTGGCCAGTGACGATGAGGATTAGCCCCACTCCGATCGCGGGCACACCGTATGCGACGCCAAGCGGAAGACCGAAGGTGCTTGGGGTCGAGACTTCCGCAACAAGCCCGCCGCCACCCAGCAATGCAGCGGCAAATCCGCCAAATGTGCACGCCCAGCCCAACGCGGTGATCACGAGTGCAATGTATTTGGCTGCGCGATAGCGTTCCGCAATAGCGTCGGTCCAGGGATCGTCGCGGCGACCCGAAGCACCGCGCGTGATAGCGTCGGGCATGCGTTCGTTGCGAGCGACGGCCGCATAAGCATGTTCGGCGCCAGCCGGGGGCGCTTGGCGAACAGGCGCTGGAGGTGGTGGCGATGGCTGGGGAGCTTGGGCTGCGCGCGATGTGGCACGGCTGCCGCCTCGCCCTTCGCCCCAGCGCCACTCTGCAATGCGAAAGAGACCTTCGCGGGCTTCCTGAGCCTCGATCGTCGCACCGTGATGCTCAACCAAATGCCGGTAGAACTGGAGGGCATAATCCATCTTGCCCTCTGCCTCGGCCCTTCGTGCTGCTTGCAGCACTTGGGCTGGCGTAAACTGTGCCGACGCTTGAACCATGCTCCGAACCCCCTACGTTGCACAATCGGTGCAATGATAGCACTGTCAATAACAAATTACCGCGTCAGTGTCGCTTTTTCATTCCCCAAATGGGGCTGCGGCTCTTCAATTGCTGGCAAAATGATGCGCCCCACCGCCTTGCCAGCCTGATCTAGGTCACTTGCTTCATCGACGTCCGTCAGCGTTGTCGTTTCGGCGACCCTCAGACCGCCCAGATTGGCCAGTGTGTGGGCAAGCGTGTCCCGGCTCGACCATTTCACGGACCTGAACGCCTGCGGAATACGCGGCCGGCGCCTCAGGCCCGTCAGCCAATAGCCCCCGTCAGGCGAGGGCCCGAACACGGCGTCGCTCGACCTAAGTGCTTTGAAGGCCGCCTGAATGTGCCGTTGCGTGACGCCAGGAACGTCAGTGCCGATGATGATGACCGGCCCCGGCGGCAGCGTGTCCATAACGCGCTGCATGCGGGCTCCCAAGTCCCCGCCCCCTTGAGGGTGGCGCTGGTACTCCTTGGGCCAAATGGTGCTGGAGACGGCATAATCCGGCGTAACGCCGATCTCGGTCTGCCAACGCCCGCGCCCGCTGAGGCGGCGCAGAATGCTGGCGTATGTTTTGCGGTAGAAGGCTGCGGCCTGAACGGCGCCCACGTCGCGGGCCAGCCGGGTCTTCACGCGCCCGACCAGTGGCTCCTTCACCATCACGACAAGGCGTGAGGCGAATGGTGAAGCTCGGCTGACACGGCGGTGGCGGACCGGCGCTGGCCGGTGTGGAGCCAACGGAAGAGACGCTATACGCACCATCGGCAATCAAAAGCCTTCCCTCACCCCCCGATGAAAGCTGCCCATACCCGCTAACCCACCTGAATCTAGCGGCAAAATTGAGACGGTCTAGACAACTCGGCGGCGCTCGGGATCTCCCATCCGGCCAAAAGCAGAGGCTGCCCAGGCACTCAGCGCTCTGAACTTCCTTCCTCGTAGAACTGCGATATCCGGGAAGGCGCGACGTTGAGGGTATAGAGGATGAGGCAGAGTTGGTTCTTGAATGCGCGCCGCAGATACCCTTCGCGCTGGTAGCGGCGCGCGCTGGTCACCGCTCGGGTACGAAGCATCTTGACCCGCCTTGCACCCAGGCGGCGAACGAGGTCGAGATCTTCCATCACGGGAAGAGCGCGATATCCGCCCAGTTCGTCATAGAGTCGGCGCGGAATAAGCAGGCCCTGATCGCCGTAAGGCCGGCGCAAAAGCGCACACCGCAGCGACACCAGGGCCTCCAACAGGCGTGGCGCTAGGCCTGTGTCGTCGAGGACAAACCGGAAGGCGGCAGCAGCCGGTTTTGCATGGCCATGGTCGATTTTCTGCATAAAATGAGTGACATCGCGCTCCCAGCCCGCGTCGAGAACGGTATCGGCATGCAGAAAAAGCAGCCAAGGATGGCGCGCGCGCTCAGCACCGGCCCTAAGCTGGCCCCCGCGGTTGGGGGAGGTTGCGATCAATTCGGCTCCCGCCGCGTCGGCGATTTGGCACGTTTTGTCGCTTGAACCGCCATCGGCGACGATCACCTCGCCGATAAGTCCGTCGACCGCAGCCGGGATTAGCGCCGAAAGCGTTTCGGTCAGACTCGCCTGCGCGTTGAGAGTCGGGATCACGACGGAAATCATGGCTCTGTGTGCCATGCCGCAGGCTTTTCCAACAAGCCCCAGGATAGATCGTTTCCTGGGGCCTCGACAGGAAGTTCTTTATTTGTTCTTTTGGTCCGTGTAGCGTTCGGGTAAGGAATCGAGCCGGAGCAGATCGTGGACGCTGACGACCTCGATACAAGCACGCAGCCGACGGCAAGAGCCGTGCAGCCTGAGCGGCGGCGCGGGCGCGGGGCGCTCACGAATGCGACGGGCCGCTTCGAGCCGGAGCACCGTGAGGCTTTCGACGATGGCTGGGAGGGGCTTGGCGATCTCGACGTCTTTAAGACAGAGGTGACCGACGAGCCGGCGCGCACGATCATTACGCGTAATGAAAGCCCCGACATCTCCTTCGATCGCTCGATCAATCCCTACCGCGGTTGTGAACACGGCTGCGTCTACTGCTATGCCCGGCCAACCCATTGCTACCTGGGCCACTCGGCGGGGCTCGATTTCGAAACGAAACTCTACGCGAAACCGAACGCCGCCGCTCTGTTGGAGCGTGAGCTCGCGAACCCGCGATACGTGCCGCGCATGATCGCACTCGGGACCAACACCGATCCCTATCAACCGATAGAGCGTGAAAGACGCTTGACGCGATCCATTCTCGAAGTGCTCGAACGCACCTCACATCCCGTTGGCATCGTCACGAAGTCGACACTCGTCCTTCGCGACATCGACATCCTGGAGCGCATGGCCAAGCGCGGGCTCGTCAAGGTCGCACTTTCCGTGACGACCCTTGACCGGCGCTTGGCACGCACAATGGAGCCGCGTGCAGCAACACCAGGCAAGCGGCTTGAAACGGTGAGGCAGTTATCCGACGCTGGGATTCCTGTCGCCGTGATGGTGGCGCCGATCATCCCAGCGCTCACCGATTCCGAGATCGAGACCATTCTGGAAGCCACGCGCGACGCGGGCGCCAGCGAGGCCGGCTATGTGTTGTTGCGCCTTCCCCTGGAGATCAAAGACCTCTTCCGGGAATGGCTGAGTGAGAACTATTCAGATCGGACCGCGCGCGTGATCCATCTTCTGCAATCGATGCACGACGGGCGTGACTACGAATCGGACTTCGGATTGCGCCAGCGCGGGCGCGGACCTTACGCAGACCAGATCGCGCTGCGATTCCGCCTCGCGCTCAAGAGGTTGGGGCTCAACAGGGAACGCCACCGCCTGCGGACGGATCTGTTCAAGGCGCCAGTGCTCGCCGGCCAGCAAATGAGCCTCATCTAACACCAATGTTGTGGGCCGGAGTCCGGTTGCCTTTGACAGTGGCACCTCGCCCCGCAAGTCTTTCCCATCATGGGAATGTTCGATTCGCGTTTGATGCCGACCTTCGACCTGGAGTCAGCCGAGCTGCAGCTCCATGGTGGCCCCGTTGCGGGCGTCGACGAGGCAGGGCGCGGCCCGTTGGCGGGTCCTGTTGTTGCCGCTGCGGTCGTGCTCGATCCATGTGACATCCCTGCAGGCATCAGGGATTCCAAACTGCTCGACGCGGATGCCCGCGAAGTTCTCTTCAAGCGCATCACCAAGACCTCCGATTTCGGCGTAGGTATTGCCGACGTGGAACGCATCGATCGCGACAATATCCTTGCGGCAACGCTGTGGGCGATGGCCGAGGCCGTGGCAAAACTGACAAAGCGTCCAAAACTCGTTGCCGTCGATGGCAATCGCGCACCACAGCTCAACGTGCCAGTGCGAACGATCGTGAAAGGCGATGCCCGCTGCCTGTCCATCGCTGCAGCGTCGATCGTTGCAAAGGTCACGCGCGACCGGATGATGATGACGCTTGGCGCCGAGTTGCCGGGCTACGGCTTCGAGCGCCACAAAGGCTACGGCACAGCTGAACATCTAGATGCGATCCGCCGTCTTGGTGTTACACAGCACCACCGCCGCTCATTTCGCCCCATCCAGCTCGCGCTCGGCCTGGCCTGATCTTTGGGTCAAGTTGTGCAGCCCTCAGTGCACTATTGCGTGCGCAAAGGCCCAGCTGAAAGCGCTCGTGTTTCAGATGCCACTCGCGTTCGCCTTTCGTTCAGATTCCATTTGCGATAGTTAAAGAACACTCTGCCATCGTCACCCTGCCTCCGAGTTGATTGAGGCTCCGCGTCGGCGACGGCCGTGTCGTGTGTGTGTTCAATTTTGTTGTGTGAGAGTTGCGTTTCATGGCGTTACGTCGCTGTACTGCTCAGGCCGTCAAGGCCAATCGTGTCCTCGTTGGGGATTGTCTCGAAACCTTGAAGGACCTGCCGGATGGCAGTGTCGATCTCGTCTTCGCCGATCCACCTTACAATTTGCAGCTGTCTACTGACCTCATGCGTCCCAACAACACGCGCGTCGACGGCGTCGATGACGCGTGGGACAAGTTCTCGAGCTTCGCCGACTACGATGCGTTCACGCGCGCTTGGCTTTTTGAGTGCCGCCGCGTGCTCAAGCCAGATGGCGCGATCTGGGTGATCGGCTCCTACCACAACATCTTCCGGCTCGGCGTGGCACTGCAGGACTTGGGCTTTTGGATCCAGAATGACATCGTCTGGCGCAAGGTCAATCCGATGCCGAACTTCCGCGGAAAGCGGTTTACCAATGCGCACGAGACACTGATCTGGGCTGCACGCGATCAGAAGTCGCGCGCAACCTTCAACTATGAGAGCCTGAAAGCGCTCAACGATGATCTGCAGATGCGCTCTGACTGGCTGTTTCCAATCTGCTCGGGCCCAGAGCGTTTGAAAGACGACAACGGCCGCAAGGCGCACCCGACTCAGAAACCCGAGGCGTTATTGCACCGGGTGATGCTTGCTTCGACCAAACCGGGAGACGTCGTCCTTGATCCGTTTTTTGGGACGGGCACCACAGGCGCGGTTGCGCGGCGGCTAGGACGCAAGTGGATTGGGATTGAGCGCGAGCAAGACTATGCCGACGCGGCGACCGAACGCATCGCCAAGGTGCGCCCGCTACCGCCGTCGTCCTTGGTCACACAGCCCTCAAAGCGGAACGAGCCCAGGGTCCCGTTCGGAACGATCATCGAGCTTGGCATCTTGGAGCCGGGCCAGACACTGTTGGATTCCCGGGCACGCATTCGTGCAGAGGTTCGGGCGGATGGCACGCTCGCCCATGGCGAGAACCAAGGCTCGATCCACCGCCTCGGCGCGATCGTGCAGGGTAAACAGGCCTGTAACGGCTGGACGTTCTGGCATTACGAGGCGGATGGTAAATTAATGCCTATCGATGGCCTGCGTGATGAGGCCAAGCGGCAGCTTGGACTGGCCCCCCCTGTACCTATTGTCGCGGCAGAGTAGTGCTTCAATTCGATACAGATTAGGTTTGCCACCGAGAAGCCGCGGCGCTCGCGCGCCGGCAGAACGCTCAACGATGGGAGGCGCCCAAGTGGACGCCGCCGCCATATTCCGTTAGAGCACGGCCCACGCTCGGGAGTTTGTTCGTCAAGCCATGCTGCACAGTCCGCAAAAGCGCGATCGTCTGCTCATCATTGGTGCCGGCCCCGTCGGCCTCGCAATGGCCGATGCCTTACGTCAACGCGGTGTGGCGTACGATCAGGTCGATGCGAATGACGGCGTTGGCGGGAACTGGTGCTCAGGCCTTTACAAGAGCGTCCACATCGTCTCCTCCAAGCGCGCGACCGCGTTTACCGACTATCCCATGCCGGAGGACTATCCCGACTTTCCCAGCCAAGAGCAGATGCGCCGCTATCTTGAAAATTACGCGAGCGATCGGAAGGTCTTGGATGACGTCGAGCTTGGCCGAAAGGTCGTACGCGCGTTCCCGAATGCCGATGAAAGTTGGCAAGTCAAACTCGATGACGGCGAAGTCAGAACGTATAAGGGCGTCGTCGTTTGCAACGGTCACCATTGGGACAAGCGTTGGCCCGACTATCCCGGCCGCTTCGCCGGCACGTTCATTCACTCCAAGGACTACAAGGAGCCAAGCGATCTACGCGACAAGCGAGTCCTCGTGATCGGAGGCGGCAACTCCGGTTGCGACCTTGCTTGCGATGCCGCTCGCGTCGGGACCTCGTGCGATTGGAGCCTGCGGTCCGGCTACTGGTTTCTGCCCAAGACCGTGTTCGGCAGGCCGCTCTCAGATCTTCCGATATGGAGCTTGCCCGTCTTCCTGCAGCGCCTGATCCTGCGCGCCATCGTGCGCATTGTGATTGGCGACTATCGCTCCTACGGTCTCCAATGGCCAAAGCACAAACTGTTTGAGCGTCATCCCGCGTTCGGGACCGACGTGCTCAACTATTTGCGGCAAGGACGCATTCGCCCCCGACCTAGCATCGAGCGCTTTGATGGAAACAAGGTGCACTTCACCGACGGTAGCGTCGGCGAGTACGATATGATCGTTGCGGCAACGGGTTTCTACAATAGCTTCCCGTTTCTACCGAAGGGGCTCGTGCCGGTCGAGAACGAGATCGTGCACGTCTACGGCGGCGCTTTCCCCGATGCGGTGAAGAACCTTTACATCATCGGCTGGGCCCAACCGCGTAACGGTTTCGGCGCCATCGTGACACCAGCAACGCGCCTGTATGCAGCGATGATCGAAATGCAGGACGAGATGGAACTGCCCATCGGCTATATCCTGAAGTGGCGCGGATTGAAGGTACCGACGACGAACCTGATCAATCCCGCCGCGACACGCCGCATAATCCGGCTTGCCCACCACCTGCTTCCGCTTTTGCGCAGGCGCGATCGCATTCTCGTGCACAAAGCACCGCGCGAGCCATTCGATCCCTCGCCTTATGCGTTCGAGGAAGACGAACGCGCCGTTGCTGCCGGCTAGCAGTACTTCCGTACAATTTCAAAACATGGCTCACGCCCCTTTGGGCATAAGTGTCAACTGCTCTCGCTTTCTTCCATGACGTCAATCGGTGCAACCGTATTGCTGGCACGTACCGCATCTACAAACACGCCGCGTTCTTCGGCAGGTGTCGCCGATCGTTGGGTCAATCGGTAGGCGGCGTATGCCGCCAACGCCAAACTGCACAGTGCAGTCGCGAAGAATACGCCGCTGCCACCAATGAGAAACTTCATGGCAGCTCCCAGCATCGGGCCGATAATTGCGCCGATGCCCCAGACGAACAGCAGCCCACCCGACGCCTCGACAAATTTCTCACCGGCGACGAAGTCATTCACGTGCGCTATGCACAACGTGTAGAGTGGAAAGGCGAAGATCCCGAATAGTGCTCCGAGCGCAAGCAACACATGCGCTTCAACCGGACGCCCAATCGCAAGCGCAAGACTCGCAACTCCAACTCCAATCGCCGCCAGAATGATTACGTAGCGACGATCAACGCGATCAGAAATGAACCCCAACGGCCACTGTCCCAACGCGCCTGCAAAGATCGTCAGGCTCATAAAGAAAGCAACGATAGTCGTATCGCCCGTCACCTCTTGGCAGTAGAGCGGCGCCAAAGACCAAAACGCGCCGCTCGTTGCACCAACGGAAAGGCAGCCCAAGAAACCGACCGGCGAAATTCGATAGAGTTCTCTGATGTGAATTCTGACAGTCTCAATAGGAGCAGGCGGTACGGCCTTCGTCAGCGCGACCGGAACCGCTGCGATCGAAATAATGATCGAGGAGATGAGAAAAAGCGTCGCTGCCTGAGGAGCTCCCACCACCAGTAGCAGTTGGCCGACTCCGAACATGCCGAAGTTTGCAACTGCGTAGAGAGCGAAGATCACACCTCTATTGTCGCGCGTTGCCTTCTCGTTGAGCCAACTTTCAATGACCATGTAGAGAACCGCGAAGCAGAACCCCGAAACGGCGCGCATGACGAACCACGAGAAGGGCGTGACGATGAGCGCGTGGCAGAGCACGATTGCGGAGGCAATGGCGACCATGGCGGTAAACGTGCGAATGTGGCCCACCGAGCGTACAAGGTGGGCACCAAAGTAGGCACCTCCAAAAAACCCTAAGAAGTAGGCCGAACCGATTGCTGCGATTTGAGTTGATGAGAACGACTCAAGGCCAGCGCGAACGGGAATGAGCGTGTTCTGAAGACCGTTGCCCATGTGAAGGATCGCAACGGCTAGAAGTAGCGCTGCCACAGGCGCAAGGGCGGCGTGTACCGCACGGTGCGAGTCTCTGGTAGACGGCACTATTTGATGACCACTTCCCATCGGAGAAATGTCCGAGTTCATCCCTGCAACGCGGGTGCTGTGCCAACCTGGTGTACGATTACTTGCGACGCGACGTCACTACGTGCGTTTGACAAAAAAGACGGCACCGACGCGTGGCCGGTGCCGCATTTACAAACACGTCTTCAGGATCGTTCGCAATCCTTGCGAAGAGTCACTACTCGGCTGAGTCGCCGCCGTCATCCGTCATCGGCTCTTCGACGATCTCTTCTGTCACCGTCTCTTCTGTCATCGTATCGTCGGCGTCGTCAGCGACGAACAAAACGCCATCTTCGATGACCAGCCGGTCGTCGGCAGCAACTTCGTAAGACTCGTCGCTATCGTCGACGACAACATTACACACAGAACCGCACAGGCCAGTAGCCTGCTGGTTGGCTTCGATGAGCACCTTGTTCTCGTTGTCACCTTCAATGACGACCAGAGTATGCGCCCGGGCGTCCTGATTGTTGATGGAGACTGCAAACGCAGGTGCGCTCATTCCAAGCGCTCCAACCACAGACGCGGCCACCAATACACCGAAGGTCTTCATTATGTTATCTCCGATCCGAGTTCTTACTTGGATTTTGCAACGCGCTTCGGGGCTTTTGCGGTAGCGGCCTCTTTGCGAACCGCAGGCTGCGACTTCTTCTGTGAAGAGGTCTTGGAGGTATTCCGTTTCATTTCAGATCATCCCTATCGATTCCGGACTCATGTCCGGCGACGCGTCTTATGATCCGCCGTTATACATTTGACAATCGATATTTTTTGCACTTTGAATTCGATTGTCTCGAATTGAAGCATGTGTGGAGCACGCCCGCAAAATGGACATCTCGCTGGCCAGGACCTTCCTCGCCATCGTCGAGGCCGGGAACTTCAAAGAAGCCGCAGATCGGCTGTCTGTAACCCAGTCGACGGTTAGCGCGCGCATCAAGACACTTGAGGAATTGCTCGGGCGAGCCTTGTTTGAGCGCTCCAAAGCCGGCACGACCCTGACCCCCGCTGGCGAGCAATTTCAGCGTCACGCCATGGCCCTTTTGCGGGTGTGGCGCCACGCCCAGCTCGATGTCGCGTTGTCCGACAGACACTCCGACCACTTGGCTGTGGGCGCGCAGATAAGCCTATGGGAGGGCTTCCTTTTGAAGTGGATTTCTTGGCTGCGAGAAGAGCAATCCCAGATCGCGGTGACAGCTTCGGTCGGGGCCTCAAACGTCCTGATAGAACGCCTATCGGAAGGAACGCTCGACATCGCGATCGTCTATCGCGCCCAAACGCGCACGGGCATCATCATTGAGCACATTTTCGATGAGGAGCTTGTGCTGGTGACGGGTGGAGAATCTGGCGTGCGAAAACCAGGCGAACGATATGTCTTCGTCAACTGGGGACCTGAGTTTGCGGCTGATCACGCCGATGCATTTCCAGAACTCGCCTATTCGGGACTTCATCTCGATCTTGGTGCAATCGGCATCAGCTACCTGATCGAAGCGAAAGCTGCAGGGTATTTCCCGATGCGGATTGCTACACCGTATCTCAAGGATGGCCGTCTGAAGCTTGTGGAGCGAGCGCGCCGCTTCGTTTATCCCGTTTACGTGGCTTTTCCGGAAGATCGTGACGAGCAAGCATTTGAACCGTTGCTCTCTGGGCTACGCCGTTTTGCTGACGATGTCGCCGCCCCGCAGTGGGCCTCTGCGTGAGTTGAGGGAACTGATTTAGTCGTGCAGCCCATGCGCGATAACTTTGCGCATCACGCTCGGCAGCGCTGCTGCGTGAAGATCGCGCCGTGCAACCCACCGGCACCGCTCCGGTTCCGCCCAAAATGTCAGCGAGGCATCGGTCGGCACGAGGGCGCGGAAGACGATCAGCTCCAGACGAAAGTGCGTAAAGGTGTGCGTAACGATGCCGGGCACGACCCACCAATCGGCCCGCAACGGGGCGGTGCGCATGGCGCCGTCGATCGGCGGGCCCAATTCCGACCACTCGGTAGAGGGCACCTCAAGCATGCCACCCAACAGGCCCGCCTCAGCGCGTCGTCGTAACAGCACCTGACCGTCTTCCCGCAGGGCTACAAACGCCACACCAACGCGGACCGGCCGTTCTGCCTTGGCCGCGCGGCGCGGCAACTCAGCTTCGATCCCGTGCGCATGCGCGGCACAATCTACCTGCACGGGGCATACAAGGCACAGGGGACGCTTTGGTGTGCAGACCATCGCGCCCAGATCCATCAGTGCCTGAGCGAAGTCACCTGGCCGATCCTCGGGCGTCAGCGTGGCGGCGAGAGACTTGAGCTCGGTCTTGGCAGCGGGCAAAGGCTGGCGAACCGCAAAAAGCCGCGCCACGACGCGTTCGACGTTACCATCGACCGGAGTCGCTGGATCACCGAAGGCAATGGCGGCAATCGCCGCTGCCGTATAGGGACCAACTCCGGGAAGCTTCAGGAGCTCCGTCTCGGTTCTGGGAAAGTGCCCATCGTACGATTGAGCCACGACTTGCGCACACTTGTGCAGATTGCGCGCGCGCGCATAGTAGCCGAGCCCAGCCCAGGCCGCCAAAACGTCATCGAGATCGGCTTCCGCGAGCGCCGTCACGGTGGGCCAGCGGGCAAGAAATTTCCCGTAGTAGGGAATGACGGCCTTCACGGTCGTCTGCTGGAGCATGATCTCGCTGAGCCAGACCCGGTAAGGGTCGGCGGCCGTGCGCGGCTTCGCGCGCCACGGCAAATCGCGACGCTCCTCGTCGTACCACGCAAGGAGAGCATCGACGGTGTCCTGGCCGGCTGGCCGGAGGGGAAGTTGCTTTCGCGCAACAGCGGTCACGTCGACGTCTCCGAGTCCCCGCGAATCGACTTGGCGATGGTAAGCTTGGTCCGTTGATCTGAGAACCAGTGTCGCGTCCCTATCCGCAAAGTGATTGGCATGCCAGGACGCACACCACGCCAAATGCTACCTGCCGAAGCCCAGGCCCGCACCCAGCCTTGGCGGCGAACCTTTGTGCGCGCGGTCGGCTCCTATGTCCCTAAGCTCACGCGGAAGGCATTTGAAAAATATGGCTTTTCCGCCGCAGCGCTAATCACCGATTGGGCCACCATCGTGGGCACTGATGTAGCCGGTTATGCCGTGCCGCTGCGCCTCAAGTGGCCCCGCAACGTGGCGATCTACGGTGACGTGGAGATGGGGGCTGAGGGACGCCCAGGCGCGGTGCTCCTGCTCAGGGTCGATCCCGCCCACGCTCTCGACGTTCAGTACAAGGGCGCCCAGCTCCTGGAACGCATCAATGGCTATTTCGGGTATCGGGCGGTCGCGGAGATCCGCATCCTTCAGGCCCCCGTCGAGGTCAAGGAATCCCGCCAACAGACGGCGGCCGCGAGCTCCCCGAAGGCTATTGAGCCCGTTGACGCGCCCGAATTGGCGGGGATTGCGGACACATCGTTGCGCGCAGCGCTTGCCAAGCTCAAAACCTGTGTCTTGAGCAGCGAGCAGGCCGCCTGAGAACCCGTTAAACCACCGACATTGCCCGACATTCACTTGGCATTCAGTGCCATTTTGCCTTATTGCAGCGGTCGTCACATGCTAGTCGGCCCCAGGTGAAATGTGGGCTGACGAGACCGTAATGGGGACAATCACCCCGCAAAAAGGAGCCATGCCGTGTTCGCATCCAAGATCC
The DNA here is from genome assembly GCA_964620915.1 of uncultured Hyphomicrobium sp. Taxonomy (GTDB): domain Bacteria; phylum Pseudomonadota; class Alphaproteobacteria; order Rhizobiales; family Hyphomicrobiaceae; genus Hyphomicrobium_A. The sequence continues at coordinate 6,598 of CAZUKP010000039.1, read as the reverse complement.
AGCCCGGACAATCGAAGCTCTCGCGTCGGGGGCTGCTTTCGGCGCTAGGCCTTGCAGCACTTGGAGCAGCGATCGTCCTGACGCCGCTTTCGTCAAAGGCGCAGCAGCAAAAGGGGCCGGCTGAGGTTTCTGTTGAGGAACTGATGAAGCCAACGGCGCTTCCGGATCTCGCCCTTGGCCCGGAGGATGCGAAAGTCACCGTTGTCGAGTATGCGTCCCTGACTTGCGGTCACTGCGCCAACTTCGCCAAGAACGTCTGGCCCGAATTTAAGAAGAAGTACGTTGATACCGGCAAGGTCCGCTACATCTTCCGAGATTTCCCCTTGGACAATCTGGCTGCGGCGGCCTCGATGATGGCGCGGTGCACGGAAGACAATGACAAAGCGTTTCTGCTGATCGACTCGTTGTTTGAGAAGCAGGAGAAATGGGCCTTTGGGAAGGGTAACCCAGTGCCCCGGCTGTTTGAGATGGCCAAGCAAGCAGGCTTTACGCAAGAGAAGTTCGATGCGTGTCTGAAAAACCAGAAGCTGCTGGATGATATAACGAACGGGCGTACACGCGCCTCCGATGTATTTGGCGTGAGCTCTACGCCGACGTTCTTCATCAACGGCAAGCGACTCCAGACGGCGCCCACCCTTGAAGGGTTCGACGAGATGATCGGGCCGATGTTGGCCGAAAAGAGCTGAGAAACGGAGCCTGTGAAACGCATCATAGTACCTGTTGCGCTATTGGCCCTGACCGTGTGGCTGGCCGGTTGCGCGGGCGGTGGCGGTGCGCCCAGCGGCGACATGTCGTCTGACCTCAAGCCTGAGAGCACAGGCGCGGCGTATGCAGATCAGGTCGGCGCCCCGACGACTGCTGATGCGGGCGGCTTCAATCCGTTCAGTGCCCCGCCGCCGGTCCCGGCTGGCGGGCGTCAGGTGATCAAGGATCCGCCGATTGCAGAAATAATCAAGACGGGCCCGCTGCCGGATATATCGTTCGGACGCGAGGACGCACCGGTTACCATCATCGAGTACGCCTCACTCACCTGCCCCTATTGCCGCCGTTTCCACAAAGAAACTTTTCCAAAGCTGAAACGGACCTATATCGACACAGGCAAGGTCCGTTTCGTCATCCGCGAGTTCCCAATCGGGAAGACCTCGGGCGCCGCAACGATCGCGCTGCGCTGCGCAAAGCCTGACAAGTATTTGGTGCTGTTTGGAAAATTCCTGGAGCAGCAGGGCTCGTGGGTCAGCCAGGAGGTCAACCTGGACGCCATCTACAAAGTAGCATCGCAAGTGGGGATGACGCGTCAGCAGTTTGACGCTTGCCGCGAGAATCAAGCCATGATCGACGGGCTGAAATGGATCAAGGATCGCGGGCGCAGTCTCGGTGTCATCGGCACACCCAACTTCTTCGTGAACGGCAAGCTCGTGAAGAAGGTACTTACGATGGCCGAAATCCGCGAAATGGTGGGGCCGTCATTGGGGACACCCGCCACGGCAGCCGCTGGCGCGCAGCGCTGAACGACCGATCCACTCCAGGGATGCTGCACGAAACCCGCTTGTCGATGTACGGCCAAGGAAAGCAATGAAGATCAGTCGATTGAGGCTGTTGGGCTTCAAGTCCTTCGTCGAGCCTACAGAGCTAGTGATCGAGAAAGGGCTGACGGGCGTCGTCGGCCCGAACGGCTGCGGCAAGTCGAACCTGTTGGAGGCGCTCAGATGGGTCATGGGCGAGACCTCCTACAAGAGCATGCGCGCGGCCGCCATGGACGACGTGATCTTCTCGGGCACCAACAACCGGCCCGAGCGCAATTCCGCTGAAGTTACGATTTTTCTCGACAACGCTGAGCGCAAGGCACCAGCTGAATATAACGGCGCGGACGTGATCGAGATCACGCGGCGCATCGAACGCGAAGCAGGCTCCGCTTACCGCATCAATGGACGCGACGCGCGCGCACGTGATGTAAAGATTCTGTTTGAGGATGCCGCGACTGGTGCGCGCTCCCCTGCCCTTGTCCGCCAAGGACAGATCGGCGAGATCGTCAGCGCCAAACCCGAACAGCGCAGGCGCATCCTTGAAGATGCGGCCGGCATCGCCGGTCTGCATAGCCGGCGTCATGAAGCGGAGCTTCGCTTGAGGGCCGCTGAGTCCAATCTTGCGCGTCTCAATGATGTCCTCGGGCAACTCAATAGCCAGATTGAATCGTTGAAGCGCCAGGCGCGTACGGCACGGCGCTACAAGGAAATGTCGGGCGAGTTGCATCGCCAGGAAGCGCTGCTGTTCCATCTCACCTGGACCCAGACACAGGCGGGAGTAGACGCCGAAGAAGCCAACTTGAAGAGCGCCCTGGCGGCGCTTGCAACCGCCACCGAAGCGGAATCTCGGGCGCTCGCCGAAGAGGTCGCGCAAGCCGAGCGCTTGCCTCCGTTGCGCGAGGAAGAAGCAAAGCGGGCAGCCGTTGTAGGTCGCTTTCGCGTCGAGCAGGAAAACTTCGAGCGCGAGGCTGCGCGCGTTGCTGAACGCGAACGCGAGCTGCGCGCAAGAGCTGAGCAACTCGCAAGCGACATTGCTCGTGAGGAAGCGCTCGTCGGGGAAGCTCAAGAAACGTTGGCCCGGCTAAAGACCGAAGATGCGACGCTTCAATCGGCCGACTCGAGTGCGGATGACCGTGAAGCCAGGACGCGCAAAGCGTTCGCTGCGGCCGAGCACGAGTTGCAGGGTCACGAGGACCGCCTCGCAACGCTGACGACCAAGGTGGCAGAACGGCGTGCCAACCAGTCCAATCTGGAAAAGAGCTTGGCAGAACGCCAGCGCGCCGTCATCGAAATCGGCGACCAGCTCCGTGCGCTCGATACCCAGTCGCGTGAAATCGCGGGGGCAGCGCCGGATGCCGAAAAACTTGTGGCGATCACAGAAGCCGGCAAACGGCTTGCCGCGGATATCGTCGGGATCGAGGCGCAGGCGATCGCTGCCGAAACCGAGGTCCGAGACCTTGGTGCCAAGGCCAACGCCGTGCGCGAAGAAAGTGCCAAGGCACGCCTAGCCGCGGCAGGTCTGCAGACCGAGCGCGAGACGCTCGTCAAATTGCTGGTCCCGGCGCGTGACGAGAACTTCCCGCCGATCCTGGACGCTTTGCAGGTTGCGCCCGGCTTTGAGGCCGCGCTCGGCGCCGCCCTCGGCGACGATCTGGACGCGCCGGCTTCCGACGATGCGCCCGTGCATTGGCGCTGTCTCGCTATCCCTGCAACCGACGGGCCCTTGCCGGGCGGCGTGGAGCTGCTCAGCGCTTTTGTTGCGGCACCGGCCGAGCTGGAGCGCCGCCTCAGACAGACAGGCATCGTGGCCTCGCGCGAGCACGGACGGCAGATCCAACCCCTGCTACAGCCGGGCCAGCGCCTCGTGACACGCGAAGGCGACCTTTGGCGTTGGGACGGCTTCACCGCTGCCGCAGAAGGCGCAACACCGGCTGCACAACGGCTCGCCGAGCGCAATCGCTTGACCGCGCTCGAACAGCAAGAAGCCGAGGCGCGGCGCGTTGCCGACATTCTCGCGGAGACGGAGTGCGAGGCAGCAAACGCGCTCGCCAACGCCCAGGCCGAAGAGCACCGACTGCGCACGATGTGGCGTCAGGCTCAAGGCGAGCTGGCCAACACACGCGATGCGCTGACGGCGATTGAGCGGGCGGCGCGCGAAACAGAGGGCAAACTTGCTGCCGTCGCGGGGCGCCGTGCACGCGCGGGCGATGACCTTGTTCTCGCGCAAAAGGCCGAGGCTGATCTCAGTGCAGCCCTCTCGGAGTTGACTGCAGAGGAGGACCCTGAGCCGGCACGCGCAAAAGCGCAGGCCCTGACTGAGGTCGCCCGGCGCGCGGTTTCCGATGCCCGCGTTGCCGTTACCGATCTCGAGCGCGAACGGTGTGTGCGCGCCGAGCGACGCGAAGCCATCGCTGTGGAACGGCAACGCTGGGAAACGCGCCAGTCCGGCGCCGTACAACAGATCGAAGCTCTAAAATCACGGCTGGCCGAGGCTGACGCAGAGCTCAAAGGGCTTGCCGATATGCCAGCGTTGCTGGCGGAGCGGCGCCAAAAGTTGTTGGACGCGCTGAGTGGCGCCGAAGCCGAGCGCAATGTGGCCGCCGACAAACTCGCCGAGGCCGACACGACGTTGAGGGCAGCGACACAGGCTCTGCGGGCCGCGCAAGCCGCCGTCATGGAAGTGCGCGAAGGTCGCGCGCGGACCGAAGCCCGGCTCGAAGGTGCGCGCACGCGACGCCAAGATGAGGCGCGGCGCATTCGCGAAGCATTGGGTGTGCCTCCTGAAAGATGCCTCGCGCTGGCCGAGGTTCCCCCTGATGCGCCGCTGCCCGTACTCGCCGAAGTTGAACGCAAGGTGGCAAGCCTCAAGGCCGATCGTGAGCGCCTCGGTGGCGTAAATCTTCAAGCCGACGATGAGCTGCAAACGCTTGGTGCGCAGGCAACAAGCATGGATGGCGAACGCACCGACGTCGAGCAAGCCATTGCCAAGTTGCGCGGCGCGATCAGCCAGCTCAATCGTGAGGCTCAAAAACGCCTGCAAGACGCCTTCACAAGCGTCGATGGGCACTTCCGCAAGCTGTTCACCACCCTGTTTGGTGGTGGTGAGGCACGCCTGGAAATGATCGAGAGTGAAGATCCGCTGGAAGGCGGTCTGGAAATCATCGCGAAGCCGCCGGGCAAGAAACCGACGACGTTGTCGCTGCTGTCGGGTGGCGAGCAGTCACTGACCGCGCTATCGTTGATCTTTGCGGTCTTCTTGACGAACCCCTCGCCAATCTGCGTGCTCGATGAGGTGGACGCACCGCTCGACGATTCGAACGTCGATCGCTTCTGCCGGCTCCTGGAAGCCATGGCGATGGAGACCGACACGCGCTTTCTCGTCATTACGCACCACCCGATGACGATGACGCACATGAACCGGCTGTTCGGTGTCACAATGGCCGAAAAAGGGATTTCGCAGCTCGTTTCGGTGGATTTGGAGACCGCTCAAAGCTTCCGTGAGGCCGGATAACGGTTCGCTCCACCGTTCAGTCCCCCCCTGCGCCGTTTCGCCATACCTCCAACAAACACGGCACTTTATTGACACCCTTAGGGGGCCTCACTATGGTGCGCGCCGTCGACAAACCCGCTGTTTGTTAGCCTCAAAATTGCGATCGGGCTGGTGTTACCATGTCTGCCGAAGGGAAGGGCTCCGGCCCACGACTTGGCGATCTAAGCCCCGAGCAACGCAAGGCTTTTCAGAAACGCTCAGCTGATATTGGCAAGCGGCTCGATGAGGTGAAAGCCCGCCGTGCGCCCGACCAGTCGGGAGATCCGCGCGCCCGTGGCGAGGCGTTTGCCAAGGCCTTCCGCTTCGTCGCCGAACTCGTGGTCGGCGTTGGCGCGGGGGGCTTCATCGGATGGGTCCTCGACCGCTTTCTGGGAACGGCGCCTTGGCTTCTTGTGCTGTTCGTGGCACTGGGCTTTGCCGCAGGGATGCTCAACGTTATTCGGGCGGCCCAGAAAGCACAGGCAGAAGCGGAAGCATCTCAGCTCGCGGCGCCGTCCGTAGCTGATGATGACGAAGACGATAGGTAGGGGATCGCACCTTGGCTGCAGAAGGCGCAAATGGGGCCGCACATCACAGCCCCATGGAACAATTCGAAATCAAGCGGATCATTCCACTTGATATATTCGGTTTCGACGCGTCGTTCACGAACGCGGCTTTGTTCATGGTCATTGCGGTCGCTCTGATCAGCGGCTTCCTGATCTTCGCAATGGGCCGCCGTTCTCTCGTGCCCGGACGCATGCAGTCGCTGGCCGAACTGTCCTACCAGTACATCGCCGACATGGTGCGCGAAAACCTGGGTGAGGAGGGAATGAAATTCTTCCCCTGGGTCTTCACAATCTTCATGTTCGTGCTCACTCTCAACCTGATTGGGATGGTCCCCTCCGCATTCACGGTTACGAGCCATCTCATCGTGACCTTCGCACTCGCGGCGATGGTCTGGCTCACGGTCACCGTTGTTGGGTTTGCCAGGCATGGTGTCGGATTCTTAAGGCTGTTTGTTCCGGCCGGCGTTCCCTTTTGGCTGATGCCGATCATCGTTCCGATCGAGCTGATCTCATTTCTCATCCGTCCTGTCAGTCATTCGGTCCGTCTCTTCGCCAACATGATGGCGGGACACACGATGCTTAAAGTCTTCGCCGGGTTCGCTGTCGGATTCTTGAGCCTGTGGGCGCCGCTGGCCGCCCTGCCCACCATCTTCATGGTTGCCTTTACCGGGCTCGAATTCGTCGTCGCCTTCCTGCAGGCGCTCATCTTCACAGTGCTGACCTGCATCTACCTCAACGACGCGCTTCACATGCATCACTAGGATGTCGAGCGCGATTACAACCAAGATCACACCAACGCATACTTGCTAACAAGGAGAAGAACATCATGGAGTTGGAAGCTGCAAAGATGATTGGTGCCGGCCTTGCCTGCAGCGCACTAATCGGCGCCGGTGTCGGCATCGGCAACATCTTCGGCAACTATCTCTCGGGCGCCATGCGCAATCCGTCTGCGGCACCCGGCCAGTTCACAAACCTTCTGA
>CAZUKP010000038.1:0-29114 GCA_964620915.1 uncultured Hyphomicrobium sp. | reverse complement strand
TTGGCTGGGGCGTGCTGTCGACGCTCAAGGCTGAGAGTCTGGCGGAGGGGGAGGGATTCGAACCCTCGAGACGGTTGCCCGCCTACACGCTTTCCAAGCGTGCGCCTTCAGCCACTCGGCCACCCCTCCTCGCGGTGCCGCGAAGGCGGCGCACTATAACGGGATGAGGGCCCCTTGCAACGCCTACAACGGACGCCAAACACCAGGCTCTGCCGCCCAGGGATCCTCATTGTCGGAGGCGAATGATGACGTGGTGAGCGCCCCGATCACCTTCTGAAATGGACCGGGTGACAGAATAGGTTAACCATAGCCGTGCTAGGGCTGGGGTCGCTTATGTGCGGGAATTCTTGGCAATTTCCCGTTCGCTGGCTCCGGATTTTCCGGACCCGGCCCTCATATCCGGACGAGCCCGGTCCATGCCGCATTTCTGGCCCAGAGTGCCGGGCAGGACTTCGGCTTACGAGAGCAGCTCGGGGCTGCCCGAGGGGAGGTATCCAATGGCCTACCACACGACAAAGTCCGTTGCCGTTGTTGCAGCGGCCGCGTGCGCAATGCTCATCGCACCGCCGGCCGTTGCCGACAGTCTGTTTGCATCGCTGGTTGGAACGTGGGGTGGCAAGGGCACGGCTCGGCTCGAGGGCGGAAAGAGCGAGCGCATGTCCTGCAGGGGATATTATTCCGGAAAGGGAAGCAACACTCTGCGTCTTGCAATCATCTGCGCCAATGCTTCGACGAAGGTCGAGCTGCGTTCCCTCCTCAAATATGCGAACGGCCGTGTCACCGGCACGTGGGAGGAGCGCAACTACAACCAGGAGGGAACCATTTCCGGTACGGCCTCCGATGACAAGTTGGTGTTGGCGATCACGGGCGCGATCGAAGGATCGCTGTCCGTATCGATGCGCGAGGCTGGCCAGTCGGTCTCGATTTCAACGGAAGGATCGATGCTGAAGGGCGTCAATATTGACTTTGCCCGGCAGGGGTGACGCGAGCTCTGCTGGAGGAGTGGTACCCGAACGCCACACGATTTTGGAGCCGGGGTCACCCCCGGTTTGTCGGCTGGTGAATGTGCTATCTTATCGTGAACTTGATTTGTGCACGCTGGTGTTGCCCGGCGCGCTATTCGTCGTTTGGAGAACGTCATGAGTCAGACTCGCATGTTCCTGCTTTCCCTACTCGCCCTGGCAGGCCTTGCACTTGCAGTTCAGTCCGCGGCCGCTGGCACACGCTATGGTCACGGCCCGATTATCGGATACGTCACGGCTGACAGTCACTACGGCAATGGCTCGGTGAAGGGTGCTGTGCGCAACACGCCCGTGGGCCGCCAGGTGCGTTTGCCCAGTGGCGATTGGACTTACTGCCGGACAAGCTGTTCGGAGACGTTGCGGGTGCAGACCGTTGACATCTTCGGCAACGGCGACAGCATGGTGGGCTATGGCACCATGCAGAACGAGTGTGGCGTCTTTGGTTGCCTGATCTGGTCCTGGCCGCATTAGCTCGCGGCAAGTCGTTCCTTACGCAATAGATGATCCTGCATCGCCGGCGATGAACGGGTTCGAGCGCCGCTCGTTTCCGATCGTACTTGCGGGCCCATGGCCGCAAATGAAGACGACGTCGTCGCCAAGCGGCAGCAATTTTGTGCGGATCGCATTGATCAGTGCGGCGTGATCTCCATAGGGAAAGTCGGTTCGTCCGATCGAGCCCTGAAAGAGAACATCTCCGACCAGGGCAAAGCGCTGCGGGCGATTGACGAGCACGACGGAGCCCGGCGAATGACCGGGGCAGTGCAGCACCTCGAAGGTATGTCCAGCGATCGTGACGGTGTCACCCTCGTCGACCCAGCGGTCCGGCGTAACGGGGCGGGCGTCAATACCGTAGGCGCGGCCTTGCGCTTCCAGTCCCTCAAGCAGGGGTCGCTCCGCCTCATGTGGACCTTCGATGTCGACGCCGAGCCGCTCCTTCAGCTCGGCAGCGCCCCCTGCGTGATCGATATGCCCATGGGTCAGGATGATCTTCTCAGGTTTCACTCCCACCTCTGCGATGGCGCGCTCGATATCGTCCAGATCCCCGCCGGGGTCCACCACGGCACCAACCATGGTGGCAGGATCCCAAATCAGCGTGCAGTTCTGCTGGAAAGGTGTAACGGGGATGATCGCGGCCTTGAGGCCTCGGGACGGGGCGCCCTTATCGGAGCCAGACATTTTAGTTCCCTTTGTTCGAGTTTCCCCAAACGCAAACTTCCTTTGCGGAGTTGGACTGCCGGGACCGGAAGGGCATAATCGCCTTCATCATACTAATCATCAACGGTCCGGTCATGATTGTGCGCTTGTCCAAGGTTCTGCTGGTGCTTCTGATCGGGCTTTTCGCGCTGCTGGTCGGTCTGGACAACATCATCGACTATGGGGCGAATTTTTCCTTCGTGCAGCACGTGCTTTCGATGGATACCACGTTCCCCGATAATCCGCTCAAGTGGCGCGCCATTACCAGTCCCACGCTGCATCGTGCTGCCTACGTCCTGATTATTGTCTTTGAGCTTCTCACAGGAGTCCTCTGCATCGTCGGCGCCGCCCGGTTATGGATGGTGCGCAAGGCGCCTGCCGCACACTTCAACACAAGCAAACATGTGGCCATGTCAGGCCTGGTGTGTGGTTTCTCACTCTGGTTCTTCGGTTTTATGGTCGTGGGCGGTGAGTGGTTCAGCATGTGGCAGTCCGAAACCTGGAACGGCCAACAAGCGGCCTTTCGCTTCATCGCATGCCTTGGGATCGTTTTGATATTCCTTGGGCAGCGGGACGAAGAGCTTGAATAGTGGGCCCGTATGCGAAGCCGTCCTCGCACAGCCGTGGTTGCACGTCATGTTCTTGCCCAGGGCTTGGAGAACGGTTGTTTGATGTGATCTCAGCGGCCTTACGAGCAGAAGCGATGACACCTAACGGCGAGAGTACGTGAGCCATGCGTTTATTGATCGCAGGTTGGCAGGGACAGGTGGCACGCGCCTTGGTCGAGGCAGCGCCCGCGTGTCCGGATGTCAAAGCCTGTGCGGTCGGCCGCACGGCGCTTGATATCTGCTCGCCGCGTTCGATCGAGCGCGCACTGTCCGATATCGAGCCCAGCCTCGTGATCAATACGGCGGCTTATACGGCGGTGGATGCGGCAGAAGCTGACGCCGAACGGGCTTTCGCCTTGAACCGGGATGGAGCGAAACTGTTGGCCGAAGCCGCGTCGCAACGCGGCATTCCCATCATTCACCTCTCGACGGACTACGTATACGACGGTCTGAAGGCCGAACCCTATGTTGAGGATGACCCAACGAATCCCAAGAGTGTTTATGGGCTGTCGAAACTCGAAGGCGAAGTCGCTGTCCGAGATGCCAACCCGAGGCATGTCATCTTACGTACAGCTTGGGTCTACAGCTCAACGGGTCGCAACTTCGTAAAGTCCATGTTCGGATTGGCCGCAGAACGCGATCGGCTCAATGTCGTTGATGACCAGCGTGGGAACCCGACATACGCCCCTCACCTTGCGGCGGCGATCCTCAACGTTGCACGTCTGCTGGGAGAATTGCCGCCCGAGGATAAGGCGTGGGGCATCTATCATGCAGCGGGCTCAGGCATGACGACGTGGTGCGGGCTTGCACGAGAGACGTTTCGGCGCTCTGCAATCCTCGGCGGTCCGGCTGCAGACGTCGCTCCAATTTCCACGGCGGACTACCCCACACCCGCACAGCGTCCCGCCAACTCTCAGCTCGATTGCGAGAAGCTGGCGCAAGCATTCGGCGTGCGTCTTCCAGCTTGGCAGGACGGCGTGGCCGCGTGCGTCGAGCGGCTTGTGAAAGACTAGCGCGGCTTAGCCGGCGACGACCTCAATCGCTCGCCGTTCGAGTGCGCTACCACCGGGGGCCGACATAGGGAGGCCGGTAACGCGCATCCGCGCAGCGAACGCCAGTCCAATAGCGATATTCGCCGCAGCTCGCGGGCCGTTCGACCACCCACCCATAAACGGGTGGAGCATAGGGGCCGCGCACCACAGGCGGCGGCGGATAGACCTCCACGCGGCGGGGAACGATCACGACTTCAGGTACATACGGATCGGCGTAGTAGCCGTCGTAATCTCCGTAGTAGCGATCATAGTAGTAGCCGCCGGCGAATGCGCTGCCTGAGTATGCGAGTGCTGCAGCGCCTGCAATGGCCGCCGTGACGAAGCGCAGCATGTGAGCCTCCTATCGCTCGATCGCTCACCCGTCCCGCCAATTACCGATTCTGGAAACCAATCCAGACTGCCCAAGGAAATAGTCGCACCAATTGCTGAGGTGAGTCCAGCAGGCACCGGGAGGGCGCTCGTGATTTGTTTAACGATCGCTGTGCACGGAATTGGCTATACTCTCAGCATGGATTAGTGACGGCGGTGTCCATGTCGGCTCCGCGACGGAGATGCCGTCTCTTCTTATATTGTGTAGTGCCAATTGAAGTGAGAGCCGCAAGCAGCCTGATGCAGCAGGGCAATGGGTGCAATTGAGGTGAGATGATCGATCGCCTGCTAGACTTTCTGACCGGCCAAGAAGTGCCGGCCCCGACGAATAGCGAAGACGAGCTCAGGCTTGCCATCGCGGCGTTGTTGATCGAAGCCGCCCGCATGGACAGCAACTTTGACGCATCCGAAAGGGCAACGATAGAGGGCTTGCTTGCCAGGAAGTTCGACCTCGAGCCTGTCGCCGTGAAGCAGCTCATCGCGTCGGCCGAGAAAAAATTAGACAATACCGCCCAGTACTTTCCCTTCACGCATCAGATCACCACAAGCATGAGCGGGGAGCAGCGCGCCGATGTGATCGAGATGCTATGGAAGGTTGCCTACTCCGACGGGGTGCTCGATCCATACGAAGATAGCCTGGTGCGCCAGATCGCGGGCCTGATCCACGTGCCGGATCGCGAACGCGGGCTGGCTCGCCTGCGTGCGATCGAAACGCTGAAGGCGAGTGGCGTTAAGGTTGAGAGGGCTGGGCAGGTCTAGGAACGACCGGACTTAGATTGTCCGAAAGCTAAGCGGTCTCCCAAAAGCAATCGGGAGCCCGAAGGCTCCCGACACTCAAAGCAACGCTACATTCGGCAAGTGCCCACTACGCCGCAACGATGTTGTCCTCGGCTGGGTCGCGCAGTACGTAGCCACGGCCCCAAACTGTCTCGATGTAGTGCTGACCTCCGGTGGCCGCCTGCAGCTTCTTTCTGAGCTTGCAGATGAAGACGTCGATGATCTTGAGCTCCGGCTCGTCCATGCCGCCGTAGAGGTGGTTGAGGAACATTTCCTTCGTGAGCGTCGTTCCCTTGCGCAGGGAAAGTAGCTCGAGCATTTGGTATTCTTTACCGGTGAGGTGGACGCGCTGGCCGTTGACGTCGACGGTCTTGGTATCGAGGTTGACGCGCAGATTGCCGGTTTCGATTACCGACTGCGCATGTCCCTTGGAGCGGCGCACGATGGCGTGGATGCGGGCGACGAGTTCGTCCTTGTGGAACGGCTTCGTCATGTAGTCATCGGCCCCGAAGCCCAAGCCGCGCACCTTGTCCTCGATGCCTGCAAGACCGGACAGAATAAGAATGGGGGTTCCAACTTTGGCAACGCGAAGGGTCTTCAAAACCTCATAGCCACTCATATCGGGCAAGTTGAGATCAAGTAGAATTATGTCGTAGTCATAGAGTTTCCCAAGATCGACGCCCTCTTCACCCAAGTCGGTGGTGAAGACATTGAACCCCTCTGACTGAAGCATCAATTCGATGCTCTGCGCTGTCGCGCTGTCGTCCTCGATCAAAAGAACTCTCATGATCGTTCCTCTTGCCTTCCATCCCCGCGCCGCTATTCAAGAAACGGAGGACGTGCCCGCTGCCTCCGCGCAAACTGATCGTTAGGAATTTACCGACGACTGGTTAACAAACCCTAATTATGTGTTGCGCTTCGACCTAGACTAGGGCGACGGCAAGCCTTCAAACGCCATATCTTGGCACCTTTTCAAAGCCGCGATATTGGCGAGCCCTGTTGGCCAAGCCGAACCAATCGCTGCCCGAGATGGACCGCGTTCGCGACCGAATTTACGCGTCGACCGCAAACTAAATTTGGTTGTATGCCCCCGAAATACTTCGAGCCCTGGCAAGACGCTCCGATTTGTTGCATGTCCAAAAGACTCAACGAAAACAGGAACGTCGGGAGTGCCCGAAGCGCTAACGAATCAAGAGGTAACAGAATTCGCGCCCAGTCCCTAGTCGTTCGGCCCCTTTAATTGCTCCGCTCGCACCGTTATTTAAAGAGAGAAGCTTTGCGTTGCTTTACCGCAACTTAATGGCTGGATGTCAGATTGAACTCGAACAATGGATGGCTGGGCAACTCCTTCTCGGCCACGCTCTACAACATATCGACGAGTAGGGCGCAGAACGGGGCTTCAGGTAGTCTTCGCGGCGGCAGTGTCATTGTTCGTTTCATTCGCCGGGAAGAGGCAGTTCGAGTAAGTTCAGGGTATCGAACGATGAAAGCACGGGAGTCGGCGCTAAGACTGAAGCGCTTCGAGGTCGACGAGAAGGCGCGCAAGGTCGCTGATCTGGAGTCCATGATCCGCGACTTTGAGGGAATGGCCGAGGATCTTACGCGACAGATCGAGGCCGAGATCAGCCGTACGGGCGTCAAGGATCCAAGCCACTTCGCCTACTCAACGTTTGCAAAATCGGCGAGTGTGCGCCGAGACAATCTCCTTACTTCAGTTGAAGGCCTAAGAGCCAAAGTTGAAGGCGCAAAGAAGGAGCACGAGGAGGCGTTGGAGCAACTGGCGCGCACTGAGGCGCCAGCCAAGCAAGAAGGGCTTCGCAGCCGTCGCCTTACGGACTTAAATTCGCGCACGGTCGTGCGCTGATCCCAGCCGCGCCTTGGGTTTGGTGCCTGCGCCCAATTTGGGCCGGCGGGACCACTTTATTCCCCTGCGACGCGGGAGACATCCTTGCCATTGTCCCAATCGCGTGCGAACCAGTCCGATCCGGGGCAGGCACGGTGAGGGCCCATTCGGGGGCACCAGCCGAAGCATTTTGGGGTTGAGCCGAAGCTCAAGCGAAGAAGATGCGACTAGCGGACCACATCGGGTCCAGCGTTTGCGCCTTGGCTTGTATGGCTGTTGCTGGTTGTACGGGCGCAAAACTGCCGACGCTGCCCGAGGCCTTATCTCAGTTGGACGAGGCGGAAAATAAATCGATCATTGTCGGCCCGCCGACGGACATCTATGCGCGCGTTGCACGCGGCGCGAAGTCATGCTGGTTTGGCCAGTCGGGACCACTCAACAAAGAGTACGTCTATTTTGCCAGTGCCGAGCCTCCCTCCAAGGGGGGCAAAGCCAAGATCATCATTCGCGAGCGAGACAGGCAATCTGAGAACCAAGGGGGGCTTAGGGCCTTCAGTATCGCGATTGCGCCTGAGAAGGACTCTTCTCAGTTGGCGATTGAGAATATCAAGTTGCCAGAGGCTCAAGCCAAGGCCATGGAAGCAGATGTCCGTCGCTGGGCCGCTGGTGAGATTGGTTGCTCTGAGACCAAGACTGATGACGCTTGGGCTCTGGACCAGGCCAAGTCGACGACCAAGGAAACACCGTCAGCTAAGAAGAAAAAATGAGGCCAACGCGTGCGTTGGCGTCCCCAGCGAACTGCGCCAAGGTCCCTTCTGGAGTTTGCTATGTATCGACGGTTCGAAGCAGCAGGGCTGCTCTAATCCCGATACTCTTGAATCCGCGTGGCGCGCAGTCCTGGAAGCCCATGCTTGTCGATCGACCGCTGCCACGACAGAAACTCGTCGACGGTCAGCTTGTAGCGCTCACAGGCTTCTTCAATACTCAGCAGCCCACCGCGCACGGCCGCCACGACCTCCGCCTTGCGTCGGATGACCCAACGCTTTGTATCCGGGGGAGGAAGATCCGATACCGTCAATGGGCTCCCATCGGGGCCAATGACGTAGCGAACGCGCGCTCTCATCTGTTGTTCGGTCATGATACTCATTACACACTCAGCGACCACTTGTGCTCATTAGACCAACACGATTAAGGGAGGCCTAAGTCGTTGAGTAAACGTACCATAAACCACTGTTTGCGTTGGCTTGCCGTAAGCGTTAACCTTTAAATTGAGCATTTGGGACGCGGACCGCTGCCGGACCCGGTGGGTTGCAGGCAGCGGGGGCGTGACTTGCGTTTGGGCGCGATGCGGCACTACATATCCTGCGCCGCAGGGCTATTGGTGATGGCCCCCATGGATTTTGGCAATATCTCAGACCAGATTGAGGGCCCCGGGCCCGTTCACAATTGAAATGGTGCATTGCAACTTGCCAACCAACTCACATGGCAGGGCCTCACAGCCCCGGGCGCCCCTACAGCACGGATCGGGCAGGAAGCGAGTGGTCGTCGCCATGTCGGGCGGCGTTGACTCATCGGTCGTTGCCGTCCTGATGAAGCAGGCAGGTCACGATGTGATCGGCATTACGCTCCAGCTCTACGATCATGGCGTGGCCACGGGCCGAAAGGGGAGCTGCTGCGCAGGCCAAGACATCCACGACGCCCGGCGCGTCGCTCAGGCGCTTGAGATCCCGCACTATGTCCTTGACTACGAAAGCCGCTTTGCAGAGGCGGTAATGGATAGCTTTGCCCAAAGCTATCTGGAAGGCGAAACGCCGATCCCGTGCGTCACCTGCAATCAACAGATCAAGTTTCGCGACCTTCTGGAAACGGCCAAGGAACTTGAAGCCGACGTTCTTGCCACGGGCCATTATATTCAATGCCAGGACGGTCCCTCCGGTCCGCAACTGCGAAGGGCGGCCGACGCCGACCGCGATCAGAGTTACTTTTTGTTCGCGACCACAAAGGAGCAGTTGGGCCACTTGTGGTTTCCGCTTGGAGGTCTGCCTAAGAACGAGGTGCGTGAGCTTGCCCGCAAGTTCAACTTGCCCGTTGCGGAAAAGGCGGATAGCCAGGACATCTGTTTTGTCCCCACGGGGCGCTACACGTCGATTATTGAACGTCTGAAGCCCGGTGCCATGACCCCTGGTGACATTGTTCATGTCGATGGGCGCCGCCTGGGGCGCCACGAGGGGATCATCAACTATACGGTGGGGCAGCGGCGTGGGCTCAAAATCCCGAGCGCTGAGGCCCTCTACGTAGTTCGTTTGGTCGCCGAGCGAAACGAGGTGGTAGTGGGACCCCGTGCCTCGTTGCACACTCAAGCTCTAATCCTTAAGAATGTAAATTGGTTAGGTGATGAGCCGCTGGAGGTTGCGGCGGCGAATGGGCTGCCCATTTACGCCCGGGTGCGCTCGACGCAGCCCCCGCAGCCCGCAATGCTTCAAGTGGATGAGAATGGAACGAGACGGGTTGAGCTGAACAACGGGGAGCACGGAGTCGCGGCCGGCCAAGCTTGCGTGTTCTATTCGGATGGCACGGGCGAGGCGCGCCTGCTGGGGGGCGGTTGGATTGCCAAGACATACTCTGCGATGCCCGCGAGCATCGATTGCGACCGGCGGCACCTCAGCCGGGCACAGGCTGCTGAGTGAAAATGCCTAGGCATGCGTTGGGTCGCGTCTAGTAAGGAGCGAAGACCAAGAATGAAAACAATGCTGCGTTCTGAACTGAGACGCGAACCGGTTGCCCTTGAGCGGGCACAGGGTCGCATTGTCGGCATTGGCAGGATCGATGAAACCGCCGTTCGTGACGCCTATCGTCGTTGGGCGCCGGTCTATGACAACACTTTTGGCCGCGTTGCACGCGCCGGCCGCCGGCACGCTGTGGAAGCCATCAACGATAGCCATGGCAGGGTGCTTGAGGTTGGCGTCGGTACCGGGCTTTCGCTGCCCGAATACGGGTCGCACCTTGAGATCGTCGGCATCGATCTTTCGCCAGAGATGCTTGAGAAGGCGCGCGAGCGGGTCAGCTCTAATGATCTCTCGAATGTGACCGGACTGCATGAGATGGACGCCGCCGATCTCAGATTTCCAGACCAGTCGTTCGACACCGTGGTTGCCATGTATGTCATGACGGTCGTGCCCGAGCCCGAGCGGGTGATGCGGGAATTGTCTCGTATTGTTAAGCCGGGTGGACAGGTGTTGTTGGTCAACCACTTCAGTCAGCGCGGTGGCATGCGCGGATGGGTTGAACGGCGCATGGCGCCTTTCGCCGAGATCATTGGCTGGCGCCCGGTCTTTGATGTTTCCCGCGTCACGGTTTGCGATGAGTTGGAACTGAGCGAAAGCAAGTCACTGAGGCCCATGGGGCTCTTTACGATGCTGCGCTTTACGAAGAAGCACGACGCAGCAACCCGCGCGATTGCAGCAGAGTAGTTCTTAAGCGCAAACCAACCACTTGAGCATCGGGTGGGCACGCGGTGCGAGTGGCGCGCGGGCTTAAGACCGTTCTCCTAGGTTCGCTGTTCTTTTCTCGCCTCATTCTTTGTACATGGGAACCCGCACGTCATTGGCGCGCTTGAAGTGCCACGCGTGCAACGTTCAGACTCCCACTGATGGAGGCCATCATGGCAAAGATCCGCAATCACGACGATCAGGCCTCCTTTTGAGGCCTCAAGCAAGCGTCGCAAATCCTATCCTTCAGAAACGCAGGTGAAGAGAGGCTCGCGCATCGTTCATGGCGATGTCGAGCTCACCGAAAAGCTCGGACGCAACGATTTGTGTCCCTGCGGTTCGGGCCACAAATTTCAAACGGTGCTGTCTCAAGTCGAAGAAATATGACGGCGCCGAACGAAACCATTACTTTCAGGGATTGAACCCAAAGCCAGGGCGTGTCATCGCCCTGGCACGTCACTCTCTGGGAATCGAATGATCGTACTGGATCACGTCAGCAAGTCCTTTGATGGTGGTGTCACATTTGCCCTGAAGGATGTCTCTTTGACGGTCGAAAGCGGCGAGACGTTCGTCCTTCTCGGTTCGTCGGGATCGGGCAAGACGACCATTCTGAGGCTTATCAACCGGCTCATTGAGCCGAGTTTGGGTCACATCATTCTCGATGGTCGCGACCTGGATGACTACGACCCAATATCGCTGCGGCGAAACATGGGCTACGTGTTTCAGGGGATCGGTCTCTTCCCACATCTGACGGTTGGGCAGAACGTTGCCATCGGACTACGATTGGTCGGCTGGCCAAAAGTCGGGCGCCAGGCGCGATCGCGCGAGTTGCTCGATCTCGTTGGGCTGGAACCTGAAGCCTACATCGACCGCTTTCCTGCCAAGCTCTCAGGTGGTCAACAGCAGCGTGTCGCCGTGGCGCGCGCGCTGGCAACTGATCCCGACTACCTGCTGATGGACGAACCCTTCGGTGCGCTTGATGCGCTGACGCGTGAATCCCTCCAAATGGAGATTCTTCGACTTAGAGAGAAGTTCCGCAAGACGATTGTGTTCGTCACCCACGATATTCTCGAGGCCTTTCTTCTCGGGGACAGGATCGGTGTGTGCAACGGGGGGCGGCTGGACCAAGTCGGGACGACGCAGGAGCTTCGCAAGGATCCGCAAACGGATTTCGTGCGGGCTTTGCTTGCGAGGCCAATGGAGCAGCTTCAGGCCTTCAGTGCGCCACTATGAGTGTGTTGACCCACATTCTTGATGTCGTCGAACAGCACGGGCCAGAGCTCTGGCTGCGCACGGGTCAGCACATCATGCTCACCGGCACCTCGACACTTGTCGCGATCGTGCTTGGTATTCCGCTTGGCATTTTCGCGGCGAAAAAGGCTTGGGCTGAGAGGCCGTTGCTGGCTGGTGTTGGGATACTGCAGACGGTACCGAGCCTAGCAATGTTGGCGTTGTTACTGACGCTGCTCGGCGAGATCGGGGCGCTGCCTGCCATTATCGCGCTTACGCTCTATGCGCTTCTGCCTATCGTGCGCAATACTGTCACGGGAGTGCGGGGTGTTGCACCAGAGATTGCCGAGGCCGCACGCGGTGTCGGCATGACATCGGCCCAGCAGTTGCGACTGGTCGAATTGCCGCTCGCGCTTCCCGTGATCGTTGCGGGCATTCGTACGGCTGCTGTCGTTGGCGTAGGCATCGCGACGCTTTCGGCCTTCATTGGTGCCGGCGGCCTGGGACAATTCATCAACCGTGGACTTGCGCTGAGCAACACGGATCTCATTTTGCTCGGAGCAATTCCCTCCGCTCTGCTCGCTCTGGCGGTGGATGGTTCCATCGCGGCGTTTGAGTGGGGCGTAAAAACGCGGCGCACAGCGAGAGATGGGCGCAAGGTTCTGGTGGCATGGTTTGCCAGCGTACTACCTGCGATCCTTCTGATGTTCGGGTTCGTTGCCTACTGGTCTGCTACCGCAGGCGGTTTGCGAGGGTCTTATTCGGACGACAACCGAGGCGGGGTGCAGCGGACGCTGCGCATCGGTGCAAAGAACTTCACCGAAAATCTACTCCTCGCCGAAATGATTGGGCAGCTGATTGAGGCCAAGACAGATCTGAAAGTCGAGCGCCGCTTTGGGCTCGGCGGAACGATGATCGCCCACGACGCGCTGGTCGGCGGAGAAATCGATCTCTACGTCGAGTATACCGGCACCGCTCTGACAGTTATCCTCCGGGCCTCGTCGATGAGTGATCCCGGGCGCGTGTTCGAGCTCGTTAGCAATGACTATGCCGAGCGCTACGACCTTGTGTGGCTCAAGCCGTTTCGGATCAACAACACCTATGCACTCGCTGTAACATCGCAGAAGGCGCAGGCTAAGGGCTGGTCGGACATTTCTGATCTCGTGCCTGACGCAAACCAGCTTAGCGCCGGCTTCACGCCCGAATTCTCTGAGCGCCCCGATGGCTATCCGGGCCTCCGGGCGGCCTATGCTTTGAAGTTTGGAACTGTCTACGACATCGAAGCGGCGCTAATGTATCGCGCCGTGGTCGAGGACGAGGTTGATGTCATTTCTGCTTATGCGACCGACGGGAGGATTGAGGCATTCGATCTCACGCTACTCGTGGACGACCGCGGTTTCTTCCCGCCCTACAACGCAGCGCCGGTCGTGCGCAAAACGGTCTTGGAGGCCCATCCTGATCTCCGCGCGCTCCTCGCGCCCCTATCGGATCTGTTGGACGATCAGGTGATGCGGGGCCTCAACTGGCGTGTGGATGGTGATAAGGAGCATCCCGCCGAGGTTGCCCGTCAGTTCCTCCAGTCGAAACATCTGCTCGCAGATTCCATTTCGCCGGAATAAATCTCCAGAACCGAAGCCTTTTTTTGGACTATAGATGCCGTTCGGACCGGTCCGCGCCTCCCATTTCGCCTTGCACGGAGGTGGTCTTTCACCGATAATCCACCCCGCTCGGGCAGACCATCGACCCGGCGGAGGCTTTAGGTTTGCACTGAGTACTTTGCGCGCATGCTACATTCTCGCGCCAACGCATCTTCCCAAATTGCGACAAGACTCCCGAGCATCAACCGGTGTCGGTTCCCTGTGAACGGCGCCAGCAATGACGAATGCGAAAATTAGGGAGACGTCGCGATGCGCCAAAGCGGCATAGTCAAATTCTACAATTCTCAAAAAGGATACGGGTTCATTACCCCCGACGACGGCGGCAAGGATGTGTTTGTGCATGTGACCGCTGTCGAACAGTCTGGAATCGGTAGCCTGGACGAGGGCATGCGTGTTTCGTTTGAGACCGAGCCCGACAAGCACGGCAAAGGGCCAAAGGCGATCAATCTCGAGGCCTCTGCCTAAGCCTCGTATTCTCAGGCCACACCGGCTCGGCAGGTGTGGGCGTCAGCGTCACCTGATGGCCACGCATACCCGGTTTTTGCCTACTGGACATCGTGCAAGATGGGCAGCAAACCCAAACTGGGGCACTCTGGTTGCATTGTTGGATGAATTGTTTCGTATGGAGAATGCGAGATGACCAGACTTGGCCAGCTGGCTTGCGTTGCTGTTGCGGCAGTGGCGCTATCGATGAGTGTGGGCACCTCGGCTGAGGCGGGTGCTTGTTTCAAAAAGGCGGCTTCCGGAACCGCTGGAACGAAGGATGATGCGAAGTTCCAGGTTATGGAAGCTTTGCTGCAGTCTTTCGACTGGGGTGTGTGGGCTGCGTGGATGGCAACAGGCTCAACGCCTGGATACAAAGTTCATACGCCGAGGTACAGGTGTGCGAAGGGCGGACTGGGCTATACTTGCCGCGGCGTTGCTACGATCTGCAAAACGTAGCGGCCCTGATATTCAAATTCCGTGAGGTTGACGTGCGGCTAGGTGGGCGGGGGCCTCTGGTCAGCGGCGGCGTTTGCTTGGGCTCAAGGCGCGAAGCGGTTCTTGAGGAACCCAATGACGACAAGGAGGACCGCACCTCCCACCGCGCCGCTCGCGAGATGAGCCAGAACGGCTTGCGGTTCCCCGATCAAACCATCAGGACTTGAGGCGGAATTGAGCCCAAGATAACTGTTGAAGATGAGGCCACCGGCTGCCCCGCCGACGAGGCCAACGAGGGCCGTGCCAAGGGCACGCAGACTGAGGGAACGCAAGAGCGCCGCAGCCAGGAGAGCTCCCATGATGCCTCCCAGGAACTGACAAGCAAGCGTGACGTAATCCACGAACACCCCCTAATGTTAAAGGAAAAGTTGAAAAACCGCGATGTGGATAAGCTATCCCCCCAGGCCGAGATTGGCACGTTAGGGCGGCGCTGGGGGGCTAGCACTAGGGCAGCGGCAAGAGATTGGGGAGCCTTCGCCCGGCTGGGAGTAGGGGCAACTTGCCGGTGGGGGGGTTCTGGGCGTGTTCAGAGGGTGACAAGTGCCCCAAAAAGATGTGTGCCCTGCTAGTTTTCGCAGGGAATTCAGATTTTCCCCCTTATTGTGTGCTTCGTTCGTAAGAAGCGAAATTTGCAGGGTTGATGGATCATGAGACGTATTTGGGCCTGTATAGCGATCTTGGCCGTTGCCGGTTTTCTCGTCCCCGGCGCGCCTGCCGTCGCAGGTGAGGACGGCTATGGGCGCAAGGGAAGCGTCTACAGCAAGCCCAAGCAGCGCAAGCCAACCCAGGAAGAGATCGCGCGCTATTTCGCCCTCTACGGCGGCTTCATCGATCCACAATTGAACAAGCAATCGCCCGGCGGTCCGTTCGATAGCGGGTTCTTCTTCGATTCCGGCATCACGCGGAATGGGGGCGATTCGCCCTACATGAACTAGGGCGAAATCGCGGCGGACTCCTAGAAATCGACTACTTTGCATGATTGAACGGGGCAGGCTCTAGGCAGGGGCCGGTGTCCCCGCTATAGCTTTTTGCAATACTGGTCTTTGAGTCCAGGACAACTGGAGCCTCGAAAATGCGCTCAAACGTTACATACGCGGCTGTTGCATTGATGTCGGCAACGGCCATGGCGTTTGCCCTGCCTGCGCATGCGGCGTGCAAACGGTTCGGTTTCACCGTGAACGATTACGGCAAAGAAGGACCGACCAACGACGCCAAGGAACTTCTCGATAAGCACGTCGCGGAATGGGCCACCCAGAACGGAATCACCGATTTCAAAGTCGGTAAGAAGAGCGTGACCTGTGAGCTCTTTTTGGACTTTGTTGTCTTTGACGAATACACGTGCACCGCAAAAGCCGACGTGTGTTGGGGTGGTGCATCGGGCGAAAGTTCGGACCTCATTGAAGAGGCGGACGTAGAAACGCCGCCAGCGCCCATACGCAAACTTGCAGGCGGCGCAGCGGCGTCTGGGGAGTCCGTCGAGGCTGTCGTCGCAACCACGCAGGAAAAGGCCGTGACGCTCTCAACGGGGGCAGGCTCGCAGGCAGTCACAGAAACAACAACGGCATCGTCCGAGGTGGTCGACTCGGCCGTCCTGACATTCCGGGAGGCCGCCGCAGGCTCTGGGCCACCGCCGGCAAAAGTCGCTCTTGAAGCGATGACGATGGCAAAACGAGCCGAGACGTCGCCAGCCGAGCAGAAGTCGCCCGAACGCGTTCCTTCGAGCGCCACGGTCGAAACCGGTGCGCTTGCAGGTGATAAGGCCAAGGTCCCCAATCCGCCCAAGGCTGCCCCGGCGGGTGAAGCGGTTGAGGTTGAGACCGAGACTGTCACAATCACGACGGCGCCTGCAGACGACGCGGCGTCAAAAGCTGCCACCGCTGCTGCTGCGGCAGCCGAACGGGCTGCGATGGCGGCTGAGCGCGCTGCTGCTGCGGCCAAGGAAGCAGCCGCTGCGGCGTTGGCCGCGCGCGAGGCGACGCAGAAGCCCGTTATGGTGCCGGCGCTCACCCCCCCACCAACGGGTGGAACCGGACTCACGCCTTAAGCGGCGGCGCACTGTCCTGCATCACGTTTTTGATCGGATGCGGTCAAGGCGGAGCCGATGGCGATCGTCCGTCAGCAAAATAATGGCGCCGACGCCTGCGCACACGGCGCCGAGTGCGGTCGCCCCCGCGATCAGGAACATGATCAAGACCTGGTACTTGGCGGCCTCGACCGGCGCGACACCTGCCAAGATCTGACCGGTCATCATGCCAGGGAGCGCCACAATGCCCGTCGTCGCCATGGCGTTGAGAATCGGAATCATGCCCGTACGCATCGCGACGCGAAGCGGGTTTTCCAATGCCTCAAAACGGGGGGCACCAAGCGCCAAGCGCGCCTCAATCGCCGTGCGCTCGCGGTTGATTGTCTCGGTCAAAGTATCGAGGACGAGACACATCCCGGTGAGCGTATTCGAGAGCACCATCCCAAGAATGGGCAGGATATACCGCGGCGCGTACCAGGGGTTTGGCTCAATGATCACGCCGACACCTAGCCCTGTGACGACCATTCCAATGAAAAAGAGTGTTGCCGTTTGCAGACCGAAAGCATACCAGCCGCCAACCGGCCGTTGCTGACGCGACATAACCTCTATGCCTGCGGCGATGACCATGACCAGGCCGAGCATTGCCGTCCATAGTGGTGAGGTTTGCGCAAAGATAAACTTGAGCACGATGCTAATGAGCGCAAGCTGCACGAGCATGCGCACGACAGCAATTGCAATGCTCTTTTCAAGCTTCAATCGGAACGCAAACGATATCGCGGCGTTGGCCACGAGCAGGAGTGCGGCCAGTGTAAGGTCCAGCGGTGTGAGAGGCACGTAGCTCATGCAGCGTGTTCCGCATTGGCGTTCGTTGGGCGTCGCTTGGCTAAAACGAGCCGCGCATCGCTCAAGCGTTCTACTTGAGCGTGATCGTGCGTGACGAGAAGGACGGTTCGGCCTGCGAGTTTCTGATATTTGATGAGCTCTTCGACGAGTGCTGTCGCTTGTGGATCGAGAGCGGAGGTCGGTTCGTCGAACAAGAGTACTTTGGGCTCGTCAATGAGGGCCCGGGCAAGCGCCAAACGCTGGCGCTCACCGGTGGAGACGAGAGCGAGCGGGCGGTCGAGAAGTTCCGGTCCCAATCCCAGGGCAGAAAGGAGTCGGTTCAAACGGGGCGTGTCCGTGCCGACCATCGCCTTGAAAACCGGTGCAGCGGTCTCGGTCCACCAGCCTGGCTCCGCCGCGCAGTAACGCACGTTCGTGCGCCAATGCGTTGCGGGCACCTCGTTACGCTCTTCCCCATCGAGAAAGACTTGCCCGGGGGCTGGGTCGAGATCAGCGATCGCGCGTAGTAGGCGTGACTTGCCTGACCCCGACGGCCCCTCGATCGCGAGACACTCGCCGGCGGCGACCTCAAAAGTCATGGGGGGCAGGTCACCGACCTGCAGATGTTCGACGCGAAGCAAGGTCTCAGGGCTTTCAGAACGAAATACGACGACTGCTTGCCAGCCTTACCAAGCTTCAAGCGGGCAAAGCTAGTCTTGCGTCGCAGTCTCGCGCACCAAGCAGGGGTTTTGGGTGGACAGAGTGTTAGGTGCTCTGGCGGGCAGAAACGAGAATATCTGGCCCTTCGCTCAAGACGTCCAATGACATGCCGGCACTCTCTGAAAGGCGCCAAGCGTAGTAGGCCTGAATGGTCATTGCGTCTAGCTGTGGCGGGGCTTCGCCGGCGATGAATTCACTAAGATGCTGCGGTGGGCGGGCAGCATTGCCGTGGCAGCGGATCAAGAAGTTTGGTGAGTCCAGCGTGCCGCCGACATGAACGTCGATGTCTCCGCCGCGCGGCAGCGCCGTAACGGCGCTAGCGATCAAGTTGAGCAGCAGCTTGACCTTATCCTTGGCCATGTGACCTGGCGGTGCGCGCCAAATGAGGTTGTGCTTTCCGGTACCCAGGAAGCCGCGCGATATCTTCTCGGCCTCGCCCAGATCAATGACGGCACCGGCAGAGCCTGCCGCACCGAAAGCAAAACGCGCGAACTGAAGCCTGGCCGAGGCCTGCTCGGTCACATTGCGGATGACTTCGAGCGCATAGGCCTTCGCCTCCTGGTCGTCATCCTCGTCAAGAATTTCCAGACCATTGTAGATTGCGCCGACCGGGCCAATCACGTCGTGACAAATCTTGCTGGAGATGAGTGCTGCGAGTTCGAGATCGGTCGGCGTCGGACGCTGGCCCATCAATTGCCCCCTGGTATCATAGGTACGAGCGACTGCGGCAGCTCGGGCGTCCCGACAAACCTGGGATCGCCGCACGCGAGCGAACTGACGACGGCTTGCGCAGTGTTCGATTATTCTGATACACGCGCCCGACTTTCGATGCAAAGGTGGGCGGTCCAGTCTGCCCTTCGTCCCTTGAATTTCTTGGATTAAGTCCGAACGACTGTAGGCTCCCGGCAGTCAATTGGCACAAACTTTGGCGCGGCCGCCGAATCACGAGGTTGAAACTTTATGACACTCGATGACCATGAGCGCCTGGTTGAGGCGCTCTTACCCACTGTGCTTGAGGCGGGACGCATCGAGATGCACCACTTCGGCGCCGGAGTCGTAGT
The DNA here is from genome assembly GCA_964620915.1 of uncultured Hyphomicrobium sp. Taxonomy (GTDB): domain Bacteria; phylum Pseudomonadota; class Alphaproteobacteria; order Rhizobiales; family Hyphomicrobiaceae; genus Hyphomicrobium_A. Next base: position 10,266 of record CAZUKP010000038.1, on the reverse strand, counting down.
CGATACGAAGGCAGACACCACGCCAGTCACCGTGGCCGACCACGAAGCGGAAGAAGCCATTCTTAAAGGGCTGCACGCCCTGGCGCCGGGAACGCCTGTCATAGCCGAAGAGTCTGTTGCCGCCGGCCGCATGCCAGAGCCCGGCAACGAATTTTTTCTTGTTGATCCATTGGATGGCACGCGCGCGTTCATTGCAGGCAAGCCTGAGTTCACAATCAACGTCGGGCTGGTGAAGGATGGACGACCGGTTTTCGGCATCATCTATGCGCCCGCGCTGAACCTCTTTTTTGCGACTCTGGCGCAGGATCGTGCGGTTGAAGCCCACCTGCCTCCCGATTCCAATGATGCCAACTTTAGCGGGTTCGATCTGAAAACGCTCCACGCGCGCGAACCTGATCCGAATGCGCTGACTGCTTTTGCTAGCCGCTCGCACGCTTCCCAGAGCACCGACGAATTTCTGAATCGCCTTCCCATCGTTGAGAAGAAAAAGGCGAGTTCATCGATTAAGTTCTGTTTGATTGCCAGGGGTGAAGCCGATCTTTATGCGCGTTTGGGTGATACGAACGAGTGGGACACCGCAGCGGGCCACGCCATCCTGGCGGCTGCGGGCGGATCGGTAACGACGCTTGCGGGCGAGTCGCTGCGATACGGCAAGCGGGAAGCGCGATTTCTTAATCCGCATTTTGTGGCATGGGCGCGTGCCCCCTTAATCACCGGCGCCTAGCCGAGAGAGAAAGTGCCGTATTTGAGCCACGCATTATCGTGGATTAGCCACACTTTCGCAGTACTTTCCACTATAGCTTTGCTAAGCAAGCAACGTCCCGCGGATGGGCCGCGAGGGTGAATGCAACACAATGGATAATGCCATGCGACGTTCTTTTCGGCGTTTCCGGTTCGTGTTCGTTTTATCCGCGTTGGCCGCGGTCTGTGCCGTTGGCTTGTTTGGATCGAAGCCTTTGAACGCGGCCGATGACGCCTACAGTCCACCCTATGATTCCTACAATCCCCCCGGCGATGCCTATCAGCCGCCGAATACCGTCTATAATTCACCAGATCCAACGGCCCGCTCGAGTAGCCCTTACCCACCCGGCGGCTACAGCCAAGGCAACAGCTACCCGTCCTATGATGGTTATGGAACACGTGGTCCGGCACCGGCCCAGCCGCCGTCAAATTCGAACAGATACGGGTCGCCCTATCCGCCACCTAATTCGAACACATACGGTTCGCCCTATCCGCCTCCCAATAACTATGAGCAGAACGACGGCAACGGCGGGGCACCTCTGCCTCCGCCGAATTCGGCCGCGTACGGCGATCCTTATGCGCCGCCACCAAATGGCTATGAGCGTTATGATGATTACGGCGAGCCGCCGCCGCCGTCCGACTCATACTCGCAGAACGAGATCGTTCGCGCCGGGCAGGGTTTCTTCGGCTCCGTCAGCCAGGGGCTTGCGAGCGTCGTCGAGTACACGTTCCAGAAGGCTGGGCGCCCGAATGGCTACATTCTCGGCGAAGATGCCGGAGGGGCCTTCATTGCGGGCCTGCGTTACGGAGAAGGTACGCTCTACACCAAGGATGCAGGCATCCATAAGGTTTATTGGCAGGGTCCCTCAGTCGGCTACGACTTTGGTGGAGAGGGTTCCAAGGCCATGGTTCTGGTCTACAATCTCCGCGATCCTTCGCAGATCTACAACCGTTTCGGCGGCGTGCAGGGGTCGGCTTATCTTGTCGGCGGCATTGGCGTACAATTTCAAAAACATGACAATGTGACGCTGGCCCCCATCCGGGCGGGAATTGGCTTACGGCTAGGTGCCAACGTCGGTTATTTGAAGTATACGCGCAGTCCGACATGGAATCCGTTCTGAGCCATTGTCCTTGGGCAGGCGAGTGGGCTGGATACATTGGGCGAGTCGATTATGAGACAGGTCAGCCAGCGCGAGGGTCTTTGCGGATCCGGGATCAATGATCCACGTTTTGGTCTGCCTTCAATATCGGGGATGCGGGTGTGATCACAATCGAGTCGGTCATGCTGGTCGCTCTGGGGTTCCTTGTCGCGACCCTGCTCACCCTATTTCTGGCGCCACTCTATCATCGGCGCGCAGCACGTCTCACGACCGAAAAGCTCAAGCGGTCCATGCCGCTGACGGAGGCGGAAATTCGTGCGGACAAAGACCGTCTAAGAGCCGAGTACGCCATTCGCATTCACAAACTCGAATTGAAGGTTGAGGAAGCCGCTGACGCCGCCGCGCGACAGATGGTGGAGCTCAACCGCCGCGATGCAACGATCAGCGCACTTGAAGGTGAGGTTGGCCAACAGCGCACGGTGCTGGAGGAACATGAGAATGCCCGGCGCGTGCTTGAGCAGACCATCATGGATCGCCTGCCGAAGGTTGAGCATCGTCTCGCCGAGGCACGAAAACTTCTGTTCCAGCGCGACCGCGAGATCGTTGGCCTCAGTCAATCGAGCGAGAAGCAGGTCGTGGCTCTCGAAGAAGCAACGCAGATCAACAAGCAGCAGACCGATGAGATCCATCGCCTCAAGGCTGCCCTCAACACGCGTGCAGCACGCAACCGCGAGGGGCTTGCCGACCCGCGCTTCAGTGGTGAGGTTGCACTGCGTACCGAGATTGAATCCCTGCGCACCAAGACGCGCGACCAGACGGCGCTGATTTCGCGGCTGCAATCCATGTTGGTGCGTCTCGGCCCGGCTGGAGCTGGCGAGGGCAAGTCGGACCGCAGTGGCAAGGCATTGAGCCTCAACGGGGAGCAAGGGCCGAGCGGTGTCTCAAAAACCTCGGACACGAAAAAGGGCGATCGCCCTGAAGGCCGTCGGCCAGCATTGGCACCTGTGAACAACGACTTTGCAGAGGACGCGGAATCGCAAACGAAAATTGCTGCGGATCTGCGGAAGCTGCAGTCTGAGAACCGGGATCAAGCCGGAGAGATTTCGCGCCTCAGGGCCGCGCTGAAGACCTACGAATTTGCCGAGAAGGACGACCGTGGAATTAAAGACAGCAAGATCGCCCTCAAGGCGCGCTTGAGCGCGCTGCAAGCTCTGTCCGAAGAACAGGTGGTGACGATTCAGAAGCTGCGCGCTGAGGCCGCGGCAGGCAACGAGCGCCTTGCCCGGCAGGCCGCCTATTTCATGGACGAGATGCGCCGCCTGGGATCGGGGACAGTGCCCGCTTCCGCACCCGCGCGTCTCTCGCCGGGCCGAGACAAGCCAACATCCAAGCGCTCTCTGGTCGACCGGATTAATGATCCGCGTGTTTCGCCTCGCGGGCAATCAAGTGAGGCGGACAAATTGGGCGCCGCGGCTGAAAGCACACAGGACCCGCAACGTGTAAGCGGCTTTCTAAAGGCGCTCGATGGGCAAAGTCCTGTTGCGGATCAGATTGCGCGTGAGCCTGAAAGCACGCCTGAAGGCGAGGCGCCTTCGCCCGCGAAAAGCAAGCCAGGGCGTCGCGCCCGTTTACTTGAGCGCATAACCGGTCTCGATAAGACGTCGGCCTGAAGCCAGGCGGCGGGCATTGTGGTGCCGCACGGCCTCTGGCCAGACGCACGCCGAGAGCGGCTCCTCCTACGACTGTGATTTGAGGGCGGTCGGGTCCAATTGTGGCTCGACCTCTTGGGCATCCTTCGCAAGGCGCACATTGCCGTCGAAGTGCGCTCCCTCCTTGATAACGAGGTTTTGCTGGATGATGTCCCCGTTCACATGCGCGCTTGCGTGTAGCGTCGCAGCGCTGGTTCGCAGCGCGCCGTTGACTTCACCGTAGACGTCAATCGAACGCGCCGTGATCGTTCCGGTCACCCTGCCATTCTTGGAAACGGTAACTGCGTCCCCATTAACGTCGCCCTTCACCTCACCGGCAATCAGGAGAGAGCTTTTGCAGATAAGAGCAATGTCGCTTCCGGTTATGATGAGGTCGGGCCCAATCGTTGATGAGTACTTCGAGGGCGATGTGTTTTCCGGGGTTCGGGGCAGGCCACCAACGGGGGTAGCCGGGGTGGGGGTGGACTCAGGACTTGTTTGGCGGCCAAACACGGTGGTTCTCCCTCAGCGCAAATTCTTCAGACAGGTCGCTTGATAGCCCAGCATGCTCTCAAGTCGGTTTTGTGTCGAGTTCGCAGCATATTAATCATAGCTTGTTGCAGGGCGGGGGCGTGGCGCACAAGCTCCGAAGCGCCAAAGGCCGTCGTTTAGGGCGCAATCGGCACCCTGCGATCTCGCGGGCCCAGTTGAACAGCCCCGTTCCGACGATGTCCGGGGAGGCGACCAAATAGCTTCGGTTGCGGCTTCTTGGCCGCAATCCAAAGCACTATCGATTAGACCGTGAGCTTGCTGACGCGTCGGCCAGGTCTGCCGCTAGCCGCTACTTGCAGACGTCGATCCAGGAGAGGCACGTGTAGCCACTGCCGTCGGGCTTACACTTATAGCGCTCGTTACGGAAGTTGGTGTCGGGCAACGGCCAGTTTCCGTACTTTTGCGAGACGATCTCCCAGGCCTGGAATCGGGCCATGCCCTCGGTCCAGGCCCAACCCTTGCCACGCCGTGTGACGCATCGGGCATCGGCAGGCGTAATCGTTGAGATGAGCAGTCCCGCCGCCCCAAGTCCGAGCATGATGGCCGTAAGCTTCGACTTCATGGCAATCCTCCTTGCACAAATGCACTCCAGTGCTCTCACGGCGTACGCCCGACTTGTGAGCGAGGCAATATCACTAGCGCCACAGTGAACAGGGATTTTTCCGATTGGCACCCAAACCTGCAATGGCCTCGATTTCAGAACACTGTTTGTGGTAGGCAAGCTCGAATGCAGGAAGGGGTCGCCGATGTGGCAGAAGACGTTGACAGGATTGGCGATGCTGGCGGTGCTGGTCGTCGCGGCAGCCTATATCTACTTGCTTCCAGGCGAGGCTCATCGCCCACCGCCCACCGGTACAGCGAAGCCGAAATTGAACGCGACTGACGTACCTTTCACCCACAAATGGAACCGGCAGACCAGTCACCCGCTCCTGGGTTCGGCTGCGATAGACATCGACGGAGATGGACGCGATGAAGTCTTTTTAGGGGGCTCCGATGGCCAGCCCGACGCGCTGCTAGCATGGCGCGATGGTGCGCTTGTCGATGTGGCCGGCGAGGTCGGATTGGGCGACGAGCACGCAACTTACGGCGCACTTTCACTCGACATGGACGGTGACGGCAACGTCGACCTTTTGACAGTCGGCCACGATGGCATCGTCATGTGGCGCAACACCGGCGGCCGGTTCGAGCGCAAAGCGCTTGATGTCGCCATCCCGGTTGGGTCTGTCCCTATGGCGTTGTCGGCTGCAGACTATGATCGTGATGGTGACCCTGACCTTTACGTCAGCATGTTTGTTGCCCCTCAACAATTTCGCTCGCCCGTATTTAACGATCCCGCGCATGCCAAGCGGAACCTCTTGCTGCGCAATGATGGGGATCTGAAATTTACCGACGTCACCGATATCGAGACAGCCGGACTACAGAATACGTTCACCGCTTCATTTGCTGATCTCAATCAGGATGGCTTGCCCGATCTCGCGTTGGCACAGAACACGGGCGAGTTGGAGCTCATTCGCAATCTTGGTGGCGGCAAGTTTGCCCGATCCGACTTCCATTCCGGTTATGGATTTTGGATGGGGTTGGCCTTTGGTGACATCGATCGCGATGGTGATCTCGATATATTCCAAAGCAATATCGGCAACTCAATTCCCCAGGCGCTGGTTCAAGGAGATCGGCGCGACGACCAAAAGCCCAACAACGAGTGGATCGTTCTGCGCAATGATGGCGACTTCCGTTTCACCGACGTCACCGAAGCCGTCGGTGCGACCGGTTTCGGGTTTGCCTGGGGCGGCGTATTCGAGGACGTGAATCACGATGGCGCGCTCGATCTCTTGGTCGCGCAAAATTACGTAAAATGGCCGGTACACAAGGTGTTCAAGCTGCCTGGTAAGGTTCTTCTCGGCAAGGTGAATGGCGAGCCGCACTTCTACACCTCCGATGCGGGTGAGAACGCAAGTACGGGGCACGTCCCCCTCGTTGCTGATCTCGATGGCGACGGGCAGAACGACATCGTGTGGGTGAATATGGATGCGCCCGCGCGGGCATATCTGAACAAGACAGGCGGCCGCTACATCTCGGTTCGGCTGCCCGACACGCCGCAAAGCATTGGTGCCAGGATTAGGCTCGAGGGTGTGGAGGCTCCTGTTGTAACGAACATCGCGGGCGAAGGACTGACCTCGGATCGCGCGCAGCAGTTTGTCATCGGGCTTGAAGAGGATGCGCCGGCTCCGACGGCGCTCGTCGTCGATTGGGCGGACGGCACGCAAACTCGCATCGACAACCCGAAGGAAGGCCAGTCAATCAAGGTCGCTCATCCCTAGAACCTGGCAGCGTTCTCCAGCGGCGCAAGGTGTGCAGAATGCAAAAGGGCCGCCCTGTGGGCGGCCCTCGTGAGATTTCGGCGGCGATGTTCAGCGATTGCCGCACCTAGTCGTTTTGCTCGAACTCAAACCGCCACCAGAGGCAGATCCAGCTTGAATGCGAGCGACCACGACGTCGCCGACCTCAAGATCCCACTAGACATCGGATCACCTCCTTCCGTTTGTTTAAGATAGCGGGAGCCTGCCATGATTTGCCAAAACTGCAAAGTTACGAATTTGACATGCGGGTTGCATGCGCGAGTCCGGCCAACTGTCTGCGCGTCCCCGGCTAGTCAAGTACCTCGCCGGCAGAGATCAGTGCCTTGCGGCAGGTCGGGTCGAGCTGCGGCCCATGCACCCTCAAACAGAAGATCGCGTTGCCGTGGCCGAGCGGGACAGTTGGGCAGAATTTGTGAAAGTCCATCGCGCAAGCTCGGGCCGCAATTCGCACTTCCATGAAGAAGGGCAGGGTCGGTCCCGCAGCAGGGGCCGCCGCTGGCGGGGCAGCCGCCGTCGTGCTTGTCGGCTTTGCTGCCGCAGCCGTCGGGGCCGCAGGTGTTGTTGTGCTTGCTGGTGCCTTCTCTATTGTCGTGGATGCTGCCGCCTTGGTGCTGGATGACCCGGTATCTCCCTGCACAGCCTTCACCGCCGACTGACAGCCCGGTGAGAGCGTGGCGGCATGCTGCTCCAGGCAGACGAGCGCGGCCATGCCGCCCGTCGGGACGCCGGAGCAATTCTTCCGGAAGTCGCTCGGGCAGTTGGAGCGGAGTGCTTGCTTCTGGGCATCGGTGGGCGTTTGCGCCGAAGCAGTGGCGAAGCTCGCCAGTGCACTGAGGATTGCCAACGTGACGAACAATACAAACCGAGCCATGGTTTTCTCCCTCTGGGATGCAATTGGTCTTGGGGTGTTAGCACCGACTTGGCGCAAGACTGTGAAATCGAGCAGCAAGTTTTTCCGCAGCGTCAGATGATCGGCGCCGACGCGGCGATTTGCAACGAAATTGCAGCCGCGAGGAGCGAAAGAGCTGGTATCGCGGCAAAGACCGGCAGCCAGGCGACCGAAAGGTGCTCACCATCCTCAGCGTTGCCGTCGCCGAGCCGGAACTGTCCGTCAAAGATCATCTTCGCGAGCGCAAAAGCCGCAAGCCCGCCCGCAAACAGCAAAATGCAACCGGCCAATCCACCATGGAAAAAAGCGGCAATCCCGCCGATGACGCTGATGGGCGCGCTGGATGCAAAGGGTTCCGTTTCGAGGCCGACTGCAAAGGAGAAATAGAACAACACGAACACGCCGAGCACGGCGCTCGTCAGCGCCAGCACAAGAACCGGCACTGCGCTTGCGGTGTCCATGTGCGGCTTCCCCTGCGCGAAACGTCTCTTGGGCCGATTGTTTGAGGTACGACTCACGGCCCACGCGAGGCAATTTCCTACCTAGCAGATCTGGGAAGCCGCAGAGTGCATTTTTGGCATCTTTCGTAAGCGCGGACGCCGCATCCACATTAATCTTGCCGTCTCGATCGCGAATTCCGGAGCTTGCCTCGTTCATGCGCGCGAATGGTGGCGCATGGTTGTGCCGGTCAGGTCCAGCAGGCATGGTCGAACGAAGGCCGTGGGGAGGGAAACGTGCGCTGCAGGCAATTCGCCACAAAACTTGGTGGGCTCGCGCTTCTAATCATCGCGCTGGGCGTGGCATCCGCCGCGCTCGCGGACGGATCATCCAAGGGATACGGTGCGGGAGGCCGATTCGCCCGCTACTACCCGGTTATCAGGAAATACAACAAGAGCGGCGAGCTGTTTCGCATCGAGGGCTTCTGCCGGTCCGCCTGCACGCTCTTTCTTTCGATCCGCAATGTGTGCATCGAGCGCGATGCGTTCCTGTCATTTCATGCAGGACCCGACCGCAAGACGAAGAAGTGGGTTCGCAATTCAAGCTCGACCCGCACGATGCTTGCGGCCTACAAGCCGAAGCTGCGGCGCTATCTGCTCGACGGCCATCACGTAGATTCACGCAGGTATCACACGCTTAAGGGCGAGACGCTGATCGACCGCTTCGGCTACGCCGAATGCCCGCACCCGATCCCGCCGTTGCCAGTCAAGCGCGATCGCTCCTAGGACGGACCTCATCAGCGACTGATGCGGCTTATCTTCGAACCTTCGAGCGTCAGGTTATACATCAGGCCCTTCGGGTCGAGGATGAAGCCGACGACCGGGCTCGTGATCTTGTTGGTGTCGATCGAGCCGCCGATGCCGACTGTGATAATCGCAACCGAGCCGTCGACACCGATCTTCCAGCCAGCCGTCGCTCTGAACTGATCGAGAGCCTGCTGGTTCATGAACATGATGATGATCGAACGCTCCTGCACGCCGAGCTGAAAACCGATCGAGGCGGAGATCGTATTGTAGTAGCCGACGGTGCGGCCGTGGACGCGCAGGGCCCCTTCGCCGTACTCGCCGCCAACTCCGAAGCCCGCCTTCACCACTGATGGGAACACCAGGATCCCGACAGCCTTGGAGGCCAGCTCGCGTGCACCGTTGACCTTGCCGAAGAACCGGTCGAGCGTTGCGTCGACGCTCACGTTGATCTCTTGCGCGCTGGCGGCCTTGGCGCTTGGAGCGGCCAGGGTAACAGCGAACAGGCAAAGGAGGGCAAGCGAGATCAAGTGGCGCGGCATGGTGCGGTTCCCTGTGGCTTTTGTCGGCGCAAAGCGTTGGTGGACCGGGATCATGGCAAAATTGGAGATCGTCAGTCCACGGGTTCTGGTGTCAAACAGGAAAGAACTGTGCGCAAGGCGGTCTTGCTTACTCCGATTGGGGCGTCAAGCGCTGTTTTGCGGCGGCCAGCCGTCGCTCCTATCTCTGCTCCGGTGCCGCCTGCATTTCCAGCGCCCGCCCGATCCCGGCGAGCAACGAGCCCAATCCGAACAGAATGAGGACGATGATCTGCAAATAGTTTTCGACGCTTTCCTTGTCCATCACGTAGTTGGCAACGTTCGCGTCGGCGGTCTCGAATTTGTCGATCGCCTTGTCGCGTCGTTGTTCGGTTTCCGCAATCTGTTCCGGCGACGCGTTCAAAGTCTTCAGGAGCGAGAGTTGGTTCTCGAAGTTGCTTCGCATCTGGACCTGCGCTGTTTGTTGCTGAGCGAATGCCGCCAGCCGCCACTCGACCTGCCGCTTCAACGGTTCCAGATAGAAGATCTGTGTCGCTGTGGCTGCGAGCAAGAACACGATCCCAATGAGTTCGCCCCACTGATAGCACTTCAAACGCATGTCTTGCTTCCCCCCTGCAGTTATGCGTGGCGGCGCGAGCCTACGCCTTCTTAGCGCGCTTGGCAGCATCCGCGTTGACATACACTTCCCCGCCCAGCTCGCGAAACTTCGCGCTCATTTCATCCATCCCCGCCTGTGCCTCAGAGCGCGGATCGACTTGCGTCGTCTCCTCGGCGATCTCTACCTGCGCCTCATTCAACCGCGCCGCGTAGTCGCGAACCTGCTGCGTGATCTCCATGGAACAGAACTTCGGCCCGCACATCGAACAGAAGTGCGCGACCTTGTGCGCCTCCTTGGGCAGCGTCTCGTCGTGGAACTTCGTTGCCGTATCCGGGTCGAGCGACAGATTGAATTGATCCTGCCAGCGGAACTCGAAGCGCGCGCGGCTCAAGGCATCGTCGCGCAACTGTGCGGCCGGATGCCCTTTGGCGAGATCGGCGGCGTGGGCGGCGATCTTGTAGGTGATGACGCCGGTCTTCACGTCGTCGCGGTTGGGCAGCCCGAGGTGCTCCTTCGGCGTGACGTAGCAGAGCATGGCCGTGCCGAACCAGCCGATCATCG
>CAZUKP010000037.1:0-29459 GCA_964620915.1 uncultured Hyphomicrobium sp. | reverse complement strand
AGGACTGCAGACTCTGACTCTGCCTATCTAGGTTCGAATCCTAGTCCCCCAGCCAACCGATCAGATGGTGTCCTCCAGCCGGACCGCTGGTCTTGAAAGGCCTTCTTACCCATATTTGTGGCATGGGCTCTTTCTACTACTTCGCCTACGGCTCCAACATGTTGACCGAGCGGCTTGCTGCGCGCTGTCCCAGTGCGGAACCGCTTGGTGCAGCCACCGTCGCCGGCTACGCCGTCACGTTTTCCAAGTATAGCACGGTGGATGGGTCCGGGAAGGCAACGCTGATCGCTCGCGAGGGCCACCTCGCGCACGGGGCTTTGTTTTCAGTTGGGCTTGACGATCTGTCCAAGCTCGATGCGTGCGAAGGCCCGGGCTATCGCCGCATCGACAACTTCCACGTCGCATTGCATGCGGAGACGGTGCCCATCAAAGCGTCGGTCTATGTGGCCATAGATCCCATTGCGGGCCTCAAGCCGTTTTGTTGGTACAAGGCGCTCACGATTGCAGGCGCGTATCAGCACGCGCTGCCCGACGCCCATGTCCAAACCCTGCACAGGCGCGCGCACGATGAGGATCTGCTTCTTGAGAGGACAACGCGCCTTGAAGCCCTGCGCGCCTTCGAGCGTGCTGGGATCGCAGACTACAAAGAGCTTCTCAACGGCTCGCGTGGGAATGGGCGCTGATTACCATTAGCTGCGCCTCATAACTCTGCCGTGCTCGGCCTTCAAGGAACCGTCTTGCCGCCGTGCGAGAACCGCCCAACCTGTGCCATGGCTTTCTGTAGGTTTTGACGCAACGTGACGGGTTCGCCCAAGGTCGGCAACCGCATGTCTTCCCCGCCGGTCCCATGAACACTGATCTGCCCGTAACGGAAAATGCGCCCGAAAATGCCTTGATCGAGCGCGACCTCTTCGACCGCCCGCAGCTGGATTTCGTTGGTATCGCGCGCGATGATGCCGCGCTTGTAAATAAGGCGCTCATTCGTAATCGCGACCTCCTTGGTCCAGATCGGCAGCATGACCAATACGAATGCCACGACGCCTGCCGCAGAGATGATGGTTGCCGCCCAATGATCGTGCTGCTGATAGGCGACGGCCGCGATGGCGAGCATAACAAGAAGCACGATCCAGCCCCGCGCTCTCCATAGCCAATTGAAGTGGGCCCGGTAGATGATCTTCTCGTTTGGACCGAGGCTTCGCGTAATGTAGCCCATGATCGTTCTGCCCTCATCTCTATGAAATGGCGCGCAAAAGTAGCCCTGCGCTTGGGTATTCGCAACCAATAGGTCGCTTCGCCGTAAGCTTTCGCAGACTTTGGCGTCAGCGTCCTTGGTGTTCTGTCTGCATTCTTACCACTGGATCGTTAATTCGTATTGCAGGAAGTTAACGCATACGGGTTCGATTCAGCATGAAGCAAAATTAGGTGAGACGCCACGCACTCATCCCGGCAGTTCGCCATCGGATGATACCGTGTCATAGCAGTGGGAGGGGGGATGTTCGGACTTCAAGAGAGGGACACGACGGTCGGAACCGAACTTCTCGCCGGCCTAACGACCTACATGACGATGGTCTACATCGCCTTCGTCAATCCGGCGATCCTGGCGGAAGCCGGTATGGACAAAGGTGCAGTGTTCGTTGCGACGTGCCTTGCGGCGGCGTTCGGTTCAGCCTTCATGGGGCTCTTCGCCAACTACCCCGTCGCCTTGGCGCCGGGGATGGGCATCAACGCTTTTTTCGCCTTCACAGTCGTCAAAGGGATGGGCTTGCCCTGGCAGACGGCGCTGGGCGCGGTGTTCCTGTCGGGCATCCTCTTTCTCATCGTTTCGGTCACTCCGATCCGTCAGTGGATCGTCAACAGCATCTCGCGCTCGCTCAAGCTGGCAATTTCTGTTGGCATTGGTTTCTTTCTCGCGATCATCGGTCTTGAGAGCGCCGGTGTCATCGTTGCCGAGCCGAACACGCTGGTGACGCTGGGTGAAGTTCAGTCGCCCGGTGTCGCGATCGCTGCGGTGGCTTTCGTCCTCATGGCCGCGTTGGAGGCGCGCGGGATACGTGGCTCCATCCTGATCGGGATCTTGGTGGCATACGCGGCAAGCATCGTGATGGGCCTGACGACGTTTTCTGGAGTCGTTTCGTTGCCGCCGTCCATCGCGCCGGTATTCCTCCAAATGGATGTGGCGAGTGCCATCGACTTGGGCGTCGCAGCCGTCGTGTTCACGTTCTTCTTCGTCCTACTTTTCGACAATACGGGCACGCTGATCGGCGTGGGACGCGCAGCAGGATTGTTGGAGCCCGATGGAACCATGCCACGTATCGGGCGGGCATTTGCCGTCGACTCAACCGCCACGATGGTGGGTGCAGCGCTGGGGACATCGCCGACGACGAGCTACATCGAGAGCGCGGCCGGCGTGAATGCCGGCGGGCGAACGGGGCTGGTCGCCGTCACCGTCGCCATTCTCTTTTTGCTGACCTTGTTTTTCGCGCCATTGGCCGGCTCGGTACCAGCCTTTGCGACGGCACCGGCACTTGTTTTTGTAGGCTGCCTCATGATGACGGCCGTGCGCGATATCGACTATGACGATCCGACCGAGTATGTGCCTGCCGCCGTGACGATCTTCGCGATGCCGCTCACCTATTCGATCGCAGACGGATTGGCCTTCGGCTTCATTTCTTACGCAGCCATCAAGCTTTTGGCCGGACGCTACACGGAGCTTTCGGCGGCGCTGCTCGTGCTGGCCATCCTCTTCCTTGCGCGGTTTGTCGTTCTGTGACGTTCGTGCGTCGCCTCACGTGCGCATGCGCTCGCGATCGGCTTGATCGGCAACTTTGGCTTCACTGACGAAGCCAGCGTCCAGCCAGCCCTTCAGATAGCTGGCCGCCCGGCCGGCTGCGCCAGCCGGGTCGTCAAAGGTGGCAAGCATTTCGCAGAGGGTGCCGAACCGTGCGCCTTGGCTGGCCTCGGCCCACATCATTGCCTCCTCGGCGGGCATTTCGCGAAACTTCGCGGTTCTGCCGTGCCGCCACACGATGACGTTCGCGGGTTCATCGCGCGTTCGTATAGGCGGCGGCGTCGCCTCGTCTTTGAGCGCTTTCCAAACGTCGCTAGCGTTTGTCGTGAACGTAAGACGTTGCGTTGCCGGATGGGGAACGAAGAAGAGCTGCGGCCAGTCCTCCATCGGGATGGCGGCAACCTCGCTCATGCCAAGCACAGGTACGTCCGCGGCATCGAAGGCGTCGCTTAAAGCTTTTTCCAAAGTCGCAAGCTCATGGAGGATCGGCTGGCGCGCGTATGGTTCGTTCGTCTTGAGGAACTCTGGCAGATTCTCAGAAACCCAGCGGGCGCTGCAATGTCTTGAGGGAAATTTCGCGATATAGCCGCGCGCCATGTCGGCGAAGGCGTCTTCTCCGAGATAGCGTTGCAATTCCTCATGGTCGCTGGCCACGACCTCGATAAGGCGGAGAACATAGGCATCGCGATAGATGCCCAGCAGGTTGGTCTTGTTCTCGCGCGGTCCATCGGGGATCTCACGGAGGATCGTGTCGTCGCCCGCGAGTATCGCGCGCTGAAACAGGTCCTGATAGTCCTTGAGCTTCAAAGGTGCCTCCGAACGCACGCAACCCGTCGTCTTGCCACCGCTACAAAATCTAGGCGGCCGGTAAAGACGGCTCTCTAACTGATTTCGTCTTGTCCGGTCCCAAGACTTCTGCCGCCAGCTCACGCGCGTGCTCCAGCTCAACGAGCATGTCAGCGAGCGGGGGAATATCGTCGTCGCGCTCGATCATTGTCGAGACCGGCCCAAACCGCCTAAGCGCATGTTTGTAAAGGTCCCAGACCTCCTCGCGCACAGGGTGGTCATGGGTGTCGACGATGTAGTTGCCCATGTCGGCGTGTCCGGCGAGATGGAACTGGATCACGCGGTCGGCCGGAATGCCATTGAGGAAGGAGAGGGCATCATAGCCATGATTGTACGCGCTGACGTAGACGTTGTTCACGTCGAACAGCAGCCAGCAGCCCGTGCGACGCGACAGCTCGGAGATGAACTCCCACTCCGACATTTCGGACTTCTCGAACTGCACATATGTGGAGACGTTCTCGAGGCAAAGCTTGCGGCCAAGACGTTCCTGCACATAGTCGACACGGGAAACGACATGATCAAGCGCCTCGCGCGTGTAGGGGATGGGCAATAGGTCATGCAGGTTCACGCCATGCACGCCGGTCCAGCAGAGGTGATCGGAAATCCACTTCGGCTTCACGCGCTTAGCAAGCGCATTTAGGCCATCGAGATAGTCTTCATCGAATGGGGCCGTGGAGGCGATCGACAACGAGACGCCGTGCATCACACACGGGTAGCGTTCTACGATCTGGTCGAGAATGGCCAGCGGCTGCCCGCCCGGAACCATGTAGTTTTCTGAGATCACTTCGAACCAATCGACGGCCGGCTCGCTGTTAAGGATGTCTTGATAGTGCTGCGCGCGCAGGCCAAGTCCGAATCCGAGGAAGGGTGGTCGCCCCTGAGCGGTCGCATTCGAATTCTCAGATGATGTCCCGGTGTTGGTGCGCGTATCGGTCTCAGCGCTCGGCGCGTTTGAGCTGTCCATCGCTATTTCACTCGTCCCAAACTCTAGCCTTGGTTGTGATGCGGACCCAGCGACAAACGTCGCTGGGCCGCCTCTTGTGTTGGTCGTCTAAGGTGAGCGCTCGTTAGCCCTGAGTAGGCTCGAAGGTCGCGCCTTCGACCGCGTCGCACTCTTCCTTCGTCATCTCGAGGAAGCCTTTACCTTTGCAGGCATTCTTGCCGCCGCAGGAGCTGGTGGCAGTCTTGCAGGCGCTCTTGCCCTTACAAGCATTGGCACCCATGCAATGGCCCTTGGCGCCGTCAGCCGCCATCTGTGCAGGCGCACTAATGGCGGCGCCGGCAATGAGGAGAGCTGCGGCAGCAGCGGCAATGGCTGCTCCAGAGTTGACGTCGAGTTTCATGGTAGTCCTCCGATAAGGATAGAACCGGGCAGAAGTGGAGGCATACTAGACGAGGGCACAAATCGACCCCACCTATGAGCTGCAAATCTCAACGCCCCATCTTCCATCCCTGAAGGCGCAGGAGCGCGCCAAAATACGCAGACCGTTGTCCGGGCTGCTGAGGGCTGATACGGAGGCGGGTTGAAAGTCGTTTCATCCTTCACGATTTTGTGTTGGACATCCCGCCACAAGACAGCGTAACCGCAAGGGAGTTACGCTCAATTGTAACAAATCGACAACGGGCGCGAAGAACGCAAGAGAGGAGCTGTGGCTCAAGCCGATCGTGAGGAGGAGTGGATGGCCCTGATGCGGGCAGCCATCGCTGGTGATGAAATTGCTTATCGCCAGCTGCTCGAATCATTGGCACGTAGCCTTCGTGTGGCGACGCGGCGTGGTTTTGCGCAGTCTGGCGCCGCATTGAATGACGTGGAGGACGTGGTCCAGGAGACGCTTTTGGCGATTCACTTGAAGCGTCATACATGGAACTCCGACCAGCCACTCGGACCTTGGGTCAGAGCCATTGCGCGCCACAAGCTGATCGATGCGTTAAGGCGGCGCGGGCGGCGCATCGAGGTGCCGATCGACGCCGTGCTCGATTTTCTTGCCGCCGACGAGCCGAGTGATGATCTGGACTGGAAAGACGCCGAACGGCTCGTCAACGATTTGAGTGGGCGTCAGCAGACGATCGTGCGTGCGATCAGCGTCGAAGGTAAGTCGATCCGCGACGTGGCGGAGGAACTAGGGATGAATGAAGGTGCTGTGCGTGTGGCGCTGCACCGAGGATTGAAGACTCTGGCTGGTAAGTACCAGAGAGGCCACGAATGAAGACAGATGAATTAATTGCCGCAATGACAGCCGACGCAAAGGCCGTCTCATGGCCTATTGGGCGCAGCCTGTGGCTTGCGGCAGGCGTCGGAGCGGTCATGGCCGCAATTGCCTTCATGATGGAGATTGGACCGCGGCCTGACCTGAGTTACGTGCTGGAGACGCCGCGTTTCCTCTTCAAATACGTACTCACGGTCAGCCTCTTCGTGACGGCCATGGGCCTCATGATTCATCTCGCACGCCCCGGTGGATTGCCGAGAGCCTGGCTCTTGGCCCTTGCGATCCCGCCGATCTTGCTCATCGGTGGGGTGATCGTGGAGTTTATCGTTGTTCCGCCGGCGGGCTGGTACTATCGCATCGTCGGGATGAACTCTTCAGCCTGCCTCACCCTCATTCCACTGTTGTCTGCGGCACCGCTCGTGGCGTTGCTATTTGCGATGCGACAGGGCGCAACCACGCACCCGGTGTTCGCCGGAGCGTCTGCAGGACTGGTTTCGGCCGGAATTGGAGCGACGCTGTATGCGACGCATTGCTCCGACGACAGCGCCCTGTTCATCGGCGTGTGGTACGTGATCGCCGTTGCCATTGTAACAGCCGTCGGGGCGGCCATCGGCTCTTGGCTTCTGCGCTGGTGAGAAGCGAAAGCCGCGCGAGTAACGACGCCCCGTCGCTACTGGCGGCCGCCCTTCACTTGCTGCCCATTGGGTCTATAATTCCTGCCGGTTCGCCAATCGCCGGGGCGATTTGATCTCCGGCACGACGCCCAGGGACATCAAGCTTGCAGCAGATTGCAGTGCACCTCTACCGGGCGATTGGAGCGGGATTGGCCATCGGGCTCATGGAGGTGCTTGCGCGCTATGCCGATGAACCGCTGTCGCGCGTCCCCTTTGTAACGTCGATCGTGCTGGTGATGGCGCTACCCGATGCGCCGCCGAGCCGGCCATATGCGGTCATTGGCGGTCACTTGCTGTCCTGTCTGGCGGGTCTCATCGCGCTTTGGGCATTTGGGACGGGGGAAGCTGCTTGCGCCGTCGCGCTCGGTCTCGCTCTCTGGCTGATGTTGTGCTTTGACGCGCTGCACCCGCCTGCAGGCATCGACGCATTCTTGGTCGTCGTGTTCGCCTTGCCGGTGTCGTGGGTTTTGAGCCCGGTCTTGATCGGGGCGATTTTCCTGGTCGGTTTTGCTAGGGCGTGGACGCAGGGCGAGCGATGGCTGCGCCAGAACGCGTTCGTCGGAAAGATTGGTTCGCACCGCTTCTTTCAGTGGGAGCCACCAAAGATCGACAGCGCGATGCTGGTCCGGCGTGCACTTGGACAGCGGCGGCGCGAAGAAGAAGAAATACAAGAACAAGATCCCGACGATACCCCGCTCAAGCGTGAGTAGCGCTGAGGACTACCTCCGAGAAAGTACGGCCCGCCTTCTTGGAACCAACAAAGCGGACCGTGTCTCGACCGATTAGTTCTTCGTCTGAGCGCCGGCATTGGCGTCCAGGAAGGACTTGCACGACGCATCGAGCTTGTCGGAATTCTGCTGCAAGCAGCTCTGGATGCGGCCGCCGCCAGGAATGACGCTGGCACAGAACTTTTGGTAGTCCGATGTGCAAGCAGCACGTGCTTCTTCTTCCTTGTCCTCGGCCACGGCTGGAGCGGCAAGTCCGAGAACGAGAACTGCAGATAGAAGCATTGAGCGAGCGATCATGGTGGTAACCCTCCATCGATTTTACAAACACGGTGGTAAAGTTTGCCTTGGGCAGTTTTTCTTGTCACGGAATTCCTAGCAAACAGTTGCGCGAGTTCTCGGAGTAAGGCGCAGCCCAACCGCAAGCTACTCTTCTTCGCTACGGCCTAGCCGGAAAATGCGGCCGAGCAGACCGGGCTCGTTGTATCCAACCTCATTCCAAAAAGCGCAGTTTGCCTCGAATTCCGACGTATTTGACACTTTGGTGTCGAGGATTTGGCGTACGGGGGCTTCCTTCGTGAACTTCGGCCAATCCGGATTACCATCCGTATTCGGATCATGTGTCTTGGCGAATTTCGACCAGTAGCGCATCACCTGTGTGCTTAGGCGCTTCTCATCATCGCTGAACGTGTGCGGAACGCGCTTTGCTTGAATCTGTGCGGTTTGGGGGTTTCCAAATACAAAGGGCAGTTCTGCAGCGTGGCAGACGGTGTCGTTGCTCGGCGCGCATTCCTCGATTTCTGGCCACACATTGTATGAGGGGGGATGGGTGAACTCGTAGCCCCAGACGGGTCCGGTCGCCAGTTCCATCACGTTGCGATTGGCGCAACTGAAGAGATAGTCGGTAACGACGTGAGAAAAGACATCGGTGTTGTCGCCGTCATGCGGTTTGTAGCGGGGAACGTCCTTGATGCGCTCGGCGGTTTTTACGGAGTACATCACATCGAGCATCCGCTCGTAGTCGCTCTTGGGCACGCCTTTCTTGTCTTCGCCGGGCAAGCTTTTCTGGCTTGAGACCGCGAAGATAATTCCCTCATCGAGATTGGTTCCGACAATCACAGGCTTCGTGATGGAGGTCACATTAGGCTGGGTGGAAATTTGTTTTCCATCGATGATTGGTGCCCAAATGAGGCTGGCCGACAGCCCGGTCACGATAGAGGCGGCAGGCAGCAGCCCAGCGTCTTGATTTGCCACAACGTCCTGAAAGGATTTTGAGCGCAGACAGTCCAACCCTCGAAAGGCGCATCCCAGATTGTACTTCAAGATCCGTGCAAAACGTCGCGATGTGCTGAGTGACTTATAGGGAAGTCCATAAGGGTTGCTCTCAAGAATCGCCGCGTGAAACAACGGTTCGCTTTCGGGCGAGATGAGGTGGAGTCCAACCGACATGGCGCCGGCGCTTTCACCGAACAGGGCAACGTTGTCGGGATCGCCGCCGAACACCGAGATGTTGTCACGCACCCAGCGAAGGGCCAGCCGCTGGTCCAACAGCCCATAGTTGCCATTGAGGTTGTCGGTACCGGAGAGAAAACCGAGTGCACCGACGCGATAGTTGAGCGTCACGACAACGACGTCTCCCGTAGCGGCAAGCCGACTGCCGTTTGTGAGAGGATTGGTGCTCGTGCCTTCCTTGAAGGAGCCCCCATAGATGAAGACCATCACGGGACGCGGATCGGCAGTGGCCGTCTCTTGCAGCGGCACCGGCGTCCAGACACTGAGACTGAGGCAGTCTTCGCTGAACTCCAATTCGACGCCGGGTCTCCGTTTCTGCGGACAACTCGGCCCGAACCGGGTCGCCCTGAAAATATCGGAGTGAAGTTCGGCTGACCAATCCTTGATGGGTCGGGGGCGCTGCCAGCGGTTTTCGCCGGCCGTCGTCTGCGCATAGGGAATGCTTAAAAAGGCACTGATTGCTTTTTCATGCCCCGTCTCGAATTCTTTGACCTCATACTCGAGACCGCAGACAAGCCCGCTGGTCGTATGAACCGGCTTCGTTGCGCAATCGGCGCGCGGCGGTATCGATATTGTTGCTTTGGAAGGTGTGTCTTCCAAGCGGGCGGGAATTATCTGCCAGAGCAGCAGGACGAGAAGAACACTAAGCGCAATCGTCAGGCCGCGGCGTCGCATAGTTGGCTCCTGGTGCAACAAATCGAGGCTGCGGTTTGGCACTGAAATGCAAGTGCGGCAACCCTCGATTGGCGCTTAGCGTCGGCACGAAGAGGCGATGCTCCCGCGCAGCCGGCTGGGGATTGAGGGGGCTGGTGAGAAGTTCTTGCAGAGTGCGCCGATCTTGCCGCCGTCTTTGTCAGCACCGGGCAGGCAATAGAGGCCGCTACCGTCCGTCTGTGGCGTGAAACGTATACCACGTGCCCCGTCCAGCGTGTTGTCCAGAGCGGAGTCCAGATAGTTCAGCGCATAGATGCGCGCCTTGCCCTGATCCCCTTTGAGCGGCCGCGGCCGGTAGTGGGTATCGGTGACGGGGATGGCTTCCACGGCGCGCAACACCAACTTGCCTTGAGAGTTCCTCTTAAGGTGCACGCGTGCCATCAGACCGTAGTCTTTGCAAATACCTTTGCTTGTCATGTTGGCGGTGCCGTGGTGCAGGAAATTCCCCAGTCCGTAGAAAATGAGTGAGTTTCCGGCGAGCTCAACGCCGCGCACAACATGCGCGTGATGACCAACGATGAGATCGATGCCGTCGCCTTTCGCGGCCTTGCGCCGCCAGTCAGCGATCTGCTTTGCATCGGTCTGCACCTGTCCTTCGATACCGTAGTGGACCGAAAGGATGCGGTAGTCGGCAGGTGCCTCTTTGAGACGTTTGCGAACGACGGAGAAGTCGTCATCGAAACGGTAGGCAATTTGACCTGGCTTTTTGGGGCCGGCGCGATGACGCTCCAGGTTGTTGGTTACAATACCGATGGCGGAAAATGCGACGACCGAACCGTTGACGTTGACACGGCGTGGGCGACTTGCCTCCTCGCGGTTCATTCCGATCCCGCTTGCAACGGCCAGCCTTTCGCTTTCGAGCTTGCCAACGTGTTTGAGTGTCTCCTTCAATCCTGGCACGCCGTAGTCCATAGAATGATTGTTGGCGAGTGAGAGCACGTTAAAACCGCTCGTGACGAGATGCTGGATCCCAGCGGGATGCGTGCGGAAATTGAAGGGCCCTCGCTGTCCCTTGGTATCGCGTGAAAGATCGTTGCGGTCCGTGACGACCGTCTCGACATTCATGAAGTTGAGATCACCATTGATTTGGCCGGCGATCTTCTCCGTCGTCTGATCCCATGTCTGAAACCCGCGTTTGCGCACGCCTTTTGGCTCAACCTTTTGATTGTTGGGATTGAGACCGACGTCGCCCACCAGCACGATCGTGACCTCGTCGTCCTGCTGTGCCCGCGCGTTGGCGGCGAAGCTCGCCCAACAAATGGCGATCGTGGCTGGGAAGAGGAAAAGCGCTCGAAATTTCATCATGTTGGGCGGTATCTGTCTGTGCAACTTTGGCAATGGCGCGGCATCATGTTTCCTGTCTCCTTTTTTCGGGGCGAACCCAAGGCAAAATCGCGATCCATCTAGAGTTCCACCGCCCCCGGCCCTTCGCCTCGTGTTCGGGCTCTATGTGAATGACGACCTGCGCTCCTGCGATCTCACTCTCGATGGCTGCTTCCACCTGGTCGCAAATCTGATGAGCGGCGATGACGGTCATTGCGCCTGGGACCACGAGGTGGAACTCAATGAATGTTGCAGGTCCGGCGGTGCGCGTGCGGATATCATGGGCCTGAAGCGCACCGTCTGAGTTGGCCTCGATAGCCTTTCGTATCCGCGCCTGAATTTCCGGACTGGCAGCTTCGTCCAACAATTGGCTGATGGACTCTTTGGTGAGATTGTACCCTATGCGCAAAATGTTGACGGCGACGATGCAGGCAATAATTGGATCGAGGATCGACCAGCCGGTCAACGTTGCCAAGATGAGGCCGGCGAGCACTCCAAATGACGTAACGACGTCACTGAGAAGGTGGCGGCCGTCCCCGGCAAGGGCTGGTGAGCTCCATACTCTTCCACGGTTGATGAGGAGCCATGCCCAGGCGGCGTTAATGATGGTCGCGGCGAAATTGATGAGTAGGCCCAAGGCAGGCTGATCGATCGCGCGCGGCTTCAGGATGGCGCCAAGGGCTTCGCGGAAAATGAGGAGGGACGCAACGATGATCAGTGCGCCTTCCAGTACGGCCGAGAAGTACTCAGCCTTGTGATGGCCGAAAGGGTGACGGCGATCGGGCGGTTGCGAACCAATGCGGATCGCAATGAGCGCGGCGATCGCGGTGAGCACGTTAACGATGCTTTCGAGTGCATCGGAGAACAAAGCCACACTATCGGTGACAAGGTAAGCGAGATACTTGATGCCCATCACGACGATGGCAACGCCGATGCTGGTGGCCGCGACCAGACCCTGTTTGTTTTTCACAAAATTAGATTGGGGCATCTGACTTTTCGGCAAAGCCTGAAAGCTGAGTGGGGCAAGAGCACTCGCGTCGACCGTAGAGGTCCGGCTCTGCGTATAGCCAGCACCGGCATCGCGCAACCCGCCGCCAAATTAGGCTTTTCCACACTCTGAATCCTGATTGCCCTCCCTAAGGCAGCGCGAATCTGATGGGGAGATGGGGTGCACCGCGCGCGCTGGGCGAAAACGCCTTCCTGCTGCGACGCCGAAGGAGGCATGCCATGGCCAATTTCACGACGCATATCGTAACCGGAACGATCGTATCGGGCAGCTTGGCGACACTGACGCTCGCTGCGGATGTGATCGCACCGGAAAACCTTGTGGCTGTCACAATGGCCGGGGTGCTGGGCTCGGTATTGCCCGACATTGATTTGAAGGACTCGCGTCCAAGTCGGGCATTGTTTGCTGGACTGGCGATCTTCTTTTCATTTGCCGCGTTGTTCCACTTCGCTCCACTGCTGTCGATCGCCGAAATGTGGATCATTTGGCTTGGCACGCTACTATTTGTTCGATACGGCCTCCATTCCATCTTCCATAGGTACGCCGTCCACCGTGGCGTATGGCACTCGATCCTGGCTGGGGTCTTCTGCGCCTTGCTGACAGCGATCATTTTCCACTATGCGCTGGGTCGGCCAGAGGGCGTGGCGTGGCTTGGCGCGGGCTTCCTATTCGTCGGTTACCTGACCCATCTGACCCTTGATGAGATCTATTCTGTCGACGTGATGGACAATCGCCTCAAGGCGTCATTCGGCACCGCTCTCAAGTTTGTGGACGCAAGGCGTCCGGCGGCAAGCGGGGCGATGCTCGCGTGCGTCGCTGTTCTGCTGCTTGTCGTTCCCTCGACAAGGACATTCGTGGAAGGGATCTCGTCCCGTAGCATGTGGGTGGACCTGCATCGTCGCCTGCTACCCGAAGACGACCGGTGGTTTGCCGCGATCGCCAAGGAGGCGAAGTTTGCAACCTCACCTGATGAAGCGACTCCACTCACGACGGGTGCCTTACCCGCTGTCGCCGACCAGGAATCGTCAAGGGCCGAAGCCCCCGCGGAATGAAGCTAAACTTATGGTGCTTCAGGTGCTGTCGTTTTGTGCGGAGGCGCGGCGTTAACTCTTACCGCGGTACGGAAGCCCGGCAAGGTACGTCGTGACCAAGTCGTTCACGAGATCCTTCGTTATTGGGCCGGTGACGGGTACGAATTTGACGGTGGTCGCCAAGCACATCATTCCGTGCACGCTGGCGGTCAGTGCATCCACGGCGCGCTTGCGCGCCTCCTTGCTCTCACCCTCACCAACAGCGCCAGTGATCGCCTCTTCGATCGGAGTGTAAAGGGCTTGAAGCTTCTCACTGTACCAAGCTGGCCACTCCCTGCCCATTGGGAGGCGGTGGTGGAGCAAAAGCCGCCAGAGTTCTGGCCGCTCCTGAACGAACTCAAGATACACCTCAGCGACCCGGCAGGCTTGTTCGCTTGGCGTCCCGGACGGCCGGACCTTGGCAAGTCGGTCCGAGAGTTCGTCCAATAGCCGACCCTCGATCGTCAACAAGAGGTCGTCGAGATTCTCAAAGACGTTGTAGAGCGTTCCAGGCGAGTAGTTAATGCGCTTTGCGATCTCGCGTGCCGATAGACCCGCCAGACCATCGCGCTCGATGATCGAGGTAGCCGACTTTATGATCAGTTCCCGCAATTCCTCGGGAGTATGAATCGATCGACGGCCCATGTGTGCTCAACGCTAAATGTTATCGCTGCGAAACGGACGCTCCTCACACAATAGGACGGGAGCCGAAAGACGCAAAGGAATCTTGGTTTAATTCCGGATTGTAACCGTACATTTTTGGTCCATAACACCGCGGTTTCATCAATTGAACAGCCCTTAAAAAACGACGGCAAGGTCGGCGCGAAAAGAACGCTTTCCGGGTGTGAAATCGCAACCTAACCTCGAGGATCTTCCTGCATCTGTCGCCAGCGTTGCTGAGATTGCGCACAGGCGGCTCCGATGCATCATAGCCGGACCAGCTACGAGTAGCGCTCCTGGGTCAACCATGCAGGTGGTTGGGCACCATGCGTCATAAGTGAGATAAAAGATGAAGCACTGCACGAAGAGTGGCGACGGAATACCGTAGACCTGCCAAGCGCGATGAGCATGAGAACAACTGATCCCACCGCAGGCGATTTTGCTCGCAACGCTAAGAAGGCGCCAAGGGAGAGTCGGTCAGCCGCCGACGTCAATTCTTCAGAATCTATTGGGTGGGACTTCGCCCTCGAAATGACATTTCCGATGTAGGCACGTTTTGTTTTCGGCCCAAGTGAATAATTGTTTTTTGGCGCGCTTGTTTTTCGTGGAAATATATTCTTTGTTTCCACAAATGAATGCGCCAAAATGCCAATGTGTTGGCATAATTTCAATAGAGCTCGTCCGGCACGGTATTCGATGTTTTCAATATTCGAATAAATAGGACTGCGGGCAGGTCGATCCCGTTGCGAAACGGTAACTCGGGCTGCCGCAGAGATGGCGAAACTGAAGGCAGCTCAATTGCGAGCCGGACTCAGCAAGAGCGATCGTAACGAGTATTGGGGAAACCGGATATTCCGAGCCGGCAGCGAGGATTTAGCGGTTTTGTCTCAAGTGGCAACGACAGAGGACACGCCTGGGTTGAAATTGCTCCCGGAAGCGGAGAATGCCTTCGTCGGCTTTGGCTCATGGTGTGGTGGCTTCGTGGCGATTGGGATGAGGAGCGGGCGCCGAGAGAGTAGCGAGACTCCGATTTTCAGCTCTGTTGACCCTGGTTTCTTGCTTGGCGATGTGGGGGATCTCAGCATTGATTTGGGTGGTGGCGATGATCGGCCGAGATACAGAATTGCAGGAACTGATCCAAGTCAGAATGAGGGTCGTATTTGGCAGAAATCAGGGCGCTGCCCTTAAGGAATACTGATCTCTCTTGGTCAGACTATTGAGAGCCCGCCCCGCAATACCTGGCAATACTTTATGAACGCCTACACGATCATTGCGAAGTTGTTCGTTTCGCCCAATCCTCATTCTTTACTTCGCAATTTAGAAGCAATTTAAACTGCCGGTGCTCAGTTCCCTTAACGAGACTCCAACCTTCTCCTATGTTGCGCAACGATGTGAGGGTCTGACTGCGATCAGCTCGTGCCCTGAAGTGCTGAGCAACGTGCACGCACTAGTTGTCGACCGCCATCTCGGCACGGGCGCCCTTGGCCCAGGCATCCATCTCCGGCATAGCGAAGATCGCCTCGACATAAGCCTGTGCCGTTCCGTCGTCACCGTAAGCGCCTAGATCTGCCAGGTAGGTCCGAAAGCGCGAAGCAATGGGCGCATACATCGCATCTGCCGCCGAAAACCGTGAAAAGAGGAACGGAGAGCTGCCGGCGAATTGCGCCCGGCACGCATTCCAGATCGCCACAATCCGGCGAATGTCACTCTCTACCTCGGCGGGGAAGCTTGTTTGGGGTGTGTAGTTCAACAAATCCATCGGGCAGTGTTGGCGAAGTGCTCCGAACCCGGAATGCATCTCGCCCGCCACCGAGCGCGCCATCGCGCGTGCCTGTCGCTGCCGTGGCCACACTTCCAAGTCAGGGTGGCGGTCGGCCAGATATTCGAGGATCGAAAGGCTGTCCCAGATCGTGATTGGCCCTTCGAGTAACGCGGGCACCAAGCCCGATGGCGAATGCTTCAATATCTCCGCCTTCGACTCCGGTCGCCTCAGCCTGATGTTGATCTCCTGAAAGGGCAGTGCGAATCGTTTCATGGCCAGCCACGGCCGCAGGCTCCAGCTGGACCAGTTCTTATCGCCAATGACGAGGCGGTAACCGTCTGTGGTCATGCTCTTGCCTTCGCTCTCATGATCCTGTCTTGTGCGCGGCGCGTGCTACCTGCCGTAGCGTTCATTAACCTCTGAGCCTCGCCCTTTGCCAATGATCGAGACCGCTAACACGAACGAACCGGTTGCTGCGAACGACATCCTCCTGACCGGTGACGTCGCCGCGACTGACATCCCCATCTGGCTTGCCAGTAAGGGTGCGTCTCTGAGTGACCTTGGTCTCGAGGAGGCGCAGATCAATTGGCTGGAGGCAACTGGTTTCAAGGGTGGCGCAAAGAAAGTTGCGCTGCTGCCGGGCACAGACGGACAACTGGCCGGGGTCGTCTTTGGCATTGGCGATCGTGGAGTAGGCGAGCCGAGCGGCCCTTCACAGCTTTTGTTGGGCCAGCTGGCGCAAGTTCTTCCCCCGGGCACCTACAGGTTGGTGCAAGCTCCGAATGAACCCAGTTTGGCCAGCGTTGCTTGGGGGCTCGGCGCCTATCGCTACCGCCGTTACAAGAACGCGAGTCGAAAAGAGCCGGCCCGCCTCAGGGTGCCTGCCGGTGTTGATCATGGCGCAGCCGTCAACACTGCTGAAGCTGTCTGGTTGGGGCGAGACCTCATCAACACGCCGGCGTCCGACCTTGGTCCAGACGAATTGGAAGTAGCCGCTCGCGATCTAGCGCAGCGCCATGGCGCCGATGTGAGCGTTGTCATCGGCGATGAGCTGCTGGTTCAGAACTTTCCGCTGATCCATGCCGTCGGTCGGGCAAGCACGCGTGCACCACGCCTCATCGATCTGCGATGGGGACGCAGCGATGCACCGATGATTACGCTCGTCGGAAAGGGCATTTGCTTTGACACCGGCGGTCTCGATATCAAGCCCGCGCCCGGCATGATCCTCATGAAGAAGGACATGGGCGGCGCGGCCTCGGTGCTGACCCTTGGGCACCTCATAATGGGGCAGAAGCTCGATGTGCGCTTGCGCATCTTAATCCCGGCGGCCGAAAACAGCATTTCCGGAAACGCGTTCCGCCCCGGTGACGTCATCAAGAGCCGTGCGGGCCGTACGGTCGAAATCGGCAACACCGATGCCGAGGGCCGGCTGGTGCTGGCAGATGCCATCGCACTTGCCGACGAGGAGGGCCCGCGTGCCATCCACGTCTTTGCCACGCTGACAGGGTCGGCCCGCGTCGCGTTGGGTCCCGATCTGCCCTCGTTCTTCACCGATGATGATGCCTTTGGGGCAGATATGGTGGCAACGTCTGCTGACGTCGGTGACCCGGTGTGGCGGCTACCCCTTTGGCACGGCTACGACGCAAAACTCGATAGCCGGGTTGCCGACATGGGCAATATCTGGGATTCCCCGTTCGCCGGCTCAATTGTTGCCGCGCTCTTCTTAAAGCGCTTCGTGAAGCAGGCGCACCGTTTTGCCCACTTCGACATCTATGGCTGGCGCCCATCTGCTTCGGCACTCGGCCCCGTGGGCGGTGAGCCGCAGGCGGCAAGAGCCTTGTTCGCTGTCCTGAAGAAGGAGTGCGGCCGGTGAGTGATGAGGTAAACGAGACGGCGCACCGAACGCAGTCTGCTTCGAGTGCGGCCACACTTGATCCGCGGCGCTTTCCCTTCCGCGCCGATCTCGCAGCCGAAAGTCTCTACGGCAAGGTGAGTGCGCCGCGCTACGTTCAAGGCTATCCAGCACAGGTGGTGCGCGCCGCTGTGGCCCTGCGTCGCCAGCCAAAGAAAACGGCGGGCTTCGAGACCGAGGCGCTCTTTGGAGAGATCGTTACCGTCTACGAGCAGAACCAGGGCTGGGCATGGGTCCAGCTGGCACGTGACAACTACGTCGGCTACCTCCCCGCCGATGCGCTGACGCGGGAGCTGAGCGAAACGACGCACCGGGTCAAAGCGCTCGGCACGTTTCTGTATCCGGTTCCCGATATCAAATCGCCGCCGTTGATGCATTTGAGCCTCAACGCTGAGCTGTGCGTGTCCGCCATCAACGAGGGCTTCTGCGCCCTCAAAGGCGGCGGCTATATTGTCTCGCGCCACGTGCGCGAACGGGGTCAGCACGCTCGCGATTTCGTCGAGCTGGCCGAACGCTTTATTGGCACGCCTTATCTGTGGGGCGGGCGAACGCGCATCGGAATCGATTGTTCAGGCCTGGTGCAGGTCGTGTTGGAAGCGTCCGGCATCGGAGCCCCGCGCGATACCGACATGCAGCAGGCAGAGGTTGGCAGTGATGTCCTCGTCCCGGATCGGCTAGAGGAAGGATTGCAGCGCGGTGACCTTGTGTTCTGGAAAGGGCACGTCGGTATCATGGTCGACAGCGTGATGATGGTTCACGCCAATGCCCATCACATGGCGGTCCACGTCGAGACATTGCCGGAGGCCGCGGAGCGGGTCGCCAAGGCCGGTGGCAAGCTCACCGCCATCAAGCGCTTGCCAGCCCTTTGCGCCTGAGGCGACCGGCCGTATTTCTAGCGCCGATAGGGAAGGAACCGACTTTCGCGAAGCTCGGTGCCATCGTCGTCCAGCGGAGGCATGTCCAGCACGTCGCCATGCGCATCCTTCCAGATGCGGCCATTTTCGAACGAGACGACCGTCTCCACGGATCGCACCGCGCCTGTGTTGCGGCTCAACCAATGACGCTGCACAACATCGCCTTCGGCAATGGCTTCGGCCAGGGGCAGGAAGTCGCCAAAGAAGGCAAGCGGCCGATCCTCGTAGCATTCCTCGCCAATGCAGATGTCGTAGTGCTGATCGGCCCGTAAGATCAGCTCGAACGGGCATGCTTTCGCAAGCAGCGGCCGGACGGTCATACGCCAGTAGTCCGGCGCCTCGTCGAGCTCGACGCGCGCGGTATCCGAGATCGACGGCACCCAATAGCGAAGTGCTGTAATCGTCGACTGTAGCTGCGGGCGGAAGACATCTTCGGGGAGCATTGAGGTGTCACGAGCTGAGTGGCCAAGCGCACGATGCCGGAATGGCAAAAACTTTCAAGCAGAATATGTGGGCTCCGCTTAGGTCGCGATCTCGCTGCGGTGTTCGACCGTCAAATTCAGCGCCGCTGCGAGCAAGGCGCGCGTGTAGTCTTGCTTGGGGTTTGAGAAAATCGCGTCGGCTGTCCCTTCCTCGACGGCTTTGCCATTGCGCAGCACGATCACGTAGTTGCACAGCGCCCGCACGACTCTGAGATCGTGACTGATGAACAGATAGGCGAGATTTCGCTTCTTCTGAAGATCTCGCAGCAGATCGACAATTTGCGCTTGCACCGACATGTCGAGTGCGCTCGTGGGCTCATCGAGCATGACGAACTTGGGCTGCAAGACCATGGCTCGCGCAATGGCGATGCGCTGGCGCTGGCCTCCGGAAAATTCGTGCGGATAGCGGTCTTGCGCGGCAGGATCGAGCCCGACCTCTTCGAGGGCCGCGGCGACGCGCTCGCGCCTTTGTTGGTAGTTCAACTCTGGCGCCTGAATGAGGAGGCCCTCCTCGATGATCTGGCCGACAGAGAGCCGCGGCGATAAGGACCCATATGGGTCTTGGAAGACGATCTGCATCTCCTTGCGCAGTGGCCGCATCTGACGCGAGCTGAGCTCGTCGATGCGTTTGCCGACGTACGCGATCGGGCCTTGCGAGGAGATAAGACGCAGGATTGCAAGGCCAAGCGTCGTCTTGCCCGAGCCGGATTCTCCAACGACACCGACTGTCTGTCCGGCGCGCAGCTTCAAAGAGAGACCGTCGACGGCCTTCACATAGTCGACCGTGCGCCGCAGCGCCCCCTTCTTGATGGGGAACCAGACCTTGAGATCCTCCGTCTCGACGACGATCGGCGCCCTCATGTTGGCTGACGGCGGCTCGCCGGTCGGCTCGGCGGCGAGCAGGTGGCGCGTATAGGGATGGCGCGGCTCCGTGAAGATCTGCTCAGTGCGTCCGTCCTCGACGATTTTGCCGCCCTGCATGATGTAGACGCGGCTGGCCATCTTTCGCACGATGCTCAAGTCGTGGGTGATGAGCAGCAACGCCATGCCCATCTCGCGCTGAAGATCGAGCAGCAGCTCCAGGATCTGCGCTTGGATCGTCACGTCGAGGGCTGTCGTCGGCTCATCCGCAATCAACAGGTCGGGCTCGTTGGCAAGCGCCATGGCGATCATCACGCGCTGGCGCTGGCCGCCTGACAGCTGATGCGGAAAAGAGCCAAGGCGCTTTTCCGGATCTTGGACGCCGACCTTGTTGAGAAGCTCCAGAACGCGCGCGCGCGCAGCCGCATCGTCCATGTTCCGGTGAAGCTTCAACACTTCGCCCACCTGCTTCTCGATCGTATGCACCGGGTTGAGCGACGTCATCGGCTCTTGAAAGATCATTGAGATCCTGTCGCCGCGGATCGACTGCAACTCGGCTTCGTTCAACTTCAGAAGGTCGCGTCCTTCAAAGTGGATCTCGCCCGAGGGGTGCGAGGCTGGCGGATAGGGCAACAGTTTGAGAATGGAAAGGGCTGAGACGGTTTTGCCCGACCCGGACTCGCCAACGAGCGCAACCGTCTCGCCCTTGGCAATATGAAACGACGCATGATCGACGGCGCGCATCTGCGTCTCACCCACACCAAAGGCAACCGAGAGATCCTTGACGTTGAGAAGCGCTTGGATGGACATCACGATGAGCCCTCCGAGCTGAATGTCTTGCGGGGATCGAGCGCGTCGCGCACCGCTTCGCCGATAAAGATCAGAAGCGACAGCATGATCGCAACGGAGAAGAAGCCGGTCAGCCCAAGCCACGGGGCTTCAAGGTGCCTCTTGCCTTGCAGCAGAAGCTCACCCAGTGAGGCGGAACCCGACGGAAGCCCCAGCCCCAGGAAGTCCAGAGCGGTGAGGGCGGCAATGCTGCCCGAGAGCTGGAAAGGCAGGAACGTAAGCGTTGCCACCATCGCGTTCGGCAGCATGTGCTTCCACATGATCTTGATATGCGACAGGCCGAGCGCGCGCGCGGCATTGATGTATTCGAAGTTGCGCGCCCGCAGAAATTCCGCGCGCACGACGCCGACGAGATTGACCCAATAGAACAACAGCAGCACGCCGAGCAGCGTCCAGAAGCCGGGGACCAGGACCGAGGAGATGATGATCAGCACGAACAGCGAAGGGATCGATGACCATACTTCGAGGAAGCGCTGGAAGATGAGATCGGTGCGGCCACCGAAATAGCCCTGCATCGCACCGGCGGCCACGCCGATCCCGGAGGAGAGAATGGTAAGGATCAGGCCGAACAGGACCGAGACGCGGAATCCGTAGATCACGCGCGCAACGATGTCGCGTCCCTGATCATCGAGCCCAAGCCAATTCGTATTGCCGATCGCCTGAAACCGCGCGATCTGCTCCGGTGGCGCATCGCACAAGGGCGCGCTCGATGCCCAAGGCGGCGGTGCGGGATAGCCAAGGCACAAGCCCTCCAGTCCCTTTCGACCCGGATAGTCCTTGTTGATGGTGTCGTAGGAATAGCTGACCGGCGGCCAGAGTGCCCAACCGTTCTCCTTGATCTCATCGAGGATCACAGGGTCCTTGTAGTCGGTGATGGCAAGGAACCCATCGAATTTCGATTCAGGGTAGTCGACAAAAACGGGAAAAAGGATCTCGCCCTTGTAGCTCAGCACAATTGGCCGGTCGTTGGCGATGAACTCGGCAAACAGCGAGGCGATGAACAACGTAGCGAAGACGATCAAGCTCCAATAGCCACGCCTGTTCGCCTTGAAGTTCGTCCATCGGCGCTGATTGATGGGGGAGAATTCGAACGTCCCGCGCCGGCCCGTCCAGCGGACTAGCCATGACGGAGGGCCCTTGTCCTCAGGCTCATCGGGCGGCGGCTGCGACTGCGGCAGCGGTGTTTCCAGTTCGCGCAGGTCCACCGCGTCAGACCTCCCGGCTCTCAAAGTCGATGCGGGGATCGACGAGCGTGTAGACGAAGTCGGAGACGAGGTTCACCACCAAGCCGAGCAGGGAAAAGATCCAGAGCGTGGCAAACACCACGGGATAGTCGCGCTTTTCTATCGACTCAAACGACAACAGCCCAAGCCCATCAAGCGAGAAGATCGTCTCGATCAGCAGCGCGCCGGCAAAGAACGCGCTGATGAAGGCACCGGGAAAACCGGCGATGATGAGCAGCATCGCGTTGCGGAAAACGTGCCCATACAGAACCTGGTGCTCGTTGAGCCCCTTGGCGCGCGCCGTCATCACGTACTGCTTGCGAATTTCGTCGAGGAACGAATTCTTGGTGAGAAACGTCATGGTCGTGAACGAGGTGACGGCAATGGCAATGAGCGGCAGTGTCAGGTGCCAGAAATAGTCGCCGATCTTGCCCAACAGCGACAGTTCCTCCCAGTTGTCTGACGTCAATCCGCGTGAGGGAAACCACTGGAAGAACGAGCTGCCTGCAAAGAGGATCAGCAACAAGATGGCAAACAGAAATCCGGGAATGGCGTATCCGATAACCAGCACGCCGCTTGTCCAGGCGTCGAAAGATTGACCGTCGCGCACGGCCTTGCGAATGCCGAGCGGAATCGAAATGAGATACGTTAGCAGTGTCATCCAAATGCCGAGCGACACCGAAACCGGCAGCTTCTCCTTGATGAGCTGTAGCACCGACACGTCGCGGAAGTAGCTCGTTCCAAAATCGAACGTGAGATAGTTCTTCATCATGAGGAAGAACCGCTCGTAAGCGGGCTTGTCGAAGCCGAACTGTTTTTCGAGGCTCTTGATAAATTCCGGATCGAGCCCCTGCGCACCGCGGTATTTCGAGGTGACGTCGCCCGCCGTGCCTTGTCCCATCTGGGACTGGATACCGCCTGAGAGCGTATCGCCGCCGCCGCCGCCGATGCGCGAGACGATCGAGGAATCGTGGCCCGTGAGCTGTGCAATAATGCGCTCGACCGGGCCGCCTGGTGCAAACTGTATGATGATGAAGCTGATGAGCATGATCCCGAACAGGGTCGGGATGATCAGCAAGAGGCGCTTCAGAAGGTAGGCGGCCATTGGCGATTGGGTCTCAGTTTGACTTCAGTTTCGCAGCTTTGTCGGGATCGTACCACCATGTGGCGATCACGCCGCGGTCGTACTTGGGCTTTGTGGCAGGCCAGGAGAACTTATTCCAGAACGCCAGGTTGTGCGCAGCTTTATACCAATGTGGCACCCAATAGTGTCCAGCACGCAGCACGCGGTCTATGGCGCGGGTCGCAGTTACCAGATCCTTGCGCGTCTTTGCCTCCAATACTTTGTCGACGAGGGCATCCACCACCGGGTCGTTGATGCCGGCAAGGTTGAAGCTTCCGTCGATGTCGGCCGCCTGTGAGCCCCAAAAGCTCTTGAGCTCGACGCTTGGTGTCAGGTTCATGGAGTAGCGCTGGGTCGTCATATCGAAATCGAACGACTTCATGCGCCGCTCGTATTGCGCGGGATCGACACGGCGAAGCGTGGCGTTCACACCGATCTTTTTCAAGTTCGCGATGTAGGGATTGATGATGCGCTCAAAGCTCGGCGAGAAAATCAAGATCTCTACGTCGAGTGTCTTGCCGCCGTTTTGCGGTCCTCCGTAGCCGGCGGCCGTCAGAAGATCCTTGGCGCGTTGAAGGTTGTTGCGGTTACGGCCCGTCCCGTCGGTCGTCGGGGGCGAGTAGGGCTCGCCGAACACCTCGGCGGGGAGTTGGTCGCGAAACGGTTCCAAGAGCGCCAGCTCCTCGGGGCTCGGCGGGCCCACCGCCATCATGTCGGAGTTTTGAAAGAAGCTGTGCGTGCGCTCGTATAGTCCGAAGAACAGGTTCTTGTTCGACCACTCGAAGTCGAAGGCGAGATCAAGTGCCTCGCGCACGCGCGGATCCTTGAACTTGTCACGCCGCGTGTTGATGAAGAACCCCTGCGCGCCCGAAGGTCTGTCATCGGGGAGGGTTTCACGAAGGAGGCGGCCCGCTTTCACCGCGGGGACATTGTAGCTCGTCGCCCAATTGACGGAGGTGAACTCCTCGCGGAGGTCGAAGGTACCCGACAACAAGCCTTCCAGTTCGAGATTGCGATCGCGGTAGTATTCGTAGCGCAGTTCGTCGAAGTTGAATCGGCCCTGATTGACGTTGAGATCTTTGCCCCAGTACTCGGGCCGGAGCTTGTAGGTCACGTATGTGCCCGGCTTGAAGTTGGCGACCTCATACGGGCCGGAGCCGAGCGGGCGAGCTAGCCATGTTTGATCGAAGGGGTGTTTGTCATAGAACGCCTTGGGAAGGATCGGCAGACCAGCAACGATCAGTGGCAGATCCCGCGTGAGATCGCCTTCGAATGTGTAGCGTACGGTGTGGGGATCGAGTGCTTCGGCCTTTGCGACGTCGCGCAATTGAATGGAAAAACTCGGATGCCCCATTTCCTTGAGCGCCTCGAACGAGAAGACGACGTCCTCGGCCGTCACGTCCGTCCCATCGGCAAACTTCGCTTCAGGGCGCATGTGAAAGACGACCGATTTCCCGTCAGGGGCCACCTCAGCGCTTTTTGCGACCAAGCCATAGACAGCATCGGGCTCATCGAGCGCGCGCGTCATAAGACTATCGTAGAGATAGTCGAGGCCCTGGGCCCGGTCGCCTTTCAGTATGAAGTTGTTGAAGCTGTCGTAGGTGATGCTTCCGGCGTCACCGATCATCGATATCCGTCCACCTTTCGGCGCGTCGGGATTGACATACTCGAAGTGAGAAAAGTCCGGCGGGTACTTGAGATCTCCAAAGGCCGATAGCCCATGGCTGCCTTGCGCGAAGCACGTGGTTGTCAAAGCCAACGCCGAGACGAGCGCTAGCGCCAATGCGCGCCCAGCCATCACTGCTCCTCCGTTGATTGCCAAGCTGCGCGCCGTCATCGGCCTCGTGCGGTCGCTAGTGCCTTCTGCTTCTCAGGGTCGATCCACCAGGTTTGCGTAAGCGAAGCCGATTGCGACGGCAGCTTTTCGGGACGGCCGAAAATGTCCCACGTCACGATGCGCTCATAGGGATAATGCCAGTGCGGCACCACGTAGTGGTTCCAGAGAAGAACGCGATCGAGCGCGTTGGTTGCTGCGACGAGATCTTCGCGGTCTGTGGCGAACACAACCTTATCGATCAGCTTGTCAATGGCAGGGTCCTTGATGCCGGCGGTGTTGCGCGAACCATTTCGGTCGGCCGCGGCCGAGCCCCAGAAATCGCGCTGCTCGTTGCCTGGCGAGTTCGATTGCGCAAAGCTGTCGATAATGATGTCGTAGTCGAAGGCATCCTCGCGGCGTTTGTATTGCGTGCTGTCGACCACGCGTACGCTGGCCTTGATACCGAGCTTCTTCAAATCCTGCACGTACGGCAGCACGATTTTCTCAAATGTCGGAGAGTCGAGCAGGAACTCGGCCTTGAGCTCATCGCCGTTCGCATTGCGCAACACGTTTTGCTTGGGCGCCGAGGAAAGACCGATCGTCCGCATAATGCCGCAGAAGGTTCCGCAGTCGTCGTTCTCTACCGTCTCGTGCTGCAGTTTCCAGCCGGCTTCCGCCAATAGGCGCGAGGCTTCGCGCATGTTGTTGCGGAAATCCTGAGGCGCCGCGTTGGCGGGATTTTTCCACTCGGTCGTAAACACCTCTGGGGGCACGTCCTCGCGCACCTCTTCCAGGATTTCCAGCTCCTTGCCTTCTGGAAGGCCCTTTGCGGCTAGCTCCGAGTTATCGAAGTAGCTGCCGACGCGCACATAAAGATCATAGAACAGCTTTTTGTTGGCTTCCTCGAAGTTGAAGGCGAGATTGAAGGCCTCGCGCACGCGCGGGTCCTGGAACTGCTTGCGCCGCTGGTTGAAGACGAAGGCCTGCATGGGCGTGACACGCTCGACCGGTATTGCTTCCTTTTTCACCCAACCCTTTTTGACGGCGGGAAAGCCGTATCCGGTTGCCCATTGGCTGGCGGTGTTCTCGGACCAATAGTCGAGATTGCCAGACTTGAACTCCTCAAATGCCGGCGTGCGATCGAGGAAATAATTCAATTTGATTTCGTCGAAGTTCCACTGCCCCTTGGCGATAGGCAGATCCTTGGCCCAGTAGTCGTCCACGCGCTCAAAGGTGATCGAGCGGCCCGGATCGAACTCCTTGACCTTGTAGGGGCCAGAGCCAAGCGGCACTTCCATGGTTGTGGCTGTGATATCGCGTTGCTTGCCGCTTGCATCGGTCCCCTCCCAGTAATGCTTGGGCAGGACGATGAGCTGGCCAACAATATGGGGCAGTTCGCGGTTGCCCTTCACATCGAACGTGAAGGTGACCTCGCGGTCACCGGTCTTTTCCGCTTTGACGACGTTCTTGTAATAAAACGCGTTGCGGGGATGCGACTTCTTCTGCGCCTCCAAGCTGAAGATGACATCCTCGGGCGTGATGGGTTTGCCGTCATGCCAACGTGCCTCT
Source organism: uncultured Hyphomicrobium sp. (assembly GCA_964620915.1). Taxonomy (GTDB): domain Bacteria; phylum Pseudomonadota; class Alphaproteobacteria; order Rhizobiales; family Hyphomicrobiaceae; genus Hyphomicrobium_A. The sequence goes on along the minus strand of CAZUKP010000037.1, from coordinate 3,423 downwards.
TCGCGCAGACCGAATGTCACCGACGAATAGTCGTCCGGGTTGGAGGCCCACTCCGCGATTTGGGCATATTCGGTGGAGGGTTCATCCGGGCTTGACGCCAAGAGCTGATCGTAAATCAACCCAAGGTTCGCCGCGGGCACGCCCTTCACCGTGAAGGCGTTGAGGCTGTCGAACGAACCGGGGATATAGCCGCGAATCGTGCCGCCTTTGGGCGCATCGGGGTTCACCCAATCGAAGTGCTCATAGTCGGGCCCGTACTTTGGTTCCCCCACGAGTGACAGCGCGTGCTGGCGCTTCTGGCCGGCTGTATCTGGGCTCTCAGCGTCGGGCTTGGCCGTCTCGAGTGCAGCAGGCGTTGGGTCCGTCTGCGCTGAGGCTGGAAGGCTGGTGACCGCCAAAAAGGTGAGAGCGGTGAGAAAAACGGCGGGGAAGTCGACACGCGAAAGCACCAAGATCTTTCCTTTCCCTGTCGCGAGCCTTTGTGGCTCGTTGCGGCAAGACCGATCACATGAGAACGGTCATGGCCAGCACTTTGGGCGCCCCGTGCGACCTACAAGGCAGCCCATTCCCGCGCAAGGTCGCAAAATCCAAGGCTTAACGCGAGTTAACTTGCTGTCATTTTGGCCGCTGCGCGGCGCTATTTCAGGGTGTCGAGGTAGGCCAGCAAGTCCGCGAGATCACTGGTATTTGAGATACCTGGGAAGATCATCTTGGTTCCGGGAACGAATTCTTTTGGCTTGTGGACAAAGCTTGCCAGATCTTCCAGCGTCCACTCGCCGCCCTTGCCCGCCATGGCGCTGGAATACTTAAAGCCTTCAGCGCTTGCCTTCGCTCGCCCGACGATGCCCCACAAATTCGGGCCGACCTTGTTGGGGGCGCCCTGCTCGGCGGAGTGGCACGCGGTGCACTTCTTGAAGATGGCCTTGCCATTGCTCAAGTCGGCGCCACCGATCAGCTGGACGACTTCGACCGGGATGAACCCGGCTGGAAGATCGCCAGCCGGCACGCCTGGCAAGCCCACAGGCGGGGGAACCACCTCGCCCGCGCCGGGCGCTGCTGCGTCAGGTGTGACCTCCGGCATGGGCAGCGTGAAGCCAGGATGATGGGATCCATGGTCCATTTCCGCGGCGATATCGAGAATGACCCGCAAGCCCACGACAACGATCAATGCCGAGAGTAAGGCTCCGGCAATCTTGCTCAGCTCGAAGGTATCCATCGTCACCCCGTCCCGCTGTTGGAGCATAAACGAGCCCCGGCCCGCTCGGATCAGCATCAACGCGCGACTATAGAAACTCCGCCTCGGCTTGCAACTCAGCGCTACCCTGTTCTAAGTGCGTTCCGCCGAGACCAATTGTCACCGGCTGTGCAACTCGTGGATCAGGGCGAGATGAAAAACGCGCTCATCGTCATTCCAGCGCGGATGCAGGCGTCCCGGCTGCCGGGCAAACCCATGCTGGCCATCGGCTCAGACCCCATGATTGTGCACGTCTGGCGCCGCGCGATCGAAGCAGACGCTGGACGTGTCATCGTCGCCACCGACGCCGAGGAGATCAGGCAAGCCATTGTGGCGGCCGGCGGTGAAGCGGTCATGACACGAAGCGATCATGTGTCAGGATCGGACCGCGTCTTTGAGGCCGTGTGCGAAGCCGACCCGACCGAGAGCGCCGACTTCGTGGTGAACCTGCAAGGCGACCTTCCGACACTGGAGCCGCATCTCATCACGGACTGCCTCAACCCGTTAACAGTCGACGGTCCCGACATCGCCACGCTGGCCGCCGAGATCGTCGAGGAGGACGAGCGCACCAACCCGAACGTGGTCAAGGTCGTCGGCACGCCTTTGGAACAAGACGGGCGCCTGCGCGCGCTCTACTTCACACGGTCAACCGCGCCCTATGGCGAAGGGCCGCTCTACCACCACATCGGCATTTATGCTTACCGTCGCCCCGCACTGAAGCGCTATGTCTCTCTCAAACCCTCGCCCTTGGAGCAGCGCGAAAAGTTGGAGCAGCTTCGCGCCCTCGAAGCGGGCATGCGCATCGACGTCGCGATCGTTGACACGGTTCCGCTCGGTGTCGATACTCCCGCCGATCTTGAGCGAGCCAGGCGCTTGTTTGAGAGTGCCCAATCGCCAAAGAGCTGAGGCAAGCGTATTTGACGCGTGCGTCGCTCGCATCGCTTGCGAAGTCCATGCCCCATATTCTACTCCGCCAAGCAGCGCGGCCTCACACCACGACGGAGCTTCGTCCATGACTGAGGCTGCAAAGCGCATCGTCTATCAGGGCGAGCCCGGCGCCAATTCGCATCTGGCCTGCCGCGAGGCTTACCCGGATCTGGAAGCTGTCGCCTGTCCGACCTTCGAGGACGCGCTGGTTGCCGTCCGATCTGGCACCGCCCTTTATGCGATGATCCCCATCGAGAACTCCGTGGCCGGCCGCGTCGCCGACATCCACCATCTCTTGCCCCGCTCCGACCTGTATATCGTCGGCGAGCACTTCCTGCGCGTGCGCCACCAGTTGATGGCCATCCCCGGGGCAAGCCTTGACAGCATCAAGCGGGTTCTCAGCCACACGCACGCGCTGGGGCAATGCCGCAATGTGCTGCGCGAACTCGGCGTCACGCCGGTGCCTGAAGCCGACACCGCGGGTTCGGCACGCCTCGTCTCCGAAGCCAAGGACCCGGCCCTCGCCGCGATTGCGTCGTCGCTTGCCGCCGAGACCTATGGTCTTGAGATCCTGAAGGGCGACATCGAGGACGAGATGCACAACACGACGCGCTTCCTCATCCTCGCGTCCGAGCCTGATGACGCCGAGCCCGGCGATGGCCCGGTCGTGACCACGCTCATCTTTCAGGTGCGCAACATTCCAGCCGCGCTTTACAAGGCGCTCGGCGGGTTCGCGACCAATGGCGTCAACATGACCAAGCTCGAAAGCTACCAGCTCGAAGGCACCTTTAACGCCACGATGTTCTATGCCGACATTGAAGGCCACCCGGCAGATCGTGCGGTTCGATTGGCACTTGAGGAGCTGTCCTTCTTTTCCAGCGACAAGAAGCTGCTGGGCACCTATCCCGCGAGTCCCTACCGCGCCGAGATGGCGGAGCTTGCGGCAAGCGGCCGGCTGCCCGGCCGCAACGATGGCCGATGAGTGAGGCGATGGGCACACGTCTGAAAGATAAGGTCGCCATTGTGACCGGCGGCGCATCGGGCTTCGGTCGCGGTATCGTCGAACGTTTCGCTGAGGAGGGTGCCCGCGTTGTTATCGCCGATCTCAACGGTGATGGCGCGCGCGAGGTCGCAGATACCTTGGGTGACGCCGCCATCGCCGTCACCTGCGACGTCTCCAAGAAGGATGACGTTGCGGCGATGGTGCGCGCCGCCGTCGACGCCTTCGGCGGCATCGACATCATGGTCAACAACGCCGGCTA
>CAZUKP010000036.1:0-30179 GCA_964620915.1 uncultured Hyphomicrobium sp. | reverse complement strand
GATTGTCTTTCTCGATCCCGGGCACGATTATTTCTGCGACGCGGTGCTTTCACTCGTTAAGGAGCGCTGTAAGATAATCGAGCTCTCGTACGACGAACGGGGACTGCCTCAAGTGGATGCCGAACAGCTAAAGTCAGCAATCCTTGCGGCGAAAAGGCCCAACGACGACATCGTAGGGAGATTTCAGCAATTGATTCCAGCGCGCTAGGGGCAGACAGACCAGCCTCCGGCGTGATACCCCGATGTCTATTGGACAGCGCTCCCGACGTTTGGACGGTCTCTTGGGGCGAGCTATATGAGACAATGTGTTATATGCCGGCGCGCTATGACGTTGAATTCGTTAACACGCACATGCAGACTGCCCGACCAAGGCGCCGGTTACCGGCACGAGAGACAAGGAGAGTTCTTTTGTTGGAGAAGGAACTGACCAGTCCCTCCACTCCTTATCGAAACAACAGCGGTGATGTCGCGCGTGCGCTCATGTCCATGTTCAAGCGGCAGCCGGCCCTTACCATCCGCCTCATTACGCTCACGCTGCTTGCAGAACTGGCGGAGGGGTTCGGCTTTGCCGCCATGTTGACGTTGCTTTCGCAAGAATTGGCCAGTGGCAGCGGCAATCCACTCAGCAAGTGGGTATCGGCTGCGTTCGATTTGGTTGGTGCAAAGCCCACCATAACCACGCTCCTCTTGGTTCTTGTCACCATGGTGACCGTGAAGGCAGCCCTCACTCTGCTTGCAAAAGTCCAGGCTGGATACGCGAGCGCTGCCGTAGCTCGAAAACTCCGCGCGACTCTAACAGAGGCGCTCGCGCATTCCCGCTGGTCTTATTTCGTCTATCTTCCGAGCGGACGTGTTAGCCATGTCCTCGTCAACGAAACCGCCCGCGGGGCGTCCGTCTACAGGTCAGCTTGCTCGATGGCGGCGGCTGTCATCCAGACGCTCATCATAATCGGTTTGGCGGCTGCGGTAGCCTGGCAAGCGACGGTGATCGCCGTGTTTGCAGGCCTGCTGATCCTTCGTATTCTGCGTTTCCTCGTAGAACGTACACGCGAAGCAGGAAGACGACAAACGCGCCTCTTGGATGCGATGTCGGTCCGCGTTGTCGACTCGATCAACTCCTTCAAGGCACTCAAGGCTATGGGGCTGCTTGACCTAGTTATGCCTCTCTTGGAAAAGCAAAGTTATGATCTGGAAGATAGTCAGCGCCGCCTGGCGGTCCATGCCGCAGCACTGAAGGCCTATTACGAACCCTTGGTTGCCGTCCTGTTGGGGTTTGGCATCTACGGCATGGTCACCTTATTTGCCATGCCATTCTTCGAAATTTTCGTTCTGGTGGTCTTGTTCTACCGAGTAGCCTCCCGAATTCAAGTCTTGCAGTCCTCTCATCAGGCAATCGTTGCCAGTGAATCCGCGCTCCTCGCCGTCCAGGAACTCACACAAGAGATACTCGCCGCAGCAGAGCCGGTCACAAAAGGCCTGAAACATCGTCTCAAGCAAGCCATCGAACTGCGCAATGTCAGTTTCGCCTATGCGGACCGTCTTGTTCTAAGAAATCTGACCATGACCATACCAGCCCGTAAGATTACGGCCCTTGTTGGTCCTTCCGGAGCGGGTAAGTCGACGGTCCTGGACCTCGTCACCGGACTGCAGCGGCCGACAAGAGGGAAGATCTTGGTTGACGGGGTCAATATCGCCGAAATCGATGCTTCCGCTTGGCGACGCGGTATCGGCTACGTACCGCAAGAGGTCTTGCTGTTCAACGACACCTTGTTCGCCAACGTAACTCTTGACGATCCGCAGCTGACCGAGGCGGATGCTCTTAAGGCTTTGGAGGATGCCGGCGCAGATTTTCTGAATGCCCTACCTGATGGGCTTTTCACGCGTATGGGCGAGCGCGGCAGCCGCCTGTCGGGGGGTCAGAGGCAGCGAGTCGCACTCGCGCGTGCGCTTGTGCGACGTCCAGAACTTTTGATTCTCGACGAAGCGACTTCGGCGCTTGATGTGGCGACGGAAAAGGCGATCAGCGAGACGCTGTATGCCCTGAAGGGCCGACTTACCATTGTATTGGCTACACACCGACCTACACTATTTGAAATTGCCGACAAGGTGTATCGGCTAGACGACGGGGAGTTGGCTGTGGAATCCTCACGGTCAGCGAGCGTCCTAGCTTCCTGACCAACCGCGAGTGATCTGCCTGCAATGTCAATTTAAGCTGCCGCGTGGGATGGGCTGTGGGTTAGTCAGAGGCTACAATATCTGCATTCTTCCCGTGAGGAACGAGCAAGAGCCAGCAGGGAAAGCATTTCCGTTGAGTCCGTCCTGCAAAGACCACAGTATTTCGGTCTAGCTCGCCAAACATCTCGACCTCGGCCATGCCGTCTCCGTGCCCTTCAAAGTATAAGCTACTGTCATGCGTTCTTTCCCGCATGGCAGCAATGCGATCCGCGACAAGGCGCGGGGATTCGGCTGCGATTGGGTGACACTCGACGATGAACGTTGTCTGCGATAGTGGGGGAAGTCGTGTAAACAGATCGATCTCGCCGCCCTCGATGTCCACGAGGATCAAATCGCCCTCGCCGAGCGCGGTCGAGTAGTCGAAGTCGGGTGTGACTTGACGGTGCTGGCAAATGCCCTCGAGACCGTTTAGGCGGGCCAGAGTGCGGGCCGCCTCAATTGCCTTTGCATCTATGTCGTAACCGACCGTAGGTACATTGAAGCTGCGCGCGACGCCTACAGTATAGTAACCGACGGCACACCCGATTTCGACGAACCGGCTGCAGCGGCGCAGGGCCTGGGCAAGGAGACGCTGAACCGATGCCTCGGCCGTGCCGAGCAAGTGACCAAGATGCGTCTGGTCGTGCTCAAAAAAGTCGGGTTGCAGGACAAGACCGGCGAAGAGGCCCGCGCGAACGCTCGGATTGGACGCAAGCAGCGAGCGCCCGAAGTCGACCCAAATTTGCTTCTGCAAATCAAAAAACAGGGCCTGCTTGTATGGCAAGGCAAGGCGCGAGGCCACGGATTGCGCTAAGCGAAGCCCAAAACTGGAAAAACTGAGCCCCATTCTCACCTCTGACATTGATGCAATTGCGCACTTTTGGGTTCGGCAAATGAGGCGCCTACACGGTGCGCTGGGCTAGGATGATAACAACCGCCTGAGCGCACTCAAGTACGGTAGATCTCAGATCAACATAAAACTCGCAAAGCCTGCGCAAGCTTTCGCCGTTAGCGGTCACCGTCCGGTTCGCGGCTAAAAACTCGTCTATAATGGCTGCGATGCCGGTTTAACAATGCGCCCGTCGGATTCGAGGGGGAATGCGGCATTGGCGATTTCGAACGAGGGCTAGTAACTCGAAAATTCTCGAATTATCGCTGCTTCAAAACTATACGAAGGCTGATGAGCCCATGGTCCGCCGCACGGCCGTTCGAGCATCGTCTTTGGTATCCAACGATGTGCATTCTAAGCCAAATGACAAACCGCCTGTGAGTCCGACATGATGCGCGTCTGTTTCCCCTTTGTCGGCGATACGGTTGGGGGAAGTCATCTGTCTGCGCTCGAGCTGATAAAAACGTTACCGCGAGAGGAGGTGGAACCTGTTGTGGTCGTTCATTGTGATGGTCCTCTCAGCCAGGTGTTGAACGCGCGGGATGTTGGGTTTGAGGCTGCACCGAATGTCGAGCTCGTCAACTACTGCACCATCCCCCGTCAGTTGGTGAACATGGTCTCTGTTGCGCCGCGTCTTGCGCATTTTCTCCGTAGCCGGAAGATCGACATCGTGCACACCAACGACAGCCGCATGCACCTGACCTGGGGCCCCGCTGCGCGGCTTGCCGGTGCCCGCTTTGTTTGGCATCAGCGCAGTACAGATCCTTCGCGCCGTCTTTCTCTTTATTCGCATCTAGCGAACGAAGTGCTGACCGTTTCGCATTTTTGTAAGGAAGAACTGTCCAGCGCTATTAGAAGACGCGCAAGTGTGGTGACAAATCCCTTCGATACGAGCCTCCCGACGCCCGATAGACAGCTCGCGCGCACGAAACTTCTCGATGCTCTCGATCTTCCGTCTCAAACGCGTGTGGTCGGTTATTTCTCAAATTTCCTTCCATCCAAGCGTCCGGATATTTTTGTTAACGTGGCAGCTAGGTTGAGGGAGCATGTTGCCTTCCTGGCATGCCCTATGTTCGGCGATCCCCGTGACAGGATGAAGGTGGATGCCCTTATTGCCGACATGAAGCTGGAGAAAATTTGCCCGATAATGGGATTTCGCGACCCGATCGGCTCTTGGATGGCATCTTGCGATGTGATGCTTGCGCTGGCGGTCGGCGAGCCCTACGGCAGGACTCTCGTCGAGAGCATGATTGTCGGCACACCCGTCGTCGCGGCGGCGGACGGGGGGCACGTGGAAATAATTACGCAGGGCGAGACCGGCCTCCTAGTCGAACCTGACAACGTGAAGGCCTTCGAGACTGCCGTCATGCAACTCTTGACCAACCCCGATGATGCAAGCGCCCTGGCCGAACGCGCGCGCGCACACGCCCTGAAAAGGTATAGCTCCGCGCATCACGCCAAAATAGTCGCAGACATTTATCGGGGTCTCGAATCACGCGCGGCCTCGCGCCGTGGCTGACCGTCGGGTTGTATTGGATATTGGTGAGGGCCGTCCGTATGCAGCTGGCTCGACCGGCGCCAGTTGCGGAAGGACTTGGCCAAAAGCCATACCAATTTTTGAGTGCGTGCCAATCGCGGAGTTGGTAAAAGTCGATCGGCTGCATGCATTGCGGACCAAATGAATAATCCAGTCGCCCCACTCCCTCGGCACCTCGATGTCAAGGGAATCTAGGCGGGGCTAGTCGGAAATCGCCGCAGTCATGAAATGTTCCGGCCTCCCGTCTTTCCTGCATGGAGTCAACTCACCTGCGCACGTCTAACATTACAAAGAGTGCAGCGAAACCCATCACCGCTTCCTCGACAAGCGCCCACGATGTTGCACTCGTAATCAGCGACCTTGGCAGCGGCGGAGCGCAACGCGATCTGGTTCAACTTGCCGAGACGTGGATGAGGTCTGGGCGCAAGGTGACGGTGATAACGCTTGCCGAGCCTCAACAAGACTTTTTTCACCTGCCTGCGGAAGTCAACCGCATCGCCCTGTCGTGCATCGGACAATCGCGCAGCCTCATGGGCGCGCTGGTTGCGAATCTCGATCGCGTGAGACGTCTACGCAAGGCACTGCGGGACTCTGGGTCGCAGGTAGCCTTCGCCTTTATCATGCCCACCGCGGTGTTGACTGTACTCGCCGCTCTCGGTCTGAGCATTCGCGTTGTGGCATGCGAGGTCAATGATCCGGAACGTCAACGCTTCGGACCTGTCTGGAATGTGTTGCGTCGACTTGTCTATCGCTGGGCCGATGTCGTAACGGCGAACAGCCGCGGGGTGCTCGCAAAGCTTGGGGCTTATGTTCCAGCCAACAAATTGTGCTTCGTAGCGAACCCAATGTCGGAGCCCTCGCGCGGCGAGAAAGCAGCCTTGAGCGCGCCGACGATACTTTCTATTGGCCGGCTGCATCGCCAAAAGGCGCACGATGTTTTGCTTAAGGCCTTCGCGCTTTTCGTAAAAAAGCACCCCGATTGGCGATTGGCGATTATGGGCAACGGGCCCGAGGCAGCGATGCTATTGCAGCTGGCAACCGAGCTCGGCATCGACGATCGTGTTGACTGGCTTGGAACACAGCCCGATCCCTACCCGTGGTTGAAGAGTGCACAAATGTTTGCTCTGGCGTCGCGCCATGAAGGAACCCCGAACGCTCTCCTGGAGGCCATGTCCTGCGGGTTGCCATGCATCGTCAGTAACGCCTCACCCGGCCCGCTAGAACTTGTTTCCGACGGCAGCACCGGGTTGGTTGTGCCGGTGGAAGACCATATTGCCCTGGCAGCGCGAATGACACAGTTAGCGGAGGATTCAACGTTAGCTCGTAAACTTGGCGAAGCAGCGAGGCGATTCCTCGGCGCAAATTACTCCGCCACCGCCATACAAACCTGGGAACACGCCATTCAGATGGCCCTAAAGGTCTGAAGTTCTATTGTGGTCGAACCCATGTTGCGAGATCGTCGCCTTCTGGTGGTCACCGAGTCTCTAGGGATCGGCGGGACTGAGAGCCACCTCCGCCGGCTCCTCCCACGTCTTTCAGCTTCCGGCTGGGAGGTGGCAGTTTTTTGCTTATCGACCGTGGGAACGCATGCCGATGAACTGAAATCCAAGGGGATTGAAGTTTTCTCCACGCGCAGACTCCCCATGGCGAGTAAGTTCGGTCACCGGCATCCGGTTTTCTTGGTGCGCGCGGCCAACAGCCTGTTCGCATTCATGCGGCGATGGAATCCTGCAATCGTGCATTTCTATCTTCCCGGCCCGTACATAATCGGTGCCCCGATGGCGATCATCAACCAAACGCCAATCAAGGTCATGAGCCGGAGGAGCCTCTCGAATTATCAGCAGAGATGGCCGACCATTGCCAAATTCGAGCGGAGGCTGCATCAAAAGATGGATGCCCTGATTGGGAACTCGCGGGCTGTTGTCTCAGAGCTACTGGACGAGGATGTCCCTGAGCGCAAAGTAAGACTGATTTACAATGGCGTTGAACTGTCGGAACCGCATGCCGATCGCAGTGAGGTACGGCAGGAGCTTGGACTAGATCAGCGCGCCTTGGTCGGTGTGATGGTCGCGAACCTCATCCGGTACAAGGGACACCAAGATCTCATAAAGGGCCTCGCGGGAATCGCTGGACAGCTAAACATGCCATGGCGGATTCTTCTCGTTGGTCGGGACGAAGGTCTGCAGACCGAGCTCGAAGGCCTCGCACGGACAGGAGGAATAACGGACAATATCCAATTCCTAGGCGAGCGTTTGGACGTCCCCAACGTTCTAGCGGCTGCCGATTTCGGATTATTGCCGTCGCATGAAGAGGGGTTCTCAAATGTCATCCTTGAGGGGATGGCAGCGGCACTTCCCATTATCGCAACGAATGTGGGCGGCAATCCCGAAGCCGTCGAGCATGAAAAAACCGGACTGATCGTTCCAACCTGCGATCCTCATGCGATCGGTAGGGCAGTATTGCGGCTCTCGCGCGATCTAGCGTTGCGTAGACGCCTTGGTGCCGCCGCCAGAGAGCGTGTCAGTAAGACGTTCTCTATGGACCGCTGCGGCGCGGCGCATGCCAAGCTCTATGAAGAGTTGCTCACCAAGGCTGAAGAGGAAACGGCTACGGCGAAGGCATCGGCGAGGGCAAAGACTCCGCCCCTCAGCGCGCCTGCCTACGTGCGCCCCTCCGTGCGGCCATTAATGCTAGCCTATTGGGGCCGCTATGGTGCTCTACCCCAACTGACTCTGGAACTAGGTGATGCCTGTATGAGGCTTGGACAGGACTCGCAAACAACCATTTCAGTCTCAGCTGATAACGAGCTGTTTGATTCATACCGCAGGTTTGGCGAGTCGCTCTTCCCGGTAAACACATACGCTTCGCCCATCGGAGCTCTAAATCTAAAAGCCGTATCGCGGTTGCGGCGACGACTTAGAGAACGTGTGCTTGCCGATGGCACCCGCGCCTTTGTCAGTCTGATGACTCATATTTGGTCGCCCGCCGTTGCACCGATCCTACGGCAATATGGCATTCGCCATACAGTTATTGTGCATGATGCCGATCCACATGTCGGTGATCGCACGGCCTTGATCAATCGGTGGCTCTTGCGTGAGGCGAGAGCTGCGACTCAAATAGTGACCCTAACGACGGCTGTCGCCGAACGGCTGATTGAGACGAAGATAGCATCCGAGAAGCAGATTTACGTGTTGTTTCACCCTGACATGAAATATCCCCCAATTGTTCGGAAAGCCATAAGTCGAACTGAACCGCTTCGAGTGGCTTTCTTTGGGCGCATCTTGCCTTACAAAGGCCTCGACATATTTGTCGATTCAATAAAGGCTCTGAAGGAAAGCAGTATTCCAATTTGCGTTGGCGTTTATGGGGCAGGTGACCTCAGCAGACAGCGCGTCGAGCTTCAACGGCTTGGGGCAGAGATCCGAAACAGTTGGATTAGTCCGAAAGAAATTGGGGAAATACTTGCACGACAGGACGTTATCGTCGTCTCTCATACGAAGGCTAGCCAATCAGGCGTTATTGCAGCGGCCTTCGGTGCAGGGGTTCCGGTTGTGGCAACACCCGTGGGAGGGTTGCGGGAGCAGATCGTACCAGACGTTACCGGGGTCTTGGCGGCAGATGTTACTGTCGAAGCTGTTGCGGCTGCTATACGGCGGCTTGCCGAGAACAGGGAATTGTTGCTACGCATTCAGCAACGACTCATTGCGACGAAGGATGATCGTTCCGTTGATCGCTTTTTTCGTGAACTGAGCGAGATCGCCCTGAAAGACGCATAGCTATGCGTCATATGCGTTGCTCTACCCTAGGAGCCTGCGGAGGGTACTCGCTGGCGATTAATAGACAGCGCGCCGCGCCCACGTTGCGATCGGATTATACGATCCGCAAACGCGATCCGGGGCGCCGGGCTCTTGTGAGTCAATCTTGCCGTCGCTCGTGAGCGCACGGGATCGCGCGCCCATGGCACGCAACATCACAAGCAACTTGCCGAATGCTGAAGGGCTCGCATCAACATTTTCCAAAGGCCTCATGGGTCACCCTTTCCCAATGCGTGGCGTGTCTACTGAATGCCATGCGATGGTTAAGGATTGCTTACCATCAGCCGTTGGAAGCCGATTTATGCCAAACCCACTCGGGCGAACACGCATTACACAGAACTCCAATATCTAGCCTAACGTCTATATCTGGAGCATACAATTTGGGGCGTTTCTTTGACAGGCTTTGTCAAATTTTTGACGGGACTCAAGCGTAAAAGCAAAAGGATATCTTAATGGTTAATTCGCTGTTCAACTCGAATGGGCGGCGTAGCATTTAGCTAATATATCTCCGTGGCTCGGTAGAATACCTGTAATTCACTCTGATACTTGGATCACAAGCAGAATTGGTTTGGATGCAGCACAACCTGTCCGAGTTACGCTCAATTACCAAACGTCCCAGGTCAAACCCTCGCGCCGTGGTAGAAGCCGATCTAGGGGGAAAGCGTAGATCACCTTGCTGGCGAAGAGCTGGCAGGATTGGGGCCGACCCGGCAAACGCCTGGGCAAGGACGAAGAGCGCGGGAAGCAGCAGGGAGCAGGGCCGCCGCCAGCGACCCAATCCATCTCGAGCCTCATCAGCCACGCCCACCCCTCAGACTATCGCTTCCAGTCGGCCGTCGTTGCTGGTAAAACCGCGTCTACCTTCGCCTGTCCGGCGGTGTGGCCGTGACACCACGATCGCGGGGAGGGGTTCGTGAAAATCGCAATTCTTGCGGGCGGTATCGGTGCCCGCCTGGCCGAGGAGACCGAGGTCAAGCCCAAGCCCATGGTGGAGATCGGCGGCCGGCCCATCCTCTGGCACATCATGATGCACTACTCGCGACATAAGCTGAACGAGTTCGTCATCGCGCTCGGCTACAAGGGTGACTACATCAAGCGCTACATGGTCGAGTCCTCGACGCTTAGCGGTAACCTCACTGTGCACATCGGCGGTCGGGAGGGACAGGTCATCCAGCACAACCACGATCATCCCCGCTGGCAGGTCGAGCTGATCGAGACGGGCCTGCGCACGGGGACCGGCGGTCGCGTGAAGCGGCTCGCTCCCTACTTGGGCGACAGCACCTTCATGCTGACCTGGGGCGACGGCGTCTCAAACGTGGATCTCCACAAGCTCCTCCAATTCCACAAGTCGCATGGCAAGCTCGCGACAGTCACTGCTGTGCGGCCCCAGGCGCGCTTCGGCCACCTGATCTTCGACGGTGACCGGGTCGCCGAGTTCTCGGAGAAGCCCCAGACCGCCGAGGGCTGGATCAACGGCGCCTTCTTCGTGCTTGAGCCGGGCGTGCTCGAATATATCGACGGCGACGCCACTATGTGGGAGAAGGAGCCGATGGAGAGGCTGGCCAGCGACGGCCAGCTGATGGCCTATCGACACCGCTCCTTCTGGGCATGCATGGATACCCTGCGGGACAAGCAGCGGCTCGACGCGCTGTGGGAGCAGGGAAATCCGCCATGGAAGACTTGGTAGATCCTCAACGCAGCCGTTCCGTATGCGCATCCTCCTGACCGGACACCTGGGCTACATCGGCACCGTTACAACTCCGATGTTGCTCTCTGCTGGCCACTCGGTCGTCGGTCTCGACAGCGACCTCTATCGCCGCTGCACCTTCGCCCCGGGGGGCGAGATCGTCCCGATCCCCACGATCGAGAAGGACGTGCGCGACGTCGTCGCCGCCGACCTCGAGGGCTTCGACGCCGTCATCCACCTCGCCGGTCTCTCTAACGATCCCCTCGGCGACTTCCACCCGGAGACCACTCTCGAGATCAATCACGCGGCATCGGTGCGACTGGCCGAGCTGGCCAAGCGGGCCGGCGTGGGGCGCTTCGTCTTCGCTTCCTCCTGCAGCACCTACGGCGCCGCCGGCGACGCGATGCTCGACGAGACGGCCACCTTCAGCCCGGTGACCCCCTACGGAAAGTCGAAGGTGATGGTCGAGCGGGACGTGGGCGCGCTGGCCGACGACAGCTTCTCGCCGACCTTCCTGCGCGCGGCTACGGCTTGCGGGCTCTCGCCCCGCCTCCGCTTCGACCTGGTGCTGAACAACCTCACAGCCTGGGCGTTTACGACCGGGCGCGTACTGCTGAAGTCCGACGGCACGCCATGGCGTCCGATTGTCCACGTGGAGGATATCGCGCGCGCCTATCTGTCGGTGGTGGAGGCGCCGCTGCAGAAGGTTCACGGCGAGGCCTTCAATGTGGGCCGCACCGACCAGAACTACCAAATGCGGGAGCTGGCGGAGATCGTCGCCGAGACCGTGCCCGACTGCCGCATAGACTACGCCGACAACGCCGGGCCCGACGCGCGTTGCTACCGGGTGAACTGCGACAAGCTGCCCCGGACGCTCCCCACCTATCGGCCGCAGTGGGACGCCCGCCGCACCGCCCGGCAGATCTACGAGGCCGTTCGCGAGAGCCAGCTCACGCGCGAGCAGTTCGAAGGCCCGACCTATCAGCGCATCGGCCACATCCAGAGCCTCGTGGCGAGCGACATCCTCGGCGAGGATCTCCGCCATCGGCAGGTCCGGCCGGGGTCGGCCGCCGCACCCGGCGAGCGTTTCGGGGCCCGCTGCCGCGCGGCCTCCTGTCGGTCCTGCGGTGCCGCGGGTCTTGAGCCCGTGCTCGATCTAGGGTTGATGCCGCTCTCCGACGGTCTGCTGAACGAGGCCGGACTGGCGACGCCCGAGCCCCGCTATCCCTTGGAGCTGGCCTTCTGCCCTGCCTGCTCGCTGGTGCAGATCCTCGAGACGGTGCCGCCGGAAACCCTCTTCGGCGACGACTATCCCTACTACTCGTCCTTTTCCGATGACCTGCTGACCCACTCCCGGGACAACGCCTTGGAGCTGATCGAGCGGCGGGTGCTGGACGAGAAGAGCTTAGTGATCGAGCTCGCGAGCAATGACGGCTACCTGCTCAAGAACTTCGTCGAGCGAGGGATTCCCGTGTTGGGAATCGACCCGGCCGACGGACCCGCCGCGGCGGCCCGCGCGATCGGCGTGAACACGCTGGGCGAGTTCTTCGGCCTTGACCTCGCGACGCGCCTGCGCGGCGACGGCATCGCCGCGGACCTCGTCCTCGCCAACAACGTGCTTGCCCACTGCGCCGATACTAACGGCTTCGTGGCGGGGATCCGTCACCTGCTGCGCGAATCCGGACAAGCGGTGCTCGAGTTTCCTTACGTGCGCGACCTGATCGACCACGGCGAGTTCGATACAATCTATCATGAGCACCTCTGCTACTTCTCGCTCACCTCCGTCGACGCGCTGTTCCGCCGTCACGGTCTGCGCGTGTACGACGTGCGTCGGCTGGCGATCCATGGCGGCTCGCTGCGAATCTACGTCTCCGCCGCCGAGAAGGTCGAGCCCGCGGTGGAGGAACTCCTTGCCGAGGAGCGCCGGCTCGGCATCGATCGCTACTCCTACTACCAGGGCTTCGCCGAACGCGTGCACAAGGTTCGCGAGCGGCTGCTCGGCATGATCGGCAGCCTCAAGGCCGAGGGAAAGCGGCTCGCGGCCTACGGCGCGGCGGCAAAGGGGACCATCATGCTCAACTACCTGGGTCTGGACGGGAGGACCATCGAGTACATCGTCGACCGCAACGTCCACAAGCAGGGCCGCTACGTGCCCGGCGTACGGCTTCCCATCTGCGACCCCTCCAGGCTAATGGGGGATCGCCCGGACTACGTGATCATCCTTCCCTGGAACTTCCGTGACGAAATCATCGAGCAGCAGGCGGAGTACCAGGCGGCCGGAGGACGGTTCATCGTTCCGATTCCCGAGCCGACAATCGTTCCCGCCTGACGCGCTCGGCCGTGGCAGCCATGTATGGAATCCGGAATCTCAGAGAGAAGCTCGACGCCGGCGCGCTCGGTCGCCAGATGTACGAGTTGCTTGAGCGGCTCTACCCCATCTGCCGCAGCATCACCGGCGAGGGCTTCCGGGAGACTCAGCGGATCGTGGCAGAGCACGTGCGCGGCCTGGAGCTGCGCGGCGTTCCCAGCGGTACCCAGTGCTTCGATTGGATCGTCCCGAAGGAGTGGAACATCCGGGACGCCTACGTCAAGGCGCCGTCCGGCGAGAAGGTCATCGACTTCCGCAAGTCGAACCTCCACGTGCTCAACTACAGCGTCCCAGTCCGCGCGAAGCTGACCCTCGCCGAGCTCGACAAACACCTCTACACGCTGCCCGAGCAGCCGAGCTGGATTCCCTATCGCACCTCCTACTACAAGGAGGACTGGGGCTTCTGCCTGGCCCATGACGACTATCGCAAGCTCGAGGACGGCGTCTACGAGGTGGTGATCGATTCGACCCTCGAAGACGGCGACCTCAACTATGGGGAATGCCTGCTGCTCGGCGAGAGCTCTCGAGAGGTGCTGCTCTCCTGCCACGCCTGCCACCCGTCGCTGTGCAACGACAATCTCTCAGGGATCGTGGTCTCGACCTTTCTTGCCAAGCTCCTCGCCGACACACCGACGCGCTACAGCCACCGCTTCGTCTGGATTCCCGGTGGGATCGGCTCCGTGGTATGGATGAGCCAGAACCAGGAGCGGCTGTGGCGGATCGCCCACGGCCTGGTGCTGACCTGCCTCGGCGATCCGGGGAACTTCACCTACAAGAAGAGCCGCCGCGGCGACGCCGAGATCGACCGCGCGGTGCAGAACGTCCTGCGCCAGACCGGGGACGACTTCGCGGTCCTGGAGTTCTCGCCCTACGGCTACGACGAGCGCAACTACGGCTCGCAGAAGTTCGATCTACCGGTGGGCTCGCTCACGCGTTCGACCCACGAGGGATTCGCGGGCTACCACAGCTCCGCCGACGACCTGAGCCTGGTGCGCCCGGAGGCTCTGGGCGATTCGCTGCTCACCTACTTGGCGGTGCTCGACGTCCTCGAGAACAACGGTCGCTATCGGAACCGCATCCCCGAAGCGGAGCCCCAGCTCGGCCGCCGGGGTCTTTACGGCATGCAGGGCGGCTTGCAGAAGCGGGAGCGGCTGGAGATGGCGCTGCTCTGGGTGATGAACTTCTCGGACGGCGAGCACAGCCTGCTCGAGATCTCGGATCGCTCCGGGTACAGCTTCGAGCTGATCTCCGACGCGGCGGGCAAGCTCCTCGAACACGGGCTGCTCGAGAGGTGGGAGCGGGACGATGGCTGAGTTCGAGACGATCCTGGAGTCGCCGGACGCGCGGATGCTCGTCGTATCCCACTGGCTGCTGCGACCGTCGGCCGCGAACGCCCTCGAAGCTATGGCCGCCGCCTTCGCCGGACCCAAAGGGGTGCTGCTCGCGCGGGAAGGAGCGGCGCCGTGATCTTCAAGCCGACCCGGATTGTCGGCGCCTTCGAGATCGAGCCGGAGCGGGTCGTCGACGAGCGGGGCTTCTTCGCCCGCACTTTCTGTCGCAGCGAGTTCGCCGACCAGGGGCTGACGACCGAGTGGGTCCAGTGCAGCATCTCGTTCAGCACGCGGCAGGGCACCTTGCGCGGGATGCATTACCAGGTGGAGCCCTACGCGGAGGCCAAACTCGTGCGCTGCACGCGCGGCGCCATCTACGACGTGATCCTCGACCTGCGCCGAGACTCCCCGACTTTCCGTCGTTGGAGTGCCGCTGAGCTCTCGCCGACCAACCGCCGCGCGGTCTACGTGCCGCCGGGTTGCGCCCATGGCTTCCAGACTCTCGAGGACGAGACCGAAGTCCTCTATCAGATGTCCCGCATCTACCATCCGCAATCCGCGCGGGGGGTGCGCTGGGACGACCGGGCCTTCGGGATCGAGTGGCCCGACCGAGCGCCGACGATCGCATCGCGGGACCGCGATTACCCGGATTTCGAACCCTGAGAATACTTCTCGCGACTTCCGGAGCGACGACGGGTGCGCGACGCGCGGAACTGGAGGATCCCGCGATGACATAGCCTTGTGGCCGAGACAGACACTCGCCACTTTAGAATCGCTCTGATGCTCTGGTCGGGTACCACGCAGCGTTGCTAACCCGTGAGTGTTCGGCCGCTTCTTCGAGAGCGGAGACCGAGGTGAGCGAATTGTCTTTCGATGACAGCAGTTCTCGAGCGATGGGCTTGTTTGTAAAGCCTACTAATCCGTCTCCTTGAGTCAGTCGAAAGTTGGTTTGTTCCAGTTTTTCCAGAAGGGGATCGAAAAGGGCATGGAGTTAGCCGTTTTTTACCGAACGATGATCGTCAAGTTAGCCCTTTTCTTAAGCACAGTGGTAGTATTGGCTGCCTGCGGCGAAGCCGCCCAAGGCCCGCTTCGTCCACATCCCGACAACCCGCGCTATTTCACCTACGGCACCCGATCACCCAACGGGTCATTGAAGGCGATTTACCTAACCGGTTCTCACACCTGGAATAACCTGATCGACTTGAGCCGACAGGGTGAGAGGTTCGACTTCGAGAAGTACCTAAATTTTCTCCAGAAACATCATCACAATTTCACTAAGTTATGGACGTGGGAGTCCACCAAGTGGGACACGCGGGCCAACAAATCCCTAGCCAAGGACTTCATCCATCAGGCCGCGCCTCATCCCTGGGCGCGCACCGGTCCAGGCGAGGCCCTCGATGGCAAACCGAAATTCGATTTGACCGAGTTCAATCCTGCGTATTTCCAGCGTTTGCGTTCCCGCGTTGCTGCCGCCGGCGAACGTGGGATTTACGTTGCTGTCATGCTCTTCGAGGGTTGGGGGCTGACGCGCGGCAATCGGCGCTCGCCCGCGGAGGAGGGTTGGGCGTGGCAATCCCATCCTTTCAACCCCGCCAATAATGTCAACTCAATCAAAATCGAGGGGGCCGATACTCTGAGTGGGCGTGTTCACACTCTGGCCAATCCTGAGGTCAACGAGCTCCAAGCGGCCTATATCCGCAAAGTAGTGGACACCTTGAACGATCTGGACAATGTCCTGTACGAAGTGATCAACGAGGGCGGAGAACAGGAATGGGACTGGTGGGTCGTAAAAACGATTCGCGACCACGAGCGTACAAAACCCAAACGTCACCCTATCGGTATCACCGGTCACGGGGCCGAAAAACTGGAGAGCATGCTGGCCAGCCCGGCCGATTGGATTTCCCCGGGCCGAAAAGATGGCTATGGGAAGAGCCCACCCGCGTGGGAGGGCAAGAAGGTCAGCATAATCGACACCGACCACATCTGGGGTGTGGGGGGAAACGAGGCCTGGGTTTGGAAAAGTTTTCTCGGTGGTCACAACCCAATCTTCATGGATCCCTACGACGGGTCGGTCCTGGGCAAACGAGACGCTTCTCGCTGGAAACCGATCCGAAACGCTTTGGGACAAACACGCCGGCTTGCTGAACGCATCCACCTACAGGCCATGGTCCCGCATCCTGAACTTGCCTCGACCGGTTTTTGTCTAGCTCGGCCTGGGACCGAATATCTGGTTTATCAGCCCCAGCCACGTAAAACCTTCTCCCTGAAGCTTAAGCCTGGTTCCTATCGATTCGAATGGATCGATCCTACCGACGGCAATACCGTGCAGCACGGCGACCTAAAGGGCGTCTCTGGCACCACCGAATTCAAGCCGCCCCTGAACGGTGCCGCCGTCCTTTATCTGAAAGCTCATTGAGCGGCGGCATGGATTGTTTCCTTCATCAGTTGGCTACACCGGTTGACTCCAGGGACGGTCAATGGGCGCATCGCAGCAAGTCAGCCGTGCCTTCCACCAGTGCGCGTTCTTCTATTTTCGATGCTAAATGCGCCCTGATTTGCTACAATTGTAAGTGTAGAATGTCAGTTCACGAACAGCCGGGCGCACGAAGAGGAGTAGCGCATAGGAGTGTCAATGATGGTTGAGCGACCGAAAGTCTCTGTCGGCATTCCGGTCTACAACGCAGCTGAGTTTGTCCGTGAAGCGATTGACTCACTACTTGCCCAGACGTTTGAGGACTTCGAGCTGATTATCTCGGACAACGGCTCGACGGACGAAACGGATGACATCTGTCGCGGTTACGCTGCACGGGACTCACGGATCCGCTATTATCACAGTCCCGACAATCGCGGTGCTGCGTGGAACCACAATCATTGTGTCGAACGGGCGCGCGGCGAGTACTTCAAGTGGGCTGCGCACGATGACATCTGTGCGCCGAAGTTTCTGGAGCAATGTGTCGCTGCACTGGATGAGGCGGGAAGCGAGACAGTGCTGGCCTATCCAAAGTCTATATTGATCGATAGGACTGGCTCGGTTGTTGGAACTCACGAAAGTGGTCTCGATCTCCGCGATACCAGACCGCACGTCCGAATCCGTGACTTTGTGCGGCGGCAAGACAAGGCCAACCCCGTCTTTGGCGTGATGCGGTCCGACGTGTTGCGTCGCACGCGAGGACTAGGCAATTTTCCCAGCGCAGACATTGTGCTACTCTTGGAGCTGGCCTTACTCGGCCAGATCCGAGAAGTGGACGACGCACTGTTTTTGCGGCGTGTGCATGCCGGCAACAGTTGCGCTGTCAATCGATCCGTCCGGGATCTTGCAATCTGGTTTGATCCACAGAACGCGCCGAAGCAGATGTGGTTGCCGTTGGCTCAAGTTTTTTCCGGATCTCTAAGCGCAATCCGGCGCGCAGGGCTGACCCCAGCCGAAGAGTTTCTGTGCTACGCCGTCTTCACATGGGAGGCAGTTAAGCGCCTCGTGATGCGCCCCAAAAACTACTGGAGCAACGAGTGGGAGGTCAATGGCGTCAGAGTGGATTACTGATGAAAGGCCTTTCGGGCCGCTTGGTCGGCGCACAAACGAACCACCGACTAGTGCTGCAAGTGCAATGGTCGGATGGCAGCCGCCCAGGTGCCGCATTGCGTGCCGACACCTTTTCCTGAGATCGCCCTGCACTGTGGTAGGGGCCTGCGCTGGACGTCACGCCAGCGCTCTACGGTCGTTCTTGCGGCCAATCAATCGTAAACCTGCTCAAAGTTGGTCGCGCACTTGAAGCACTGCGCCACTGTCTTTAAACAGAACTAGCCAAACGTTCGCGCTTCCTAGCGCGTTCGATAATAGACACTCACCCGCCTTTTGGACGGCTGCGGTTCGCGATCATGCTCGTCATTGTCAACATAAGATCAGATGACCGGTCGTGATTCTAAGTTGGCGAAGAGCCAAAGCGCGCGCGCCAGAACGTTAGAACCGGTCGGACGCAAGGGCATAGTCACGGCGATCATAAATGGGGTTGCCTCTACCTTAGATATTGTATCTTTCGCTCTTGTTGCCCGAATTCTATCGGCCGAAAGCCTTGGTATTTTTCTAATTGCATTGGCTGTCGGAGCCGTAGTCGAACGATTAGGGTCGCCGAATGTCGCACAGACCTTTATCCGGCACACTACCCGAGCCATCGAAAAGCAACGAGCCGATGATCTAAGACGTATTATTGACATCGCGATCTTATTCGAGGTCGGTCTTCTGACGCTTGGGCTGCTGGCAGGCCTGGCTACTGCCGAGCTTATCGTACCTTCCGGCGAAGGCATGATCTTCGCGGCAGTTGTCGTTACGGTCATGTTGCCCGGACTGCATGCGCCGATTCTTTCCATAGCAATTCCACGGGCATTCGGACGGCATGAAGCGGTCGCATGTTGGTTGATGCTTGGCGCATTGGTTAAAGTCTTAATTCTTTACGTTGTGATGCGGGAGGGGGGCAGCATGACCGGGGTCGTGGTTGCCTTTGTCATGTGGGCGCTTATCCACACGATTGGAGGCCTTGCAATAATGGCGTCCCAGGCTCGTCGCCATGGCGCATTTTCTGTCGAGGGGTCAGATTCGAACGCTTTCTCCGAGTGGCATGGAGATTTCTGGGCATTTACCCGTGGTGGCGCCATAAGTGTGCTGCCTCAGGCGGCAGTCGAGTTTTCTACTCCACTCATCGGTGCTCTGAGCGGCATCACCACGGCGGGACTCTATCGGTTGGCAACCAAAGTCGGCGAAGCCGCGAGGATCTACACCAACCCGATGGGCTTTGTCCTCTATTCCGATCAATGTGCGGCAGTCGAGCGCGACGACTTGCGGCGCGTTTGGAGTCAGACTGTCCGTTGGTCGCTCCTTATCGGAGCAGTGACCATGCTCGGGCTCGTCCTGTTCATCTTGGCCGGGGCTTTCCTTACCGAGCTGATTTTTGGCAAAGGCTACAAAGATGCTGTGCCAGTAATAACGTGGTGTGTCGCCGCTGCGGTGCCGCATAGTATGTCAACCATGTTGCAATTTGGTCTCTTCGCGCTTGGCGCGACCAATTACGTGCTGCGCGCTGAGAGCGTTGCGACAATACTATTTCTGACGATAATTCTTGCTCTCCGGACCCCGAGCGCAGAAGAAGCGGCGATTGCGCTAACTCTTAGCCGAGGTACTGCGCTTGCCCTGTTGGCCACACTGTTTACGCGGGCGCTGTGGCAAAGAGAAAAGAGTAGCCAAGAAATGCATCGCGTGATGTAGGTGCATAATGACGCACGACCACGACCCACCAAGGCATGCCTTGAGGACCAGGGTGAAACAAAGGACCGCCCCACCGACCGCGCTTCTCTTCGGAACCGAACACAAGACGGTCAGTCATCATTCTCGGTGCAGGACGTCAGTTGCTGTCGCTGTCAAGCTGCGAGATAGAGGAATACTTTAAAATGGCAGAGGAGACCCAGAAGGACGGTTGGTATCCCGGCAAGCACCTCAAAGTCGGCAAGACTTGGTTACGCGAAAATTTGACTCTGCGGGATGTATTTATTTGCCTTCTAATTGCTGCAGGTTTGCTGAATATCATCCAATTCCGTGACATTGAAGGGCACACGAGCCGGAGATACGGCGCCCTAACCAGGTATGATACAGCAGATATTATCCCAATAACACAAAATGAGAGCCCTGACGTTCGGACGAAGTACAATCTTTCATTTGCTATGGGTGCACGATTTCCGAACCGGATTATCATAATTCCTTCGGGGCAGATGACCAGAGACCTCCATCACAGTTTGGCGTCTTTTGGCCGAGCGGCCCGAATTCTTGGGGCCAAATACGACCCGCGGCGTTTGTTGGATGGTCTAGATTACGCGGGGTTCATGGTCGCCAGCGGATCGGGTGGTCATCGATATTTGCCGTTCGTTATCGCTGCAAAGACAAAGAATCCTAAGGGCTTCATTTACTTAGAACATCCCACCGGGGGCCAAGTGTTGCTAGATCTGGCTTTGGTCCCAAAGTCGGTGCTCAAGACGTTGGTCCCGGGGTCAGTGCTTACGGAGCTGATGCAGTGATAGAATTTATTGCAGAAGCTATTACCGTGAATGTGATTCTTGCTGGCGGATGGTTGTTCGCCCGAGCTCTAGGATTGAACGGCTGGGTGTTGCCGGTGCTGAGCTATATACTTGGCACAGCAATCCTAGTGGCCGTTGGCTTCATCCTGATAATATTTGTGCTGCCGACAAATCCGATAGTTACACTCAGTCTTACAATTATTATCCCATCAATTTTTTTCCTCTCAAGCCAATATGGAAATCTGGATATTCATTGGCGTCAACTGAGCATTTCTCTAATAGCGATTGCAGTTCTTGTTTACGTCTTTCGCCAAGCAAATCTTGTTTCATGGCATACAGACTCGCTTCGTTACGTCATGACCGGCGCAGTTATCGCGGGGGATGAGTATCGCCTAATTAGTATAAATCTCCTATCGAAGCGCTTGCTCTCAGTACCGCTTATCCATGCTCCAGCAAATTTGGTCGACGAGTTTTATTTGCGCTCTGCGGTCCCATTGCTGGCAATCTCGATAGTAGGGCTATTCGTTTGGTTTTGTTTCAAAGGCCTCCCCTCCCAACTCGGTCAGCGTCGAATTACGCTACTTACCGTGGGGGGTGTCCTCTTGCTGGTCTCGAACAATCGGTTCGTGTGGCATGCGTTTTATCTGAATGGTCATCTTCTTTTTGGAGCGCTTGTATTATTAATTGCCGGTTGTGGATGGTTGATGGCTACCGGAGCTCGCTCCCTCTCCTCCCGTCCAGGGGCCTTGATTGCAATGCAAGCAGTGGCCGTTCCCGCACTCGTGGTAACACGCGCAGAGGGCTTTCTTGTAGCGGCCGTGGCCATGTTGCCAACGCTGCTGCATAAAAGCATTCCCTCTAACCATAGAATATTACTGCTGTTGGTCTTTGCCGTGTCAGTGACGGCATGGAACCTTTTTGCTTCTGGGAACTATATCATGCACGGCAAGGAGTTACCTGCTTCCGTGGTGGGACCCCTTGCGCTCGGCCTTATTGGACTTCTTGGCGCGCCACTGCTTAGGCTAAGACTCTTCGAGGACAATTCCGCCAGAATATTGGTTGCTGTTGAACTTTTAATATGGGTGGCTTTGATCGCCTTCACTATAAAGGATCCAGCGCTGCTTCTAACTAGCGTAGAGGCCACATTCCAGAATGTCGTAATTGGGTTCGGTTCATGGGGTTATTCACTGGTTGTCATAGCTGCGTTCGTTGTCTTACTCACCGTTCTGACCCGCGCCGCAGATCTAGTGTTTCTGAGGTTTCCCGTCACCACTTTTGTCCCGCTGGTTTTTCTGCTGGCTTATTTCCGCGAGGGGGCCTATCGGGTGGGCAACGGTGACTCACTCAACCGTATGTGGATGCAAATTGTCCCACTAGCCATCCTATTCATAGTCGCTTCGATCGGTTCTAAGCCTTGGAGGTTTGCTGAGCCTGGAATGAAGATTTGGCAGAACAAGTATGCTGCCGTCATCCCCCGGCGGCAGTAGTGACTCTCTTATTCCAAGTTTGGGTCCGCCAATAATATTGGGTTTTCTATCTGGCCGGTGCCTTGCGTCATCTATCCCGCAGCTCTGACAGGATGCCTTCTTGAAACTTCATGGCTGAGTAGGTGTCGGCGTATCCGCCAACAATTTTTTGGTCAAAGGCCGGGTTTCCCTCTATTCGGGATCGCCGACAGTATTTCGATTTCGGTGCGCAATGCCCGCGCGCGAAGATCCTCCAGCAGAAGCCTATTAGTAGCGATCAGGTCGGCAAGAACACCGCCGATACCTATGATCCCCGCGAGCGCGAATAGAGCTCCAGAAAGCACAAGCGACTGTATGTGACCGGAACCCTCCCCCATCAAATAGGAAAAGAGGAATCGTATGGTGAAAAATACTGCCGGCAAGGCGAATATAAGCGCAACAAACAGGAAAAAACGCAACGGCTTGTAGATGATGAAAATCCGGACGATGGTGATTATCGAGCGAGAGACATAAGCCAAGGGACTGCGAACAAGCCGCGAAGGCCTTAAATCGGGATTGACGTCGATTGGCACGGACATGATTGGGATGTTCTTGCGTCCAGCCTGAATGATGGTTTCAAGCGTGTATGTGTAATCGCTGAACACGGCCAGTCGTATGGCGGCATCCCGATGTATTGCGCGAAAGCCACTCGGAGCATCGTCGACATCAGTTCCACTAACCCATCTTACGACCCAGCTGCCTGCACGCTGAAGAAGCTTCTTTGTAGGGGAGAAATGCTCTATGTAGCGAATTGGCCGCGCCCCAATCACGATCAGCGCGCGCTTTTCCAGGATAGGGTTTAATAACTGCGGAATGTACGATGCCTGATACTGGTTATCCGCATCTGTGTTTACGATTACATCGGCGCCAAGCTTCAGCGCATATTCAATCCCGGCCATGAAAGCACGAGCAAGACCCTGGTGATAACCAAGTGAAAGTACATGGTCAGCACCGGCTTGCTTCGCTACTTCAACGGTCTCGTCGGTGCTGCCATCATCGATTACCAGCCATTCTACGACGTCGAACCCCGCCACGGTGCGTGGCAAAGCCTTGAGAGCCTGTTGGAGGGTTCCTGCCTCGTTGAGGCTGGGGATCTGAATAATAAGCTTTCTCAATGAACCGTCTTCGCGATCCATTTTTCGCCCACCTCCACGACACATACCGAATGCTTACAGTCTATACGGAAGATTTCCGAGGACGAAAATCTAACCGCAAAAAGATTCGACCTCTGTTGAACCAGCCGCTGAAGTTACTGTACGTTGTGGTCAATGTCGAAGAGTTTGGAGTCTTCGCAGTCCTGAGCCAAGTTGCACAGCGAGCCGAGCTTTCCTCGACCAATTCCGGTTTTCGTGTAGCACGCCATTACCTTTGAAGAAGCACCTGATCGTGCTTTTTGCGATGGCGCAAAGGGATCTCTTGGGATCATAGTGAATGCTATCCAATTTTAGCTTACGCCGCCGCCCGCGTCGTCGATGGGCACCGAGACTGGTGTTAGTGCGAAGCAATCCAGGTACATTTCCGTGGGGCTAAATCTGGGATAGGCTGCCTGATAATACGCCAGGCTGTCACGGTGTGAACTAGTCTGAGCAAGTTGTTGGGTGTAATGGGGGTCCCGCGATTTTCGACCGTCTCGTTGATAGCTAAGGCATGTCGATACCGTTCCTGCGTTCACAAGACCGACGTTTCGATGATGGGTGCTACCTGGGTGGGCTGCATTCGCCGCGGATAACCAAAGCGGCAGCTCAAGCGGATGGGTTGCTTTTGGCTTGAGGGGTGGTTGCCGTGCTGATTTGCTCTTGATCCGATTGCCAGCGATTCGCCACACGTATAATGCTTTGTGAAACTTCGGTACGAAGGCTTCAAGGCTGGAGGGATAGATTTGCTAGACTCAGAACATCGCCTCGTGCCCGGATCTGACGATCCTGGGCGCGAGGGGAACATGACTTGGGAGATGGTATCTCTCGCATGGGCCGATCTCAGGGGGTCGCTTGAGAGACTACCTCTGGTTGCATGGCTTGGTTGGCGGGATGCATTGCTACCATTCCGTGGAGCTGTAATTGGTCCTTATTGGATTACGCTCTACGTAGCGATTTGGAGTTTTGGCATTGCCTATATCTTCAAACACAATCTCGGTGCCCAAGAGCCCCATTATCTGGTGTACGTCGCTATCGGAGTAACTCTTTTTACAGTACTAACTACATTTTTCAATGACGGGAGCCAGGCCTTTGTCAAAGACGCAAAACTGATTCTTAATGTTCCGAACCCCCTGTCAATTTACATTCTTAAGTTGGCTGTCAGGGGTTGTATTGAGATGGTTCTAAGTCTCCCTGTCATTGCCGTCGCAATGATCTTGACAGGCCTAACACTGCAGCTGCCGGCTTTACTGGCCTTGCCGGGCTTGGTACTAATTCTTCTTTTCGGAGTCGGCTTTAGCCTGTTGTTGGCATCGCTGGCAACGCGCTTTCGTGATTTAGGATTTGCGGTTCGAGCATTAATGCGGTTTATGATTTTCCTGACGCCGGTGTTTTGGATTGTTACCAGCCAATCCGGGCCACGTGCCCTATTGGCCGAACTGAATCCATTTTACCACCTCATCACGATCGTTCGAGATCCGTTATTGGGCAGCATTCCGTCTATGCATCATTATGTCATCTCGCTGGCTTGCGCGACATGCGCTGCACTGCTCGGTTTTTTGGTCTTCGCGGCAATGCGAGGCCGCATGGCAGCTTGGCTATGAATGGATTCTCTTCGGGCCAACCGGGTGTCTGGCTGGAAAAGGTAAGTTTGACCTTACCGCTCAGACCGCTCTCGAACCGAAATGGAACCTACGGACAGACGAGGAGGGGCGCAGGTAAAATCGAGCATCGCGGCAACAAAAGATCTGTTTCGGCGCTCCGTGACATCAATCTCACCGTTCCTTACGGTGCTCGGCTTGCCGTGGTCGGTGTCAACGGAAGTGGAAAGACCTCGCTTCTCCGGGTTATCGCAGGGATCTACCAGCCGACGTCCGGCCGACGAGTTGTTAACGGCCGAGTGGCGGCCATGCTTACGACTGCCATTGGTTTAAATCCGAGGGCCACTGGGATCGAAAACATTTTGTTCGCATTCAACCTTTACGGTATTAAGCGCGCGAGCGCTCAAGACTTGGTCGCCGAGATTTCAGAGTTTTCTGGTCTAGGCGAATATCTGACCCTTCCTATCAGTACCTATTCGACTGGCATGCGCGGTCGGCTCAGCTTTTCTATCGTGACGAGCCTTCGTCCGGATGTCCTAGTGATAGATGAAGCGCTGGCGACAGGCGACCACGCCTTCCAGGAGCGCGCCCGCGACCGAATACTCGATCTATTGACGGGGATCAAAGTCCTAGTATTGGCATCCCACTCGCTAGACTTTATCAGCGAGGTCTGCGACCGGGCCATTTGTCTGGAAAGTGGACAGATCACGTGTGCGGGATCGTGCGAGGAGGCCTGGGAGTCGTATCTAGGCGTGCGGAAGCAAAATTCTGCGAAAACGCCGCCGTCAATCGAAATCCGCAAACTCTAGGAACGTCGCGCGCTACCGCCAAAAACGAGGCGGAATAGCTCCAGTAGGGTAACTCCCCATAGTATGAAAATCACACTTACGATTTTGGTTTTTGCCACCAAGTCTAGGTCTGGGCTGGAACATGCGAAGCGTGCCTCGCCGGCGAAGCTCTTGGACAAACTTAGGAAAAGTTTACTTCGTCCTAGGCGCATTCCTTGAACGTCGGCCCAACGACCACCGACCAGCCGTCTTCGCTTTGCGCGAACAGCGGGGAGAGAGCCACGGACCGGATGGTATACAAGAGCGCGTTCAGCGTAGACGATCTTATAACCCGCTGCTGCGATCCGTCTGGCAAGTTTCGTATCTGCTCCGGACTTGAGCGCGTCATCGAAACCGCCAAACTGCATCAAAAGTCGTCTAGGACTTAGCCAATTAGCAGTTACGCAAAGGCCGTAAGTCGCGTTAGCTTTCTGGTTAAATGCAAAGGTCCGCTCATATAAAGCCGAACCGGACGATGGCCGCTGCGTGCCAAAACTCAGCTCGATATGTCCAGCGACAACACCTATGTCATGGTCTACCTCCGCTACTGAGACAGCGTTTTCCAGCCAGCCCGGCGACGCTTCGCAATCGGAATCGATGAAGGCGACATAATCCCCACTGGCCTCATTTAAGCCGCGGTTTCGCGCTGCGTATGACCCACACCGAGCCTCGTCGAGAAGCAAGACGCGCGAGAAAGACGACGCTATGTCACGTGACTCATCGCTAGAACCATTGTCCACAACAAGTAGCTCCACCATGTCAGGAGGGTAACGTTGCTGGTCCAAGGAAAGTAGGCAATGGGCAAGGCGCTCCGCGTCGTTCCAGACCGGCACGATCACCGATACGTATGGGCGATTCCTCATAAATCTTTTCTGCCAATTCTTCGCGGGCCGAGTTGAGAAATTCAGAAATGATCGGCGTGTCAAGAGTCCATGTTCACAACGATCATCCTGGTAAAGAAAAAACTCGTATTGGGAACCGGGTGGACTGAGAATAGCACAACGTGCTGGTTGGTAGTCGCGAGCCGATCCTATGATCGCGACTGTATCCAGGCTTTTGCCCGCAGGCAAATTGCGGTGACGCAATCAGACTGATCCGCTGGGCGGGGCGCCTGCGTCGACCACTAGCCAGTTGGGATCACACTGACGACCAGAATGCCCTTGACCAAGGGTGGAAATTTCTTGGGGATTTGAGAGGGACTTACTGGGGGTTCTTATCTGAGAAATTTGCAGAAAGTTTGCAAAATCGGTTCGTCTACGTAGAATTGCAGTGCTCAAAGTCGGCTGACGCAGATGGCCGAGTCGATCTCCGACATTCCTCATAATTGTCGATGCAGCGAGGGATTATGGATTTCTCCAGAAGAGAGAAACTTTCAGAAGCTGAAGACGCGCTCAACAAAGCACGCAACGAACTCAGCCAAGCACGCAACGAACTCGGCCAAGCACGCGACAAAGCCGAGCGTACCCAATCCGCGCTCGAGGTATTAAGAGCGAATCTTGACGAGTTATATGCCAGTCGATCGTGGCGGCTGACTAAGCCACTTCGCCTGCTGAGCCGGTTGTCTGGGCGCGTCCGGGCTGTACTAAGCAAACGGTGGGATTTCATTCACCAGAATTTTCGACAACAACGGCGTACTCTTCAGGAGAATTTCCACGTTTTTCTATATAGATTTAATCACGAGACCTCTGAACAAAGGCGTCGATCTGAGATCGTCAAGCGCGAGCCGGATCGCTTCGTCTTGTACCGCATTATTGGTAACGACCTGTTGCCGCGTCATACGAAGAGCCAGAGTCGAGAAAACGTCAACTTCATTATAGAAAATGAGGAACCACTAGAACATTGCGAAAAAGCTTGGATTGTTAATCGTATTTTTGATCCTGATGAGGAAAGGGCGATTATCGCCCAATTGGAGGCTAGCGGGCACCGCTACATACGCGTCCCCTTCCAACTTGAAGCCTACGCCAAGTGTGATTGGGACCTGGAAAGTTTCCGTGATCGCGAGTTCTTGATCAGCAAGGCATCCGAGCTGCCTTCAGAGAAAAGAGAAATGCTAGAAGCTGCAACCCGGCGTCTTAAGAATAATTACGTTATGAATAATAATGGAGCTCGCAACATTGCTTTGCGAGATGGACGCGGTCGGGCCAAATGGATCCTCCCGTGGGACGGAAATTGTTTCATGCACCCGAGTGCTTGGAGAGAAATTGTCGACGCAGTTAGCAAACGCCCTGATTTGAAATACTTTGCGGTACCAATGTTGCGACTTTCAGATAACAAACAGCTTCTCAAGAACGAAATTAGTTCCCAAGCAGACGGAGAACCTCAAATCATATTTCGGCGCGATGCGGTCGAGGAGTTTAATGAGAACTTTCCCTACGGGCGACGCCCCAAGGTGGAGCTGCTCTGGCGTTTAGGAATTTCGGGACCTTGGGACCGGTGGTGCGATGAACCTTGGGACCTGCCACGCCCGAAAAAGTCAGCTGATTATGGTCGATTCAGAAACACTGGATGGGTCGCACGGCTTGCTTCAGGTCGTGAAGATCTTGAAGTTAGCGGGCATGCAGCGACACGCGGGCGCGGCATGGCAAGAAACACAGCGATCATACGCACTTTAGATAGTCTCGATGAAAAGACCTTCTTAGGCCGCTTTGATCGCTCGACTCTAATGGTTTATTCGGAAGCCAAAATCGAATCTCTCAAGTCAACAGCAAACAGAGGTGAGTCACTCGAAGCTTTGGCCGAGGGCCTGGTTCAAGCGGCGGACGGCGCCCTGGAGCGGGGTCCCTATTCCGTAATTGACAAATCCACAATTGCGCCAAGCGGCGATCGTCATGACTACTGGCATCCCGCACCGTATTGGTGGCCGAATCCATCTAAACCTGATGGCCTACCTTATGTAAGGCGGGACGGAAAACGCGTACCCGGTACCGAGTTAAATGAGCCGCTGAGCGACCAATTTGATCGTACGCGATTGCAACGTCTATTGGAGGACACCACAATCCTTGCTCTTGCCTGGCGAGTGACGAACCGGCGTCAATATGCTGAGCACGGGGCAAATCTTGTTCGCCGATGGTTTCTCACACCAGAAAGCCGTATGAACCCCAGCTTGCGCTATGCTCAGGTGCGTATGGGCCACAACGGAAATGAGGGGGCGCACACTGGGATAATCGAGATGAAGGATCTGTACTTCTTCTTGGATGCTGTCCGGCTTCTCGAGCGTGCGAACGCTCTAGAGGAGGGGGAGCGGGCAGATTTGAGGGATTGGCTGCGACAATATCTTGACTGGTTACTGACCAGCAACAATGGCGTTGAGGAATGCCAATCGCTGAACAATCACGGTACATGTTTTGATCTGCAAGTCGCAGCCATTGCCGCCTATTTGGAGGATGTTAGACTCCTTATCCTCACATTTCGCAGGGCAAGGGCCAGGATACTTCAACAGTTCGAAATCGATGGACGGCAGCCGCATGAGTTAAAACGATCCGTATCCGAACACTACTGCGCCTTTAATTTGCAAAGTTGGACTAACTTAGCCAAAATCGCTGAAAGCTGCGGCGACGATGTTTGGACCTATCGTGGCAGCGACGGGCGGAGCATTAAGGGTGCCCTGGAATGGTTGCTTCCATTCTATCTTACCGAATGGCCATATAGACAAGACAGCTCCTTTGATCGAGACCGCTTTCTGCCGCTCTATTTTTCGTATCGTGACCGCTATGGCGATATTCCCAGGCTTGAACATGTTGGGGAGCGTTTCGCTGTGAAACCTATGTTCTTCGCACACGATGGCATAAGCCCTTATTGGATGTTAACCTAATCCCCGGATGGGTTTGGGAAGTGGGCAACGAACTGCGTGACCGGTGATTCCACTTGTTCGGTAGTGATTGCAACTCGCGACCGGCCGGAACAGCTCAGTCGGAGCATGGACTCGGTATTGAGCCAGACTTGCCTCCCAAGAGAGCTTATCGTCGTCGACGACTGCTCAATAGGTCGGATAGATCAGATCGTGGAATCTCGGGGGATCAGCGGGGTCGACATCCGCTTTCATCGACTCGAACGGCATCAAGGTGCTCCGAACGCGCGAAATGTGGGAGCGTCGTTGGCCCAGGGCGACATCCTCATGTTTCTCGACGATGACGATTTCTGGGAGCCGAGCAAGGTCGAAACTCAACTATCCGCTTTAGAAGCGCATCCTGAAGCGGGAACGGTGTACACCGGTACAATCGCGATTAATGACACCGACGCGGGGAGAGTCCTTAGTCTCTCGCGCGACCATCTATCCGGGCAGGCCTGGCCTCATATCCTCTTCCGCAATTTCATCGGTTCGACTTCGGCTGCAGCGATTAGGCGATGCCTGTTCCACCATGTGGGTGGGTTTGATCCGGAACTGCGAGCATTGCAGGATTATGATCTATGGTTGCGATTAAGTATGGCTGCACCGGTTGTTTATGATGGTACCCATAATCTCAAATTTTCTGCAGTCTCCAAATGTTCAACCAGGATCGGCGATATTATTCCGAACTATGAGATAGCGTTCGACATTCTAGCCAAAAAATACAAACGCGAAATTTCTGCATTGAGTTTTTGGCAGCAACGACAATATCGGGCTCAGACACTACTATTGCTGGCCGGAAAGCATTTTGAACAATCTCACTATGAACGCTGCTCTATGTGCCTGTTGGAAGCAGCTTTTCTCTACCCGCAGACGATCTCACGTGTGATGCGAAGCGCTTTGCGGCGATGGATCCCAGTGAAAATGGTATGAAGACCATCTTCAAAAACTGGTACCGCGTTGCACCAAAGGACGTAGTCTCAATGAGAATCAATTTTCTCTCCCGGCGCGATGATTATCTATTCCTCTCGATCCTATTCTTTTTCTTCTTGATGCGTTTTTTTATGGCGAACTACCAGTCGTACTGGCTAGACGAGCTCTACAGTATCGGTGTTTACGGGTCATGGAATTCGTCGGTCTTTGACGTGATCGACCGAGCGGCCGGGGACGTTCATCCGCCACTATATAATATAGCTCTTTTTTATTGGATGAAGTTATTCGGCGACAGCGAGCTTGCAACGCGGTCGCTGTCAAATTTGTATGTGACTGGCGCGACGGCCTGTCTCTACCTTCTCATGTCTAGTCTCTATGGTCGCCGCGTTGGGATCGCGGTTATTGTTTTTTTTTCTCTAATGTATCTGCCATTTTGGTCCGCCCTTGAGACTC
>CAZUKP010000035.1:31005-31267 GCA_964620915.1 uncultured Hyphomicrobium sp. | reverse complement strand
CACGGCCATCGCATCACGACAACGAAGCCGAGCACGACCACGACGATTTCGAAACCTTCATCATCGACATACCATCCGCTGACAGCCCCGAGGACATCGTCGATCGCGTCGCAAATGCTGCGACTGTGCACGACATTTTGCGCGTGAAGGGCTTTGCCGACATCAACGGCAAGCCCATGCGACTTCTGATTCAGGGCGTCGGCGCGCGGCTACAGCATCAATACGATCGTTCCTGGCGACCGGACGAGCCGCGCGCCGGCCG
>CAZUKP010000035.1:0-30995 GCA_964620915.1 uncultured Hyphomicrobium sp. | reverse complement strand
TTGTCGTCATCGGACAGAAGGGCCTCGATCGCGAGGCGATCTTGCGCTCCATTGCAGGTGAGTAGAGTTACAAATGCATTTGCTGGCGACCGAGGTCGGAACGCTGGACGAGATCGAAACCGCCGTCGATCTCGAGCAGAGCCCTGCCGACGTCGTCGTACTCTCCTTCAGTGATAGCGATCTATCGGCGCTCGCCTCATCTTGGATGAAGAACCGCGAAGCGCTGCCGAGCTTGCGCCTGGCGAGCCTGAAGCGGCTCCGCCACCCCATGTCCGTAGATCTATACGTTGAGAACGTTATCGCGCAGGCGCGCCTCGTCATCGTGCGCAGCCTCGGCGGACTTGACTATTGGCACTACGGTTTTGAGCACCTGTCTGAGACCTGCAAACAGAAGGGTATTCTACTGGTCGCTCTGCCGGGCGATGACCGCCCCGACCCAAGGCTAGAGGAGCTGTCGACGGCCCCGACGTCTGCGGTCACCAGCTTCGATCATTACTTCCGCGAGGGCGGCCTGGAGAACATTGCAAACGCGCTGAACCTCGCAGCAAAGTTGCTGGGCGGCGCACATGAGATCGCTGATCCGATCCGACTCGGTAGCGCGATTGGCTACGGCCAAGATGGTTCGACGCATACTGTCGAAGAACTCTCTGTCGGTGGCTCCGACCGACCAATGGCGCTGGTCGTCTTTTATCGCGCAAACCTCCTTGCCGCCGACACGCGCCCGATTTCGGCATTTATGCAAGCCCTTGAACAGAAGGGACTAGACGCGCGCGCCGTAGCGGTCACCAGCCTCAAAGATCCGCAGGCGGCATCCAATATCGCGTCCTTGATCGAACAGCGCCGCCCTGCTGTCATTCTCAATGCAACGGCCTTTTCTGCACTGCGCGATGACAACACGACCGTGCTGGACGTCGCCGATTGCCCTGTGCTCCAGGTGGCGCTCGCCGGCGCACCGCACGAAGCCTGGCGCGACTCGCCGCGCGGCCTTTCGCCCAGCGACCTTGCCATGAACGTGGTGCTGCCTGAACTCGATGGCCGCGTTTTCACGCGCGCGATCTCCTTCAAGGCCGAAACGCCCCCCGATCCCGACCTGCAGTATTCAGCCGTCTTCCACGAGCCAGCCCCCGATCGCATCGCATTCGTCGCAAAGCTTGCCGCCGCTTGGGCGAACCTTGGCCGCAAACCGCGGAAGGAGCGGCACGTCGCGCTCATGATCTCGGACTATCCTGCGCGCGGCGGACGCACAGGCTATGCCTGCGGCCTCGATACGCCAGAGAGCGTTTGCGAAATCGTAAAGCTGCTGCGCAAAGCCGGCTACGAC
Organism: uncultured Hyphomicrobium sp.; assembly: GCA_964620915.1. Classification (GTDB taxonomy): domain Bacteria; phylum Pseudomonadota; class Alphaproteobacteria; order Rhizobiales; family Hyphomicrobiaceae; genus Hyphomicrobium_A. The sequence goes on along the minus strand of CAZUKP010000035.1, from coordinate 29,674 downwards.
ACGGGTGAGGGCTCCTGGCCTGCAAGCGAGATCATCGCGCGCCTCACTGATTTGACATCTAGCGAAGCGCTCCACGTTCCGCTTGCCGAATATTGCGCGTGGCTCGCCGCACTTCCGGAAAGCACCCGCCGAGAGATCGAAGACGCTTGGGGCGCTCCAGAAAGCGACCCAGCAATCGTCAACGGACGTTTCCGTTTTCCATGCCTGCGAGCGGGCAACGTCACCATTCTCTTGCAGCCCGACCGCGGTTCACGCGGCGATCGCAAGCAAGGCTATCACGATACGGCTTGCCCGCCGCGGCACGCCTACGCCGCACTCTACGCGTCCCTGCGCGAAGCCGAAAACATCGACGCGCTCGTCCACGTCGGCACCCACGGCACGTTGGAATGGCTGCCCGGGAAGGCACTCGCGCTTTCGCAGGCGTGTTTCCCGGAAGCCATCCTCGGGCCCATACCGACGATCTACCCCTTTATCGTCAACAACCCCGGCGAGGCCGTCCAAGCCAAGCGACGCATATCGGCCGTCACGGTCGGGCACTTGACCCCGCCGTTGTGCGACGCCGGCTTGCACGGCCCAATGGCTGAACTTGAAGGGTTGATTGAGGAATACGCAGAGGCGGACGGCGTTGACCGCCGCCGCATCCCCCTCCTTGAGGCCGAGATCATTGAACGCGCCTGGCGTAGCGGGCTGGCGCAAGACTGCAAGGTCACGAAAGACGACTCACCGCGCGAGGCCATCGCAAAACTCGACGCGCAGCTCTGCGATATCAAGGATCTCGCCATTCGCGATCGCCTCCACGTTTTCGGGCGCGCGCCGGAGCCTGAAAGCCAGTCGGCATTGACCGAAGCAACACTGCGCGGATTAAGCGGCGCGCCTCTCCCGGATGCAGAAAGGCGCGTGACAGCACTCCTCAAAGCGTGCGCCGAAAACGAAAGCTCCGCATTGCTGGCGGCACTTGATGGTCGCCGCGTTGCGCCGGGACCTGCTGGCGCCCCGACACGCGGCAGGCTCGACGTTTTGCCCACCGGCCGCAACCTGACGACGATCGATCCGCGCGCAATTCCCACACGCACAGCCGCAACGATCGGTGCGCGCGCGGCCGAAGAAGTCGTGCGCCGTCACCTCCAAGACCACGGCGAGCCACCCCGCGCGCTTGTCCTCGATCTTTGGGCGTCGGCGTCTTTGCGAACAGGCGGAGACGATCTGGCACAAGCTTTTGCCTATCTCGGCGTACGCCCGGTTTGGGATATGGGCTCCAACCGCGTCACCGGCATTGAAGTGTTGCCACTTGCAAAGCTCGACCGTCCGCGCATTGACGTGACGCTTCGGATCTCGGGCCTGTTCCGCGATATCTTCCCGGCGCAGATCGCATTGTTCGACATGGCTGTCAGACGGGTTGCGGAACGCGACGAAGACGATGAATGGAATCCGCTAGCAGCGGCACGGCGGCGAGGCGACAGTCTTGCGCGGACCTTCGGCGGGGCGCCGGGCACCTATGGCGCGGGAACGGCCGAGGTTGTGCTCGACACGGACTGGACCACGCGCGACGACCTTGGCGCCGCCTACCTTGACGCCGCAACGCATGCCTATGGCCGCGACGACCAGGGCACGGCAGCGCCCCATGAGTTTGCGACCCGCGTGGCACATGCAGACGCACTCGTGCACCCCCAGGACGATCGCGAGCGCGACATCCTCGACGGCGACGGCGTTGCCGATTTTGCCGGAGGGTTTGCCGCAGCAGCCGCCAAGCTCGGCAATACGCCAGCCCTCTATCACTTGGACACAAGCCGCCCCGATGCTCCAATCGCTCGCACTGTCGCAGAGGAAGTCACGCGCATCGTGCGTGGGCGCCTCACCAATCCGCGCTGGATCGCAGGGATGCTGAGCCACGGCCATCGCGGAGCTGGTGAGATGGCACAGGGTGTCGACGCCCTCTATGCTCTAGCGGCGACAGCCGACGCCGTGCCCACACACCTTTTCGATGCCGTGCATGAGGCGTTGATCGCCGATGAGGCTGTCTTCGATGCCATGATGCAGTCCAATCCGCAGGCGGCACGCGCAATCGCGGCAAGGCTGGAGGATGCGATTGCGCGCAGACTGTGGGCCCCTCGGCGAAACGCAGTGCATGGCGAGCTTGCCCGCGTCACGTTGAACCCCATTGCAACGGCTGCCCAATGACAGAGACCAATGTCAGTGTTGTGCGTGGTTGGTGCCCGGGTGCACTTAGGCCGATGGAAAGCGGCGACGGGCTGATCGTGCGCATTCACACGCGCTCTGGCGCACTCTCCTGCGCCGATCTGCAAGAAATCGCAGGGATCGCGCAGCGATATGGCAACGGCCTGATCGATTTGACTCGGCGCGCGAATATCCAAATTCGCGGTGTCAATTCAGAAACCATCGGCGACCTTCATGTCGATCTATCAGCGCTCGGCCTACTCGATGCCACCCCGCAATCGGAAGCTGTGCGCAATGTGATGGTCAGCCCACTCGCCGGGATCGATCCAACCGAACCGTGTGACCTTCGTCCCATCGCGTGGGAGCTCGAGCATCACCTCGAAAACGACCCAGCCCTTTGGCAGCTTCCCGGCAAATTCGGATTCATCGTCGACGGTGGCGGTTCGCTTTCGCTCGATCACGAGCGCGCCGACATCCGCATCAAGGGCGTCCTCCACGATGGTGAGCCGATGGCCGCCATCGGCATCGACACCGACATTGGGATCGATTGGATTGCAGCAGTTTTGCCAGAGGTTGCCGCAGACTCTGCTCTCCGCATTGCGCGTGGGTATCTTGAGCTGCGCGGCAACGGCGACCGCGCACGCATACGCGAGTTCCCTGCAAGTTTGCGCGCCCAATTGCACGCGCTTGTGGCAGACCCGCACGATGCGCTCAGCGCAGTCCCCGCGCACGAACAGCGACAGGCCCCGCTCGGTATTCTTGATCATGAAGGAGCCGTCTACGCGACCGGCCTTGCTGTGCCATTCGGGCGAATCGAAGCCGGCTCTTTGAGCGCCTTTACGCGCTCAGCGGCAGCACTCGGCGTCACCGACTTTCGCCTATCGCCGTGGCGCGCTCTCTACGCCGTCGTGTTCGACCAGACAACCGCAGAGCAGCTCGTTGGGACCGCTCAAGCGCATGACTTCATCATCGACTCGTCCGATCCACTGCGCGCAATCGATGCCTGCCCCGGAGCACCCGCCTGCCTATCATCCACGCTCGATACACGTACCGCTGCGCGATGCTTAGCGCCACTGCTCGGCGAATTGGGCTGCCGCAGCCTCCACGTGTCAGGGTGCTCGAAAGGCTGCGCCCGCTCTAAACCGGCGGACCTCGTTCTTGTTGGAGCCGGCGATCGTTTCGGTATTGTTCGCAACGGCACCACGCGGGATGAGCCCGGCCTATTTGTGGGCTCAGAAGAAATTGCGCAGCTCCCCAACATTCTAGAGAAGAGCTAGGAGACCGGGTCCATGACCGAACCGCGCTCCTACCTTCGCGATGGCGTCGAAATCTATCGCAACTCTTTCGCGATCATCCGCTCCGAAGCCGACCTTTCGCGCTTTGAGGGACATGCGGAAAAAGTTGCAGTTCGCATCATCCATGCTTCAGGCATGGTTGAAATCGCAGATGACATTGTCATGTCGGCGGACTTCGCCGAGAAGGCCCGTGCCGCGCTCCTCGCCGGGGCACCGATCCTTTGCGATGCGAAGATGGTCGCGCACGGCATCACGCGCGGCCGGCTTCCAGCCAACAATGAGGTCATCTGCACGCTTGGAGAACCAAACGTGCCCAAGCTCGCCGAACGCATGGGAACGACACGGTCTGCGGCGGCAATGGAGCTTTGGAAACCGCAACTCGCGGGTGCGGTCGTGGCGATCGGCAATGCGCCAACATCTCTTTTCCGGCTCATAGAAATGCTGGATGAAGGCGCACCCAAACCTGCGGCCGTCATCGGGGTGCCGGTCGGATTCGTCGGCGCAGCAGAGTCTAAAGAGGCCCTGTCTAACGACGGTCGAGTGCCATTTCTGATTGTCAAGGGGCGCAAGGGCGGCAGCGCCATGGCCGTGGCAGCGGTCAATGCACTCGCGAGTGAGGTCGAATGACGGTGCTAGAGGACATCGCCGGCACCGCGACCCAAGGTACGCTCTATGGCGTCGGCGTCGGTCCAGGCGACGTGCGCTACATCACGCTGCGCGCAGCCGGCATCGTCCGCGCCGTCGACGTGCTCGCCTATTTCGCCAAACAAGGACGCCAGGGCAATGCACGCCGCATCGTAGCGCCGATCCTCAGTTCGGGACAACGCGAACTCAAGCTTGAGTATCCGGTAACCGATGAAATTCCCGTCACCCAACCCGAGTATCAAAAACTGATCGCCGAATTTTACCGCGACGCCGCTGACAAACTTGCCGTTGAACTCGCGAACAATCGCTCCGTGGGACTTCTGGCGGAAGGTGATCCCTTCTTCTACGGTTCCTTCATGCACATGTGGCGCCGCCTCGCTGAGCGCTTCCCCGTCGAGGTCGTCCCGGGCGTCACGGGAATGTCGGGCTGCTGGACGCGTGCCAACTCGCCAATCACGTGGGGCGATGACGTGTTGACGGTCCTTCCCGGCACGATCGATGAAACCGTATTGATCGAACGTCTCATTGGCTCGGATGCCGCCGTCATCATGAAGGTCGGGCGCAACCTCGCCAAAGTGCGTCGCGCAGTGGAAGCCGCGGGGCTCCTTTCGCGCGCCATCTATGTCGAGCGGGGCACCATGCTGCAGGAGCGGATCACGCCATTGGGTGATTGCTGTGCAGAGACGGGACCTTACTTCGCAATGGTTCTCATTCCGGGCCAAGGGAGGCGCATATGACCGGTTCCCTTACCGTCGTCGGACTTGGACCGGGCGCGCCCGAACTGACGACTCCGGCCGTATCGATGGCGCTGCGCGAGGCCACCGACCTTGTCGGTTATGACACCTATCTTGCGCGCGTACCCGAAACGGAAACCGGCCAGCGCCGGCATTCGTCTGGTAACCGCGTGGAAACCGAGCGCGCACGCCAGGCTCTGCAGCTTGCCGCTGAGGGCCGCAGCGTCGCTCTGATCTCCAGCGGCGATCCCGGCGTCTTTGCCATGGCGGCCGCAGTCTTCGAAGCCATCGAAAAGGGGGATGCCGCTTGGCGCGCGCTGGATGTGCGCGTTCAGCCAGGGGTAACGGCCATGCTGGCGGCCGCCGCACACGCCGGCGCGCCTCTGGGCGGGGACTTCTGCGCCATATCGCTTTCCGACAACCTCAAGGCCTGGGCCACGATAGAGCAGCGGTTGGAAGCGGCGGCGCGCGGCGATTTTGTTATCGCGCTGTACAATCCCGCCTCCCGCGCACGCCCGGAGCAATTGGGCCGCGCGCTCGAACTCTTGCGGCAGAGGAAAGCGCCCGAGACCGTCGTCGTCTATGTTCGTGCTGCGGGCACGAGCGAGATGAAACTCTCCGTGACGACTCTTGGAGCAACGGACCAGCCCGATGCCGACATGCGCACTCTCGTCGTCGTTGGCTCCAGCGCGACACGCATCATCCCGCGTGACGGTGCCCCACCCTGGGTTTACACGCCCCGATCCGAGGAAGCGCGCGCATGAGTGGTCTCGAGAGACACGAGCCATTCGTACGCCGAGGACGCATCGGCGACGTGCTCACCCGCCAGTACGTCCGGTCGCGCGACGATGATCACCGGCAAACCGAGCGCGCGCGCAGCGGTGATTTTGCCGTACGTGGCTTGACCGCCGGAGTTCTTCGTTACGACGACGTCAATCGCGCGATCTTCCAACAGACGCCTTTCGTCGTCCTCTTTGAAAGGACCGCGCTCAAGGATGAGTTCCGACTGCGGCGGCAACACCGCCGGTGCCGGCGCATCAATCGTACGGATCACGTAGGTGTGGTGTGGAGCCGCCTTGAACGCTGCCAACTCCAGACGTCCGACGGTAAGAAAGATCCGCTGCGGCTGCGCTCCGAGCGCCGAAACCGCTGCATCGATGTTTTCCACCTCAGTCCATCGATCATCGCTTTGAGATTCCCATGGCGGCCGAACAACCGACAGCAAGGGCAGTCCGAGCTTGTGCGACGCGGCCGAAGCGTTGGCCGATATTTGGATCGCAAAAGGATGCGTCGCATCGACAATCGCTTCCACTTTCTCTCCAACCAACCATTGAACGAGCCCTTCCACGCCTCCGAACCCGCCAACGCGGTAGGGGACGGGTGGAGCAGCCGGCGAAGTGGTGCGGCCCGCAAGAGATACGGTCGGCATGAAGCGACCATCGCGCGCAAGAAGCTGCGCGAGTTCGGACGCCTCTGTCGTGCCGCCGAGAATGAGTATGCGCATGACCGTCTCTGAGATGGCAGATCAAGCGACTAACACCACAGGCGAGCGGTGGCTGTCCATCGTTGGGATCGGCGAGGATGGTATTGCCGGCTTGTCGCCCGTTGCCCAACGCTTGATCGAGACGGCCGAGCTCGTCGTCGGCGGAACGCGGCATTTGGCGCTCGCGGACGCCTTAATTCGTGGCGAACGCCTCGCTTGGCCTAGCCCCATCCACGAGGCCTTCCCTCAGATCATGGCGCGCCGCGGCCATCCCGTTGCGGTGCTCGCCAGCGGGGATCCCTTCCATTTCGGCATCGGTAAGCAACTCGCCGAGCTTGTCTCAACAGAAGAGTTCCTCGCAATCCCGAGCGCGTCCGCCTTTTCATTGGCGGCCTCCCGCATGGGATGGGCCGTGCAGGACGTGGCGACCACGACTTTGCATGGCCGCGCTCTCGAAGGTGTCATCCGTTATCTGCAGCCCGGCGCACGCATCCTTGCGCTCTCCTGGGATGGCGAGACGCCAAGGAAGCTTGCAACGCTGTTGACCCAACGCGGCCTCGGGGCCTCACGCTTGGTTGTTCTGGAGTCGATGGGTGGCCCGCGCGAGCGCATTCGCGCGGCGTTGGCGAAAGATTTCTACCTTTCCGAAATCAACGCGCTCAACACGGTCGCGATCGAGGTTATCGCCGAACCGGGTTGCCCCACCATTCATCTCGTCGCCGGCCTCGATGACTCGCTCTATGAGAACGACGGCCAGCTCACCAAACGTGAAGTGCGTGCCATTGTGCTTTCGTCTCTCGCGCCACGCCAAGGTGAGCTGTTGTGGGATATCGGACTCGGCGCCGGCTCCATCGCCATCGAATGGCTTCTCTGCCATCCCACGCAAAGGGCGATTGGCATCGAGGAGAATTCCGAGCGAGCTCAGCGCGCCGCCCGCAATGCCGCAGCACTCGGAGCCCCAGACCTACAGATCGTGACCGGACATGCGCCCGAAGCCCTGCACGGACTCGTACCTCCCGACGCCGTCTTTATCGGCGGCGGACTGACCGACGGCGTTCTTGAGGCCACGTGGGCCATCCTCAAATCCGGTGGAAGACTCGTTGCGAATGCGGTCACACTCGAAAGCGAGGCGATCCTGCTCAAGGCCTTCCAAGAGCTCGGCGGGGACCTGATACGCCTCGATATCGCGCGCGCCGGCGACGTCGGCACTTTGCACGGTTGGCGCACGACGATGCCCATCACGCACTGGCGAGTCACAAAGCCATGATCGTCGCGGGAATCGGATGCCGCAGCGACGCGACGGTCGCCTCGATATTGGAGGCGGTCACCTCGGCATTGCAGCGCTATGACCTCGTGCGTGCCGAGCTCAACGCGATCGCGACCGACGCCAGCAAATACGACGAGCATGGCATATCCACCGCAGCACGATATTTCGGCATACCGCTTGTTTTCGTCACGCTCGATGAGATGCAACGTGTCCAGAATGGTGCGCTGACGATTTCGCCGCGCGTCGTGGCGTTGAAGGGCGTGCCGTCAGTCGCAGAAACCGCTGCCCTCGCGGCGGCCGGCCGCTCGGCCCGGCTGCTCGGTCCTCGCCTTACGACCGAAACGGTCACGTGCGCCATCGCCGTGGGAGAGGGGCCATGACCGTACATTTCATCGGGGCTGGTCCAGGCGCGCCAGATCTCTTGACGCTTAGAGGACGCGACCTGATCGCGAAGTGCCCTGTCTGCCTCTACGCAGGATCGCTCGTGCCCAAGGCTATGCTTGATCATTGCCCGCCCGGCGCGCGTATCATCGACACCGCGCCGATGTCGCTCGACGAAATCATCCAAGAGTGTGTGCGCGCAACGGCTGCCGGAGACGACATTGCGCGTCTGCACTCGGGCGATCTGTCGATTTGGAGCGCGCTTGCCGAGCAGCTCCGCCGACTAGATGCTCTGAGCATTCCCTACACGATCACCCCCGGTGTGCCGGCGTTCGCGGCCGCCGCCGCCGCCCTCGGCCGCGAATTGACGGTTCCCGAAGTCGCTCAGTCCGTCGTTTTGACGCGCACGCCGGGCCGGGCCTCGTCCATGCCGGAGAAGGAGACCCTGGCGGCGTTTGCGGCCACAGGCGCAACGCTTGTTGTGCATTTGTCGGTTCACGCGCTTGATCGTGTCGTTGAAGAGCTACTACCCTTTTATGGCGCCGACTGCCCGGCCGCAGTCATCTATCGTGCGAGCTGGCCCGAACAGACGATCGTTCGCGCAACACTTTCAAACATTTCACAGCGTGTGGCGGAGAAAGGCGGTGTCGAGCGCACAGCCCTCATCATGGTCGGCCCGGCGCTCGGCGCTGAGGATTTCCGCGAGAGCGCGCTCTACGATGCGAACTATCAGCGGCGCTATCGTGGGAGGCCTGCATGAACCGGTCGCATTTCCGTTCGACCGGCAAGCTTGCCCTGACGGTCGAAGATCACGACATCGAGTATGATGTCGGCACCGCCAAGGGAATTGGCCGCAACCGCCCAAGCAGCCTTCGCCACCAAATCACCGAGCGGCAGGCCGCGCGAGACGGCTTCTTGCAAGACGAGTTGGGCTGTGTTCGCGTTCAGCACTTGCTCACGCACATCGCTGGGCGCGCCGACTCTATCCATGAGGTCTGCAAGCCAGACAAAGTCTACCTCGCCCCGCTTGGAGTGGAGATCGAGCATGCCCTGGCCAAGCTTCGTCATCTTGGCGAAGCCTCCAGCGATCGTGACACGGTCTACGGGATGGCGCTTGAGATACTTCAACATGCCGCCGACGAAGTCGCCCATTTCGATGAGGGCGGCGTCCGGCAATTGATAGAGCGTCTGCACGGCGGTTTCCGACGTCGTACCCGTGCTTCCTGCGATGTGCTTCAGACCCATGGCGCGCGCCACATCGATTCCGCGATGGATCGTGTCGATCCACGCCGCGCACGAGAAGGGGATGACGACGCCTGTCGTACCGAGGATCGACAAACCGCCCACAATGCCAAGCCGCCCATTCAGCGTCTTCTTTGCCATCTCCTCACCGCCCGGAACCGAGACCTCGACCACGACGTCCGTCGTGCCGCTGTGTCTTTGCGCCGCCTCGGCGATCGCCTGCGCAATCATTTTACGGGGCACAGGATTTATTGCGGGTTCGCCCGGCGGGATGGGCAGTCCGGGTCTCGTCACGGTGCCAACACCATCTCCGGCCCGAAACGTCACGCCGGAACCGGCCGGCGCCCAGCTGACCGTCGCTTTGATCAGTGCGCCGTGCGTCACATCGGGATCGTCACCTGCGTCCTTAATGATGCCTGCTGTCGCGGTGTTGCCAACGCGCTCGCAGCTTGCCACGGAGAACGACGGCCGCGTTCCGCCCGGCATCGTCACTGCGACCGAGGATGGACATTCTCCGGTAAGAAGCGCTTCGTAGGCCGCCCGCGCAGCAGCGGCGGCGCACGTACCGGTCGTCCAGCCACGCCTCAGACTGGCGAGTTCGTCCTGCGTATCTTTTGCTTCCTCGCCGCCCTTCACGCTCCGCTCCGCCTCGCACCCTCTTTAGCCTAGTTCGAGTTACGCCACCGTAATGGACTGCATACCAGACAGCTTCCCAGAATTCCCGGAATTCCGCGCCGGACACGTTTGGCTGGTGGGCGCCGGGCCGGGTGATCCGCGACTGCTAACACTTATGGCCGTTCATGCCCTACGATCCGCCGATGCCATCGTACACGACGCGCTGATCGATACGCGCCTTCTCGATATGGCGGCGAACGGTGCCGAAGTCCATTTCGCGGGCAAGCGCGGCGGCAAGGCGTCACCGCACCAGACCGACATAAACGGACTAATTATCGCGCTTGCAAATGAAGGTAAGAAGGTTCTCCGCCTCAAGGGTGGCGATCCTTTTGTATTCGGCCGAGGCGGGGAGGAGGCCAAAGCGCTCGCACGCGCGGGCATTCCCTACCGCATCGTGCCGGGCTTGACGTCGGGACTGACCGCTGCCGCACTTGCTGGCATTCCCGCAACGACGCGAGAAACCAATCACGCCGTCATTCTTGCGACCGGACACCGCGCCGTTGATGAACGCGCGACGCGCGAATGGGAGGCAATGGCGCGCACCGGGCAGCCGGTCATCCTCTATATGGCAATCACGCATCTTGCAGATATCACCGCCGCATTCATGCGCGGCGGCATGCCGACAGAGACGCCCGTCACCATCATCGTCTCCGCATCGACCGAAAATGAGCGCATTCTTGAAACCCAACTCGCGACAGCTGCGGCCGATGCCACAGCGAACGCCATCGAACCGCCGGCCATCGTCATCGTCGGTGCAATCGCGGCCCTGAGAGGCGCCTTGCTTGGCTCTGGAGCACACCGACCATGAGCCCAAACCTTGCCCCGCGTGGTCTCATTATTGCTGCGCCACGCTCAGGCGCCGGCAAGACGACGATCACGCTTGGCCTATTGCGCACGCTGCATCGCTCCGGCATCGCCATACAGCCATTCAAGTGTGGGCCCGACTACATTGATCCGCAGTTCCATTCCGCGGCCACCGGCAGGCCCAGCATCAATCTCGACACCTGGGCGATGCGACCACAGTTGATCGCGCACCTCATAGCGACGGCTTCGGCGAACGCTGAGCTGTGTGTTGTAGAGGGCGTTATGGGGCTGTTCGACGGCGTCGAGGAAGCCGGTCAGACGAGCAAAGGCGCGACGGCCGACCTTGCAGCGCTGACGGGCTGGCCTGTCGTGCTTGTGCTCGATGTCACTGCCCAAGCGGAAACAGCCGCAGCCGTCGCACTTGGATGTCAGACGTATCGCAGTGACGTTCACATCGCCGGTGTCATACTGAATTGCATTGGCAGTCCACGCCATGAGCGCCTGGTCAGCGACGCCATCGCACGGATTGGATTGCCGGTTCTGGGAGCGCTTCATCGCACCGTCGGCCTAACGCTTCCCGAGCGCCACCTCGGCCTCGTTCAAGCTATCGAAACGGGCGACCTCGATAGGCACCTCGATCGTTTGGCCGACGTCGTTTCTGCAGCCATTCCAAAGGAAAGAATCCTGCCTGCCGCAGGGCCTCTGCACATCGCAGCGCGGCCCCAACATCATGACAACTCCACGCTACGTCCGCCTGGCCAAAGGATCGCATTGGCCAGGGACCAAGCGTTCTCATTCACCTATCCGCATCTGATCGACGGCTGGCGGGCCGCAGGCGCCCAGATCATTCCATTCTCGCCGCTCGACGACGAGACGCCGGATGCGTCCGCCGATGCGGTTTGGTTGCCGGGCGGCTATCCCGAGCTGCATGGTCCCACACTCGCAAATGCAAGCCGCTTCAAGGCAGAGATGCGCAATGCGAGTGAACGCGGCGTTGCCATTCATGGCGAGTGCGGCGGCTACATGGTGCTCGGTGCCGGCCTCGTTGATGGTGAAGGCCATCGGCATGAGATGGTCGGTTTGCTCGGGCTTGAAACGTCATTCGCCAAACGAAAGCTGCATCTCGGTTATCGGCGCGCCAGGCTCCTGACCGATGCCTCTCAATTGGCACGGAACTCCGAACTCTTCGGTCACGAGTTTCACTACGCAACAGTCATTGCAAACCCTGACGCGCCGCTTGCCGAGGTCCGAAATGCGAGTGGCAACATTGTGCCAGAGCGCGGCTCGCGGCGCGGGTCCGTCACCGGCACATTCTTCCATGTGATCGATGAGGCGGTGCCATGACGACCCACAGTGGTCCACCACCGCCCCAATTCGATGAAACGTTCCGCGCCAATCTGCGCGATCTTGTCTTGTGGCGCCGTGACGTCCGCCGTTTCAAGCGCGACCCGGTCGATGCCGAACTCGTTCTATCGCTGATTGATCTCGCCGGACGCGCACCATCCGTCGGCCACAGCCAGCCCTGGCGCTTCGTCCTCGTCGAAAGCCAACAATGCCGCGAGGCGATCAAGACATCATTCGCGCGCGCCAACGCCGATGCGCTCAACGGTTACTCCGGCGAAAAGCGCCGGCTCTACGCTCAGCTCAAGCTTGATGGCCTAGATGCTGCGCCGGTGCAGCTGGCGGTCTTCGCCGATGAGGCCACCGACGTCGGGTCGGGCCTGGGCCGCCAGAGTATGCCCGAGACGCTTCGCTATTCCGTGGTCACTGCGATCCACACCCTCATGCTCGGCGCGCGCGCTCACGGACTCGGCGCGGGGTGGATCTCGATCCTGGAGCCGGAGTTCGTCTGCAAGTCGCTGGATGTTCCCGAGAGTTGGGCGCTTGTCGCCTACCTTTGCCTCGGTTGGCCGCAAGAAGAGCATCTCGATCCTGAACTCGACCGCAGCGGATGGCAGCCAAAGATCGACACGGCAAAGTTCATCTACCGCCGCTGATCCCAAGCACGCGCTTCGCGCTCGTCAGCCCTTCCGGTGCTTGCGGTAGCGCTGAATGAGCGCGTTCGTCGAACTGTCGTGTTTCAGTTCAGGCTCCTGCGCACTCTGGAGTTCCGGGATGATGCGCACAGCCAGCACCTTGCCGAGCTCAACGCCCCATTGATCGAAGGAGTCGATGTTCCAGATCGCACCCTGCGTAAAGACGCTGTGCTCATAGAGTGCCACGAGGGCCCCAAGCGTCTTGGGATCGAGCCGCTCGGCGAGGATCATGTTGGTCGGCCGGTTGCCCTCCGTAACCCGGAACGGAGTTTGCGCGGCCGGCGAGCCTTCGGCCGCAAACTCTTGCGCGGTCTTGCCGAACGCCAGCGCTTCAGCCTGGGCAATCAGGTTTGCCATCAGCAGATCGTGGTGATTAGAAAGCGGGCTAAGCGGCGACAAGAAGCCAATCAGGTCGCAGGGAATGATCTTCGTTCCCTGGTGGATCAATTGATAGAAGGAGTGCTGTCCATCGGTGCCGGGCTCACCCCAAATAATTGGTCCGGTCTGGTAATTGACGTGATTGGCCGACAGGTCGACGTGCTTGCCGTTGCTCTCCATCTGCAGCTGCTGCAGGTAGGCAGGAAAGCGCGCCATGTGCTCCGAATAGGGCATGATGCCGAGCGTCTGCGCGCCGAAGAAATTGTTATACCAGACGGTCAAGAGTCCCATCAGCATGGGCAAATTCTTCTCCGGCGGCGCCGTGCAGAAATGCTGGTCCATGGCGTGAAAGCCAGCGAGCATTGCCCGGAAGTTCTCAGGCCCTATGGCAATCATGGTCGACAGACCGATCGCCGAATCCATTGAGTAGCGCCCGCCGACCCAGTCCCAAAACTCGAACATGTGGGAGGTATCGATACCGAACTTCTTTACGCCTGCCGTGTTGGTGGAGTCAGCGACAAAGTGCTTTGCAACGGCGTCATCTGAGCCGAGCTTGTCGACGATCCAAGCGCGCGCCGTGGCGGCGTTCGTCATCGTTTCAAGTGTCGTAAACGTCTTCGATGAGACAATAAAAAGCGTCTCTTCGGCATCCAGATCGCGGGTGGCTTCCGTGAAGGCGGTGCCGTCCACGTTCGAGATGAAACGGAACGTCATTGCGCGATCGGACGACGGTCGCAGCGCCAGGTAGGCCATCTCTGGGCCCAGGTATGAGCCGCCGATGCCGATGTTGATGACGTTGCGGATCCGCTTGCCGGTGTGCCCAGTCCAGGAGCCGTCGCGAATTTTGTCGGAAAATTCCGCCATCCGGTCAAGAACAGCATGCACGTCGGGGACGACGTTGTGCCCATCGACCTTGATCACCTCTTCGCGCGGTGCGCGCAGCGCCACATGCAGGACGGCACGCCCTTCTGAGGTGTTGATCTTCTCACCGCGAAACATCGCGTCGCGCCGTTCGGCCACGCCGCGCTCTTTGGCCAGCTTCAACAAAAGGCCCATCGTCTCGTCGGTGATGCGGTTCTTCGAGTAGTCGAGAAAGAGCCCTGCGCCTTCAACGGAAAAACGCTGTGCACGGCCGGGATCATCGGCAAACATCTGACGCAGATGCACACTTTCAATCTTGGCCTGATGCGCAACAAGCGCCTTCCAAGTCTCGCTATCGACGAGCTGCGTGGACCCCATACTGGGCCTCCCTCTATGCCAGAGCCTTGGCCTTGGTTTCGATGGACCCCAAGAGATCCTTCCAAGAGGCCACGAAGGACTCCGCGCCCTCCTTCTGTAACTGCCGGCCGAGTGCGTCGGTGTCGATGCCAGCCTTGTTGAACGCGGCCAAAACCTCCTCGCAGTCGCCTCCGTCGGGCGCCAACGCACCACTCAGCTTGCCGTGATCGCCAAAGGCCAGCAGCGTGTTGTCTGGCATGGTGTTGACGGTGTTTGGTGCGGCCAATGCCTCGACGTAGAGGGTGTCTGGGGCCTTCGGGTCTTTGGTGCTCGTGCTCGCAAACAGCAGGCGTTGCGCGCGTGCACCAAGCGAGGCGAGACGCTGGAACCGATCCGACTCAAGCATCTCGCGGTATCCCTTGTAAGCCTGCGCACCCACCGCGATGCCAAGCTTGTCGCGCAGCTCATCGGGCACCGTGTCAACCACGGCCTTGTCCCACCGGCTAATGAAGATCGAGGCTACAGAGCGCACATCCGGACTCAATCCCGCCTCGATGCGCCGCTCCAGACCTTTCATATAGGCATCAGCCGCTGCGGCACAGTCGGCAGCGGAGAACAGCAGCGTGACGTTGACCGTCACACCAGAGAAGATTGCTTCCTCGATTGCCGGAAGGCCTTCCTTGGTTCCCGGAATCTTGATGAACAGGTTCGGCTTGTTGGCCTTGGCGTAAAGCCGCTTGGCTTCCGCGATGGTCGCGGCGGTGTCGTAGGCGAGCAAGGGTGAAACCTCGAGCGAGACCCAGCCATCGACAGTCGCCGTCTTCTCATGGATCGGTAAGAACATATCGGCGGCGAGTGACAAATCTTGGAGCGCTAGTTCGAAGAACAGCGGTTCGCCTGACAGCCCCGCCTTCATGAGGCGGACAATTTCATCATCGTAGCTGTCACTCTTCGAAATAGCGTGATCGAAGATCGTAGGGTTCGACGTAAGCCCAGTTACGGACAGTTCGTCGATGTATCGCTTCAAAGTCCCGCTGTTCAGCATGCTGCGGGTGATGTCGTCGATCCAAAGGCTCTGGCCCAGATCATGAAGTTGTTGCGTGGCTTTCACAGCTTCTCTCCTCGTCACGCTGGCACAAGCGTCGAAAAATCATGCATCATAAGCGCCGCTATCCGATCTACAGTGATATCGGCGGGGGGCTCACTGGCGAGCACTTGCGGATCGTTTGCATAGTGGCCTTGCTTTGGGAAGACAGTTGTAACTTGCTCGCCCCAGGCGTGCTTAACGCTTGTCAGAAGCTTCAACTTATCGTCGATTAGAACATAGTGCTTTGCGGGATAAGAGCGTTGCACACTCTCAAGTTCGTGCTCTTTATGGATGTAATTGAGCACCCGTCCGTCAAAGGCCCGCCAGAGCCCGGCACGCTCGAGCTTGTGAGGTTGGAAAACTCCGTCGCCATCGGTTAGTATCACCGGTAATCCCCATTGGCGAACGTGTAGAACAACGTCGAGAGCATCGGGAAAAATCTTCTCGGGAAACGGATAGTCCATCAGCCAATTGGATAGCCGCAACGCGAGAGGATTGTGCAGGTTCTCCAGCCGAAAGCGCTCAAGCGTGCCGAGGAAGTCGGCATAACCGTGCTTTTTGCGCTGCTCTTCGTAGATGGCCCAGAACCGGTCGGACGCCTCCGGCCCGAAGTTGTCGAGCACTTGCTGCCCCAGCTCGGCCTTGATGCCATCGTTGTCGAGCAACGTGCCATCAACATCGAACAGAAAGACAACCTCGCTCGCGGCCGTCATCACGTCGTCTCCATGGGCTTTGGGTCCTCCCACGGGCCGTCCCTGCCGACAAGTTCATTGGCCTCGTCCGGCCCCCACGTTCCCGGCGCATATCTGTAGACGGGAGTTACGTCACCGAGGACATCATTGACGATGCGCCACTCGGCATCGACGATATCCTCTCTTGTAAACAAGTCGCTGATGCCATGCATCGCATCGCCGAGCAGCCGCTGATATGGCGGCTTATCGGCGCCCGGTTGCCGGCTCAGAACCAACTCGACGTCGTCACCAATCATGCGATCACCCGGAACCTTGACGCGTGTCCCCAAGGCAATCGTGACGTCGGGTTGGATCCTGAAGCGCATGTGACCCGAGCCAATGGCGTCGATCTCGCCAAACGTTTCGCGCGGTGGTTTACGGAACTCGACGACCGCCTCGGCGATCGACACCGGCAAAACCTTACCCGTGCGAATGAAGATCGGAACACCGGCCCAGCGCCAATTGTCGATCTCCAGCTTAGCGGCCGCAAAGGTCTCAACCGTCGAGCCCGGTTTCACACCCGGAACCTTCTCATAACCTTCGTATTGACCGCGCACGACATGGTCCGCATCCAGCGCGCGCACTGATTTTAGGAGACTCGCTTTTCTATCGCGCAACGCTTCATGTTCCTGCCCCGTGGGCGGATCCATGGTGAGCGAGGCCAGTATCTGCAGCATGTGGTTCTGCAAAACATCGCGAATGGCACCCGTCTCGTCATAAAATTTGCCGCGATCCTGTACGCCGAAGTTTTCGGCCATCGTGATCTGAATGCTCCGGACATAGTTTCGGTTCCAGATAGGCTCGAACATCGAATTGGCAAAGCGCGTGTAGAGAATGTTTTGAACTGGCTCCTTGCCCAGATAGTGATCGATGCGAAAAATGTCGTCCTCGGAGAAGTACTGATCGAGGATCCGGCTTAGCTCATCGGCCGATTTGCGATCACGGCCGAAGGGCTTCTCGACGACGAGACGCGCGTTCTTCGAGCACCCGGACTTGGCAAGCTGAGACCCAACGACCGAGAACAAAACCGGCGGAATGGCCAGATAGTGCAGCGGCCTTTGCGCATCGCCCAGTTGCTTTCGCAGCTCCGTGAACACGGCCGGGTCGTTGTAGTCGCCGTCGACATAGCGCAGCTGGGACAGCAGCTTCTTGAAAGCATCGGATTTGATGTCGCCGCCGTGCGCCTTGACGCTGTCGGCCGCTCGTCCTTTGAGCTGGTCAAGGTCCCAACCCTGTTTGGCGACGCCAATAATCGGCGTGGACAGACCCTCATCGCGGACCAGCCCATAAAGGGCCGGGAAGATCTGCTTGTAGGCAAGATCTCCGGTCGCACCGAAGAAGACGAGCGCGTCTGACGATCCTTCGCTGTTGCGTGTCATGGTGCCTTCTTCTCAAGGTGGCCGCCGAATTCAAACCGCATCGCCGACATCAGCTTGTCGGCAAACTCTGCATCGCCGCGCGAAGAAAAGCGCGAGAACAGCGCGGAGCTGATCACAGGCGCAGGCACGCCTTCGTCAATGGCGGCCTGTAGCGTCCACCGGCCTTCGCCGGAGTCCGATACGCGGCCTTCAAAGTTCGACAAGTCGGGACTGTGCCGCAACGCGCTGGCCGTCAAATCGAGCAACCAGGAGCCGATGACACTGCCCCGCCGCCAGACTTCAGCGACATCGGGCAAGTTCAGATCGTATTGGTAGAGTTCAGGATTTCTGAGCGGCGTCGTCTCCGCATCTGTCGTGCGTTTCACCTTGCCGGCGTTCGCATTCTGGAGAATGTTCAGGCCCTCGGCGTAAGCGGCCATGATCCCGTATTCAATGCCGTTGTGCACCATCTTGACGAAATGGCCTGCGCCATTGGGTCCGCAGTGCAAATAGCCGTTTTCCGCAGGCGTTGGCTCGCCCTTAGCACCGGGTGTGCGAGGCGCCTCATCGACGCCAGGAGCCAGCGTCTTGAAAATGGGATCAAGGCGCTGCACGACCTCATCTTCACCGCCGATCATCATACAGTAGCCACGGTCCAGCCCCCACACGCCACCACTCACGCCAACATCCACATAGTGAAGCTGCTTTTCTCTCAGCTCCCCGGCGCGACGCAAGTCGTCGTGATAGTAGGAGTTGCCACCATCAATGATGATATCACCGGGCTCCAACAGCGGTGTTAGTTGCGCAAGAACGGCGTCGACCGCCCCAGCTGGCACCATCATCCAAACGGCCCGCGGCTTTGACAGCGACTTTACGAGCCCCGCGAGATCCGTGCTGCCTTTCGCACCCTTGCCGCCGAGGTCTTTCACCACGTCGGGATGCGTATCGTAGACATGGAGTTCGTGACCGGCCTTCATCAGCCGCACGACCATGTTGGCGCCCATCCGGCCGAGGCCGATCATGCCAAGTTGCATATTTCTTCTCCACGCTTCGTTTTGGTCATGAACAGCCCCGAAACCGGGACGTCATGAACTGCGGCCCAAGACCTCCTTGGCCGCGGCGGCTACGCGCTCAGGCGTAAATCCAAAATGTTCGGCGACAACCTTCTGCGGCGCGGACATGCCGAACGTGTGCATGCCAAGCACCTTGCCTTTTGGTCCTGCATAACGGTCCCAGCCGATCGGCGAAGCCTCCTCAACCGTCACGCGCGCCTCAATGCCAGGCGGCAAGACCGAGTCGCGATAAGCCTGATCCTGCGCATCGAATAGCTCGCGACACGGCATGCTGACGACGCGCGCTGCAATGCCTTCTCCGGCGAGGAGATCGCGGGCCGCAACACAAAGCGAAACCTCACTTCCGGTGCCGATCAAAATGACATCGGGTTTGGCGCCAGCCGCGTCGGCGAGGACATAACCGCCCTTGGCGAGTCCACTAGCGGGTGCGAATTGCTTCCGGTCGAAAATAGGAAGCGCCTGCCGTGACAAAATAAGAGCTGCCGGACGGTCTTTGTGGGGTATGACGAGGCGATAAGCCTCCGCCGTCTCGTTGGCGTCAGCCGGGCGGATCACCATCATGCCCGGGATGGCGCGCAGCGATAGCATCTGCTCGATCGGTTGGTGTGTGGGGCCATCTTGTCCCAAACTAATCGAATCATGCGTCCAGATGTGAAGCACCGGCAAGTTCATCAGTGACGACAACCGGATGGCCCCACGCGCATAGTCGGTGAAAATCAGGTAGGTCGACGCATAGGCGCGTACGCCCGATAGCACCATACCGTTCACAATCGCGCACATGGCATGTTCACGAATGCCATAGTGGATGTTGCGGCCACCATAATCGCCAAGCCGGCTATAGGACTGGAACTCTCCTGCATCATCAAAGTCGAGCACCACTTTCGTGCTCCCGGCAACGTCGCCAGCGCCACCCATGATCCAGGGAACTTTTTCTGCAATCGCGTTGAGCACCTTGCCGGATGCTGCACGGGTTGCGATGCCTTTGGGATCGGCATCAAATGTTGGGATCTCACTATCCCATCCCTCAGGCAGTCCTCTTGAGCGAATGGCGTCGACCTGCGCGGCGAGTTCAGGAAACGTCTTGGCATAGGCCGCGAACAATTTTTCCCAATCATGACGCTGCGTAGCGCCTCGTTTTCCCATTTGACTGGCAAAGTGTTCGCGCACGCCGGCCGGTACGACAAAGTCTTTGTCGGGATCAAAACCCAAAAACTCTTTGGTTCGGCGAACTTCATCCGGGCCAAGCGGTTCGCCATGCGCTTTCGGAGTATCGTGCTTGCCCGGTGACCCGTAGCCGATGTGGCTGTGCACGACGATGAGCGTGGGCCGGTCATCGGTCGCGAGGAATTCGTTGTAGGCGCGCGCCAGTTGCGCGAGATCGTTGGCGTCGGTGACCTCCGTGACGTGCCAGCCATAGGCGCGGAAGCGCGCAGCTTCGTCCTCGGTGAAAGTAATCTCGGTGTGGCCATCAATGGTCACGTGGTTCTTGTCGAAGATCCAACACAAGTTCGACAGCTTGAGATGCCCGGCTAGTGACGCGGCCTCACTGCCTACGCCCTCCATCAGGCAGCCCTCGCCGCACAATGCGTAGACGTTGAAATCGAAGAGATCGAAGTCTGGCTTGTTGTAAGTAGCCGCAAGCCACTTGCCTGCCATGGCCATGCCTACACTGGTGGCAATACCCTGGCCAAGCGGGCCCGTCGTTGATTCGACGGCTGTCGTCCAACCGTATTCGGGGTGTCCTGGGCAGCGGCTTCCCTCCTCACGGAAGGACTCGATATCAGCCAGCGTTATCGCGTCCCCACCCTTCTGGGCATATGACGAGTCGTCGGCCTTGATGCCTGCGAGATAGATAAGACTGTAAAGCAGCATCGAGGCATGACCGCTCGACAACACGAAGCGGTCACGATTGATCCAATGAGGATCCTTTGGATCATATCGCAAGAATTGCTGCCACAGAACGTACGCCGTCGGCGCAGCGTCCATAGCAGTGCCGGGATGGCCTGAGAGGGCCTTCTGGATGGCGTCGATCGACAGCGTGCGAATCGTGTTGACCGCGAGCTGATCCAGTTCGTCCTGAGTTTGCATTACGGCTGCCTATTGGTCGCTGCAAATCGTCTAACAGTTTGCGAGGCCAGCCTGCGGCGGACTCGATCGACGCGGTTGCTCCGATGGAGCTGGCTAATCAGCCCGGAACACGCGCTATGCTACGGTGGCAGAAGCAGACGACGGTTCCATGAAATCTTGGTCCAACCGCTTGTCCCACACCCGCACACCGCCGGTTATCCCTGCTTCATTCGAAACCGTTTTCACATTGTCCGGCAATGGCGTTTCAAGAAGCCGGGCATTCCCACCACCGATGTAAAGCATGTCATAGTTAACGACGGTCGCGAAAATCTCGATGACTTTCCGCATGCGCTTATTCCAATGCTTCTTACCAATGTCTTCCAGCGCTGCGTGGCCTACGTACTCGTCGTAGGTCTTATCTGTCTTTACAGGAAGCTGGCTCATCTCCAGATGCGGAGCCAAATGCCCATCTTGGAACAAGGCGAAACCCATGCCGGTCCCCATCGTCAGAACCAGCTCAATGCCCTTGCCGGAAATGGCACCCAATCCCTGAACGCTGGCATCGTTGAGCATGCGCACGGGTTTGCCCAGGCGCTGGCCGATGACTGCGGCCAGCTTGAAGCCGTGCCACAAATCGTTTCCAAGATTGGGGGCGGTAAAGACGGTATCGCCGCGCACGACGCCAGGAAAACCAATCGTTATGCGGTCGCAATCATCGAGTTGCTTCGCGAGACCCAACAGGCCCTCCACGACCTCATCGGGCTTTGCCGGCCTCGGCGTCACAACGCGAACCGGGCCCTTTACCATTTCGCCGCTGGGAGAAAGCACGCCGGCCTTCAGGTGGCTGCCACCGATGTCAAAGGCGAGCGTGAGCGGGCCCTGCCCCTTAATCTCGTCTCCGGTGCTCGTCATCCCAAGCTCCACGACTCCGCACTAACTTGGGCCGTTTCGTCGGCCTCGTTCGTTTTGGTTGCTCGGGGCTACGGCCGTCCAGTGGCGCACCACAAGTTCGTTACACGCGACGCGGCGTATGTTGGCTCTTTATGCCCCGTGATCGCGCAACGACGCAAGCCATGCCTTGAGCATTCGATAACGAATTGTGTGCCACCTCCTCATGGCACTTCGCCGCCGATGAAAGAAAACGCAAAGATCGTTTACATCGCGCTTTCCAAACGATGGTGCTCGAGCAAGTGTTGACGCGGCAACATGGGAACGCTTTGTTACCGAAGCCAAGGGAGGCAGAGATATGAAGCCAGCATTCGGAACACTTCGCGTGAGCGACGACGCGCCGGCTCTGGCACGTGCCGGGGCCGACTATCTCTGCGATCTCGCGGCGCGGTCCGCGGAACGCACGATCATCGCCCTATCCGGTGGTTCGACCCCCAAGCCTCTTTATGAGCTTCTCGCCCAGGAACCTATCCGCAGCAAATTGCCATGGGATCGCGTTCATTGGGTCTTAGGTGATGAGCGGTTTGTTCCGCCCTCCGACCCTGCCAGCAATTTCGGCATGGCCCGCGACGCATTCCTCGCCAAAGTTCCCGTGCCCGAAGAGAACGTACATCCGGTCGAGACCGATGACATCACGCTCGACCAGGCTGCGGAACGATACGAGGCGATGCTCAAGGGGCTCTATGGGGCCGGCGAGCTGCGCGCAGACAAACAACTGCTCGATCTCACTCTACTTGGACTGGGCGACGATGGGCACACAGCCTCGCTCATCCCAGGCCAGCCCGTGCTGCAGGAGAAAGAGCGTTGGGTAGCACCTGTTCCACACGGCCGGCCCGAACCACGTATCAGTTTGACGTATCCCGTACTCGACAGCAGCCGCGTCGTCGCGTTCCTCGTTGCCGGTGAAGGCAAGCGCGAGGTCCTCGACAAGATCCTTTCCGGCGACACGTCGTTCCCGGCGTCCCACATCCGTCCGGCCGGCGAAGTCATCTGGTTTGTCGATCGTGCAGCCGCAGGCCGCTGGGCTTGACACTCGCCGATCAGCCCAATCCGCCAATATTTAAATACACACGACATGCGTGTGGTGCGGCCAAGGCCCGTAAACAGGGTCGGACCATAGACTATATTGGATCCACGCTTTGAAGGATGGCTTTGAACGAAAGGTGGCTATCGCATTGTAACCGCGTAAAGCGCCAACCGAATGTGAAACGTTCCATTCTCAACTGCCGGCGCACAACAACTGAAGACCACTTTTCGTGAACGGCGCAGTTTTTACTATGTTGTATAATGCCACTTGCTAATCCACGATTTGCAAGACTTAATAACAGCTTACTTGCTGAAAAAATTTCGTCACCAGTCGCACCCAGGCCCTTGCTTGGCAAATTTTCCACTGAACTCGATCCTAATTTCGAAAACTGAATCGAGTTTCGGCGAATCTAATTCCATAGCGAACTTGAGTCTCAGACATCAGATGTGAGACCAGGAAAATGGTTTGAACGCGCGTGCTCTTTTCAGCCATTGCTTGTGCGCGATTGTGCGATCAACGCGGCATCGTGACAAAGGCATTAAGACAACAATTTGAATAGCAAAGGCGAAGACAATGTCGGACGAATCAAAGCACAGCATCGAACTGAACAGACGCCATGTAGCCTTCGGATTGACCGGCGTTGTAATGGCGGCGACGCCGTTTGCCAGTGCGATGGCCACGCCGACCGGGACCAAAGCTGCAACCGCTGGAAGCAGCTGCGACGCATGCACCGCTGGCATCGGCGAGGTCTGGTGGGCAGAGCTTATTACCCAGGACATTGACGCGTCTGGAAACTTTTACACCAAGGTTCTCGGTTGGGAGCGGAAACCGGAGGACTCAACGTACACTCTTTTCAAGAACCAAAAAACGGAGGCCGCCGGTGTGGCCAGCGAGGGCAGTTGGGCATTGAAGGGCGTTCCAGCAGGCTGGCTCGTCTATATCCAAGTGGAGAATGTCGACAGAGCCGTTGAAAAAACATGGGCCGCCGGCGGCAAGGTGCTGCAGTCGCCATTCGATTTGCCGAATGGGGATCGCCTTGCGATTCTAAAGGATCCGGGCGGTGCGGCATTTGCTGTCGTTACTCCGTCTAAGATTAGGTCCTGTCCATCCTGAATTCCTGATCGACCTCAACGCGAGCGCAGGTTTCTCGATGTCACGGAGCTCTCCTCATTCGCCTGATAGATCCCGATCTTAGTTTGCGTTGTGACGGCAGGGTGCCTGTGCGCCTAGTAAGCCTTACGCGCCAGCATCGTGCGCGAGTTAACAAACTTCAAAAGAACAATGCGCTACATCACCTGACCAAAATGTTCTTAAATTGCCAAGCATCGTGCTCATCGATGTCTTCGGCGAACAAAGCAGACCGCCCATCGAGTGGAGTCCAATCGGTATATGTTCCGATGACCGGACCAAGGTACGGGCGCTGCACTTCTAGACAGCGGCTGTAGTCCATCTCATCTGCTTCCACAATTCCGGCATTTGGGTTCTCGAGCGCCCAAACCATTCCGGCAAGCACGGCGGAAGTGACCTGAAGGCCTGTCGCATTCTGATAAGGCGCAAGCTCCCTCGTTTCTGTGATCGAAAGCTGAGAACCATACCAATAGGCATTCTTGGCATGGCCATATAGAAGCACGCCAAGCTCATCGATTCCGTCGACGAGCTCATTTTCGTCAAGAAGGTGATATTTTTCGACGGGCGTGCCGACACGTCCCATCATCTCGTGCATAGAAAGCACTGCATCGTTGCAAGGGTGATAGGCATAATGGCAGGTCGGCCGGTAAGCGGCCTTCCCGTTCGCTTTGACGGTGAAGTAGTCAGCAATCGAGATTGACTCATTGTGTGTGACGAGGAAACCGTGCTGCGGACCTGGCGTTGGTGTCCACGACCGCACTCGCGTGTTGGCACCTGGCCGCAAAAAATAGATTGCGGCCTTGCAGCCCGACTTATGCCTTCTGGCCTGGGGAGGAAACCATTTTTCGTGTGTGCCCCATCCGGCCTCGGCTGGCTGCAGGGCTTCTGACAAGAAACCTTCGATCGACCAAGTGTTGACGAACACATCCATTGGCTTGGGAGACTTTGCTCTTTGCGTGTCGCGCTCGGCGATATGGATGCCCTTCACTCCAAGATCCCTGGCGAGCATCCCCCATTCCTCTCGCGTCAACGGCTCGTCGATCGCGCCATTTAGGTCGCGGGCTAGATTGACCAACGCTTCTTTGACGAGCCAGGAGACCATGCCAGGGTTAGCCCCGCAGCATGAGACCGCAGTTGTTCCGCCTGACGTTTTGCGCTTCTCCGCGAGCAACGATTCGCGCAGCACATAATTCGAACGCATTGCCGGATTCGCATCTGCATTTTGATAGAAGCCAGGCCACGGTTCGATGACTGTATCGATGTAGAGAGCGCCGATCTCCCGACAGAACTTCATTATGTCGACTGAAGAAGTGTCAACGGAGAGGTTGATACAAAAACCCTGACCGTCGCCGTCGGTGAGCAGCGGCTCTAGCGCCTTCCTGTAGTTCTCACGCGTTATCGCTTTATGGTCAAATCGGATGTCGCGCTCCTCAAGAAGGTGGCGATACGTGTCGTCCGGATCGATAACGACGAGACGCTTCGGATCATAGTCGAAGTGCCGCTCGATCAGTGGCAACGTACCGCGACCTATCGAGCCAAAGCCTATCATGACGATCGGACCAGTAATGCGAGCGTGAATTTCTTTTTCCGCCATGGCTGTCATTCCATCGTGTTCTACTGGAGGCTTGGCGCTTCGCCGAAAAGAGAGAAGGCTCCCTGAGACTGATGCGGTGCCGCGTGCTTCGCTAGCTGCAACGTTGAGCGAGTGGATAGACGTTTCCATCAAAATCTTGCCTCTCGGCTGAGCCCAGAACATAGGTTCTCAACGGCGGGATGCCGTTAAAGCCCACGGAGGAATAGGTGGTGGTGTAAGCGCCGGTTGACTCGATCAAGACCTCGTCGCCGATCGCTAACGATATCGGCAGGTCATATGGCGTCTTCTCATACAGAACATCTGCGGAGTCGCAGGTCGGGCCCGCGATCACGCAAGGAGAGGTTGCTTCTCCATCGCGCGGAGTGCGGATTGGATAGCGAATGGCCTCGTCAATCGTTTCCGCGAGTCCACCGAACTTCCCAATGTCAAGATAGACCCAACGGTGAAGGTCCGCGGCGCTCTTGCGAGAGATGAGCACAATTTCGGCCTTGATGACCCCGGCGTCCCCCACGAGGCCACGGCCCGGTTCAATGATAGTGTTGGGTATGCGATTGCCGAAATGGCGCTGGAGCGACCTGGAAATGGCTTCACCGTAGGCTCCGGGCGACGGAACGTCCTTCAAATATCGCGCAGGAAAGCCGCCACCCAAATTGATCAAGGTTAGGTCGATTCCAAGGTCGCCCAGCGCGCGACAAATATAGCTCGTCTCGGCCAGCGCCGCATTCCAGGAATTGGGGTCTGGCTGTTGCGAACCGACGTGAAACGATAAGCCAGTGACGTCGAGGTCCGCACGATGCGCGTGCTGAAGCACTTCGATCGCCATGTCGGGATCGCATCCGCACTTGCGCGACAGCGGCCACTCAGCCCCCTTACCATCCGATAAGATTCGGCAGAAGACCGATGCGCCCGGTGCAGCACGCGCAACCTTGTAGACTTCAGCGACTGCATCAACCGCGAATAGGCGAACGCCCAGCGCGAAAGCACTCGCGATATCGCATTCTTTCTTTATTGTACTTCCGAACGATATGTCTTCGGGAGAACCGCCGGCGGCCATAACGGCCCTAATCTCATTTATCGATGCCGCATCGAAGAATGAGCCTAGCTCCACCAATAACGAGAGGATCGCTGGGTCGGGGTTTGCCTTTATTGCATAATAGATTCGAGAATTCGGAAGTGCGCGTTGATACGCCTGGTATTTTTCACGGATAACCGCAAGGTCGACCACGAGGCAGGGGCTTTCGGGTCGCCTATCGCTAAGAAATGATCGAATGCGGTCGCTGACCATCAAACGTATCCTGTGATGGACGCTATCCAATTTTGCCATGCCCCGTAGCGGCTAAGCTCGATAAAAAGCACTACGAAGTCAGCTAGGACGAGAACGGCAATTGTGATCAATAGGATGAATTCGGTTCTCTGGAACCTGGCCTCAATCAATCGCGTATTTGATAATTCAAAATGATCCACACCGAACTGAATTGGGTTCTCCAACATTTCGAGGCGCTCGAAGAGACCAGCTTGAAATGCGAGCTCCGAAAATAGGAGCTTCGACGTTGTCGTGAGTCGAGAATCAAGCTGTTTTATGGTTCGTTGAAGTGAAAGATGGTTCGCTTTCATTTCGGTCACTCTCTCAGTCATGCCGTTGACTTCGGACTGGAACCTGAGCTGTCTGCGTGACACCGCATGAGTGAGCGACTTGTGTTTTTCGATTTCTGGCCAGATGTTGGCAAGTTGGTCTTGGAGATCGAGCGTTTTGCGTGCTGCCAAGGTGAAGCGAATCACAGCATCTTTTGCGTCTTTGAGCTCCTCGGCGTCACCGCAGATGACCGCACGGTTCGGCGACCAAACAACCCGGGCCGTGCGGATACCGCCTCGGACGATTAGCGGTCGAGATCCAGGATCCACTCCTGGCCACATCTCGATCTGATTTTCCCACTCTGGCGAAACGGCTGCTGTTCGAGGAATCCAAATGAGCAGCAGCGAGTCATCGTTCTCAAGCGCTGGCGTTTCAAGGACCTCGCAGACGTTTAACTCCTGTGCAACCGCAAAGCGTCTGCATGGCTCTGTTACCGTAACAAGGGGAACTTCGTCCTCCTCTAGGGCCGACTTGAGGGAAATGCGCCATCCCTCCGCGTTCAACGTAGGGATAGAAATAGGGACAACATTGCTCATCACCGAACTCCTGAGACTAAACGAGTTTCGGACGGTCCTTCAGCCCGACCGTTCTTGCTGTGCAGGAACCGGACTTCCCTGTTCGTCAAATCTGATTGCACTTCGCGCTTCTCCAACTTCAGTGGAGGCGCCCAATGACGCCGCTGACGCGACATCACTCGGTTCAAAGAAGCTATAAAGAACGCTCTCGGGCTCGTCGTACCAATATCCTGGCGCGGCACCTGAAGCCTGTGCCCGCTCCCACGCTCGCGCTAGCTTTGTCTGGTCGCAAATAGAAAGTCGCAGGCCGTCGGATATGAGCTGTTCCGACCAGTCCCAACGGGATGCAAGTGTCTCAACGCCGTCGAGCAGGTTGTGACGCTCAATGAAATCGACAGCCAAATCGCTGGTAACTGATCCGAACAGGACACCGCGCCGCGCAACGCGCCGCAATTCAGGCACGGCATGATGCACCTTCTCTCTCGGGAGGTAGCAAAGCGCGGTCTCAACGATCACATCGAAATGATCGTCAGCGAACGGCAACTTGTATGACTCCCGATTGGAGTTCTCGCACTCGGACGTCTTGTCTAGCGATTCGTTCCAGGGGGGTGAGATTCCGGAAGCATTCAGTCCCGATGCCTGCAGCTGGTTAACGGTGCCTTGCCAGTCGTTGCCGATGACTAGAATCGTCGCATCCGTGCTTAGTCCCCACACGATCTGCAGCATGTCGGCGATAAACTGTCCGTCGAAGAATCGATCGTGGTCCGAAATTCTCCATTTCCGCGCAGGACGAACACCCTTCCTCTTGGCCAAGGAATCCAGGTCTAACCGTCTGGACCTGCGCCTTGCCAGGATGTCGGACACAATTAGGTCGGTCGCGGCATCTGCTGAGTCGAATGCGCCATTAAGTGTAGCGTCGAAGATGTAGTCGCCAACCATAACAATCCCAGGAAGGCGTTCTTGGTCCAGGCGATGATTTTCAAGCAGCCTGCGGGCGGGGCGTCCGCCAGGCAAAGCGCTGACTGATGCCATCCATCGATGAATTCGCCGGTCGACCACCAGTCTGCGCCCGTGCGCGAGTACCGGGGGCAATGCATCAAGGCAAAGCTGCTCGACTTCGTCGTCGGACAAATTCGCGAGCCACAACGCAGCATTACCCGCTATGAGGAAGCCAAGTGCACCGAAACTTCCCAGGTCATGTCGGGCGCCTTCGTCATAGACAGCGCATCCATCGAACGCATCGATCATGAACCAAGCGCCCGACACGAACTCCCGCCAAAATGGGCGCTCAAACAATAAAGTCGCCCGCACATAGTGAGCGGGCCTATCAAAATGGCTTATGTGATTTGCGATACGCCGTTGGAGGGTCTCGGTGCGCCACTCGATGATCGAAAGGGAAGTTAAGGGTAAGGCCAATGCCACAAAGTCCACGTCAGTGCTTTGGCTAACGCCATTTGCTCCCGTCTCTATACGGTAGGTGCCGTCTTCAAGTGGCTCCACGGATCGCACAGGCGAGTTGAGGCGGATCTCGGCGTCTAGATCGTCGACAAGACACCGGACGATCTCTTCGTTCCCCCCGACAACCGAGAAGATGTCGAGGTATCCTTCAACATCCATCAGCGCATTCTTCAGGAATGTGAGGCCGTTCGTTAGGTGTGGCGGCGCAGCGACATCACTGTGGGCCATGACGCGGATGTACCGCCGCGCCCTCTCGTCGCCAATCTTGGCGGCGAGGAGTTCTTCTCCAGTCATTTGAGCCCAGGCATGCCGATTGTCGGCTTCATGCGCGCTCATGTAAAAAGCCGTGGGACTCAACATGTCCGCGCAAAGATTGCGAAAGCCAATTGCGCCGTCTCTACTATTGGCGCCGTAGTGGCTGGCCAAGTCTTCCGCGGTATGAATTAGATTTCCGTCAAGAATGCAGGCACCGCCCTTAATGTGTTTAATTTTTAGGTGAAAATCTTTCTCAATCATTTCGCGCAATGGGTCGGGCCCGATTGCGGAATAGTCATAAATCTCCGCGACACCGGCCTCATAAAGCCCGACCCCGGGAAATTGCTTCGTAATTATTTTTCCACCAAGCCTGCTACTCGCCTCGAAAATTGTAATCTTGCACGCACTGCCCGCCTTTCTTGCAAGTCGAAGCGCAGTAAATAGGCCGGCTGGTCCGCCACCGACAA